>JBAWVO010000215.1:0-11410 GCA_037147235.1 Planctomycetota bacterium | reverse complement strand
GCGGGACGCCCGCACCACAATTATCCGCAAACCCGGCGGAGAGCCGGAATTAGAAAACAGTACCAACCACAACCACAACCATTACCACAATTGTTACGATAAGGAACGATAAATCATGGGTTTAGCATCCGCCATGAGCACGGCCCTGACGGGCTTGAATGCCGCCGAAACACAGATCAGCGTCATAGGCAACAACCTAGCCAACTCGAACACCGTCGGATTCAAGGCGTCCAGCGCACTCTTTGCCACGCAGTTCCTGCAGACGCAAAGCGTCGGCTCCTCGCCCACGACTTTCAGCGGCGGCAACAATCCACGGCAAACGGGCCTTGGCGTGATGGTCGCGGAGATCGCGCCCAATTTTTCGCAAGGCACGATCTCCACGGCCAACAGCCCCACCGATCTGGCCATCCAGGGTGACGGCTTTTTCATCGTTCAAGGTCAAAACGGCCAGCAAAACTATACCCGCAACGGAACCTTCAAGACCAACTCCCAGAACCAAATCGTGACGGGCACCGGCAACCGCGTGATGGGCTACGGCATCAACAGCAAGTTCCAGGTCGATACGACGCAACTTCAGCCGCTCAGCATCCCTTTGGGCACCGCCACGGTGGCCAAAGCCACGACGGAAGCCATCATGCAAGGCGCGCTGACGCCCATCGGCGCTATCGCCGATACGGCCTCGATCATCCAGACCGGCATCCTCACCGACGGCAGCAAGTCCTACCCCGGCAGCGAAACCAAGACCTTTCCCGCGACGGGTCCCGCGGCGGCCGTGGTCGCGGACCCCGTGGACCCCACCGGTGCCGGTCCCCTCGTCGGCGACTACCAGTATTACGTGACCTTCGTCAACGGCGGCGTGGAAAGCAAGCCGCAGCCGGTGGCGGTCGATTCTGCGGCGCCAGTACCGCCCTTGACCAACTACACGGTCTCGCTCTCGAACTTTCCCACCGACAGTTCAGGCACATGGAAGCAGACTTATATCTATCGCAGCGTGAATGTGGCGGGCAATACCAAATTCTATAAAGTCGGCGAGCTGCCGACCGCGGCCAACCCGGCCGCGACCTTCTCCGACCATTACGACGATACTACAATCATAACCACCAACCACGTCTTGAACATGAGCGGACCTTCCGATAGTGGTCCCACGGCGACCCTAGACCCCACCGCCGGTAACCTCACCGGAACCTACAAGTATTATGTGACCTTCGCCAGTGGCAACGTGGAGAGCCGGCCGCAGTTGGTAGCGGTCAGTTCGCCGTTGACGGCCAACAACCAGATCTTGCTCTCGAACTTTCCCACCGACATTTCAGGCACCTGGGATAAAACCTACGTCTATCGCAGTGTGAACGACCAGGCGGGCGATACCAATTTCTATAAAATCGGCGAGCTGCCGAGTACGACCGACCCGAACCCGACCGTGCCCTTCACCGACAATAACACCGATGCCACAATCCGCGCCGGCGGCCACGTTTTGAACATGAACGGCCCTGCGGTTACGAGTACTACGTTGCTCAAGGACGTGGTGGTCTATGATGGCATGACCTACCAGAACGCCTTTGCCGCAACGGGTACTTTGCAGTTTGCGGGATCCAAGGGCGGCAATACGTTGACCACGCAATCACTCACCGTCACGAATACCTCGACACTCAACGACTTGGCGAGTTTTCTTCAAGGTTCCCTCGGCATCCAGCGGGCGCCCGGCAGCAATCTGCTCTACCCGATTCCCGTCGATTCCCCTACCAACCTCCCCCCGGGCGTGACCATCACCTCCGACGGCCACATCAAAATCGTGGGCAATGACGGCGATGCCAACTCCATCGAAATCGGACTTTCGGCACTGCAATTGATCACCAATGATACTCCGCCCAAGACGAGTGCCGTAGGCATGCCGTTCACCTCGATTCAATCCGCCGTGGGTCAAGGGGCAATGGCCGACATGGTCGTCTACGACAGCTTGGGCATCCCGCTCTCGGTCCGTGTCACCGCCGTTCTGGAAGAACGCAACAGCAGTTTCACGGAGTATCGCTGGTACGCCGACTGCGGCCAGAACGATCCGGGTACAGGGCAATATGGCATCGATGTCGGCACGGGCACGATTCGCTTCGACGGCCAAGGCAACTTCTTATCGTCATCCAATACGACCGTGGCAATTGGACGCGTGAACGAACCATCGGTCAAGCCACTCCAGTTTAATCTCGACTTTACCCAGGTTACCGGCCTTGCCTCAGCTAACGCGTCATTGACCGTGTCGCGGCAGGACGGTTCCGCTCCGGGTGTGTTGAACAGCTTCAATATCAGCGATACGGGCATGATCAACGGCGTTTTTAGCAACGGAATCAGCCAAACCTTGGGACAGATGCGACTGGCGCGATTCTCCAATCCAGTTGGTCTGGAACAGGTGGGGCAAAACATGTACTCTACCGGCGTCAATTCGGGCTTGCCGATCATGGGCAACCCGGGCGACCAGGGAACCGGCACGATTGTGGCCGGATCGCTGGAGTTGTCGAACACCGACATCGGTGCCGGCCTGATCAACCTGATTACATCGTCGACGATGTATCGCAGCAACACACGGGTGATCACCACGGCGACGCAGTTGTTCGACGACCTATTGCAACTCCGTTAGGTAGCGTAGGCGTCCCGCCTGCAAATAACGATATTAACCTTTTGCGTCATGATCCAATTAACCCATTTGGGAGGCGAGCCGTTCATCCTCAACGCCGAGTTGATCCAATACGTCGAGGCCCGGCCCGACACGTTCATCACACTCACGACCGGACAACGGCTGGTCGTGACCGAGACGATGGACGAAGTGCTGCGGCGGGCCGTGCTCTACCAGCAGGCAAAGCACCTAATGCCGCCGCACTAGGTTCGGACGGCCAAACAAACGTCATATATGGAATAAGTGGATGGTAGGAAGCAAAAGAAAGTATCTTTTTTCCCTGCTTGCTGCCAAACGACAACTTAGAATTAAGAGACCCCGAGGATACCTAACTCAACTCCCTCTCGCCCTTTTGGGAGAGGGACAACTGCGACAAGACTACCATGGCCAAGACGCCCATTGACCCTGAACCTAAAGAAGCGGCTGCCGGCGATACACCTCCGTCCGCCAAGAAATCGATGCTGGGCAAGATCCTGGTTCTTAGCCTGGTCTTCGTTGTGGTCGCCGTGGAATGCGTGGTGGCTTACCTCTGCATTCCTGCGGCGTCCGACTCGGCGTCGGCTGCGGGCAACGCGGCCAAGCCGCCGGCCGAACACAAAAAAGGCGAAGCCGAGCCGGCCGGAGAAGGCGACGCGCCGGCCAACGTGGAGGTCGACCTGAAGGAGTTTTCCGTTACCATTTACCAGCCGGCTTCCAACTCGACCTTGCGGGTTGATTTCCGTCTGCACGGCATCGTGGCCGCGGACAACAAGAAAGAGTTCGATCGTCTCTTTGAGCTGAACCAGAGCCGTTTCCGCGAACAGGTCATGGTGGCGGTTCGCAGCTCGGCGATGGCCGACCTGACCGATCCCAGCCTCGGCCTGATCAAGCGAACGATCCTCGAAAAAGCAAAACACATCCTTGGCAAGCCATTGATACAGGAGCTGGTTATCAGCGATTATTCGTCGCTGGAGAACTAGCAATTACAAGTTCGATCATCAACCCGCTAGGAATGGATTCCTATGGCGAACGACGATTCCCTGATGAGTCAGGACGAGATTGAGCGGCTCTTCAGCCAGGCGCCCTCGGCGAAGGCGTCGCCTGCGGCACCTGCCCAAGCCGGCGATAAGGACGATCAGCTTTTGGCCCAGGACAGCATTGAAAAACTCTTGAGCGAGGCGGGCCGCAATGCGGCAGCCGCCGCGCCGGTCGCCGTGCCGTCCGCCATGCCGGCCACCGCGCCACCGCCGGTCAAGAAGGCCGCCGCCGCGCAGCAATCGCGGGAACCGGACATCGCCGCGCAAGACATTGAATATCTTTTGGCGCAAGCGGAGAAGGCCCTGGAATCGGTGAACTCCGGCCGTCTGGGCGAGATCCCTTCCGGCGTCTCTTCCTATCGGCTGGATGAGTTCTCGCTCGCCGCGCCCTCGACAGAAACCGCTACCCTCGATCTGATCCGCGACGTCGAACTCGACCTCAAGATCGAATTGGGCCGAACCCACATGTATCTCGAAGACGTGCTGAAACTTCGCAAAGGCTCCGTCGTGCCGCTCGACAAGCTGGCGGGCGATCCGGTTGACATTTTCGTCAACGGCCGCCTCATCGCACGAGGCGAAGTATTGGTACTCAACGACAACTTTTGTGTCCGTGTCGCCGAACTGATCGTCGGAGCCAACGTCTTCGCCTAAGAATGTTTCACGCAAGGAAGCGCAAACATGCATTCACTCATCGCCCTACTCGGACCATGCCTCGTCGCGGCCTCCGCCGCGGTTGCGGCCGATCGTCCCGCCAATCCTGCCTCGGAACCCTGGTGGTCCGGTCCAACTTCGGCCACGTCACCCGGTTCAGGGCCAAAGATCGTGGAGTATGGAACCGCCGTGGCGGCCGACCCGAAGCTCAATGCCACGGATATCGCGCCACTTCGCCCAACGGGGAAAGGGGCCGATTTTGCTCCCGATCCGCCCGGCTTACGACGTTCCGATACCCTGCCGGTCCTCTTCCAACAAGATTTCGTGCCGCCGGCAGAAACACCGGCAGAGAAAACGAAAGCCCTCGAACCGGCCCAATCCACCGCAGTCAAGCCGCTGCCACCCCAACTTTTTGCGACCGCGCCCACGGCGAGTCCCTTGCCACCGGTACACGTGCCTACCACACCGCCCGTGCTCGCTCCCGCACCCACGTCCGTGCAACCCGAGTCTGCCTGGCCGTTGGGACTCGGCAGTCACAACGACCGGAGTGCCCTGGGCAAGAGTTCGCCGATCGGCGCGATGATCACGGTCGGCGGCAGCTTGGCGATCGTGCTGGGGCTTTTCTTCATCGTTGCCTGGGCCATGCGCAAGACCGCTCCGCGCGGGTCGCTGGTGCTGCCCAAGGAGGTCTTTGAGATCCTCGGCCGCGCCCCGCTCGGGGCACGGCAGCAGGTGCAACTGCTGCGCTGCGGCAGCAAGCTGCTGTTGGTATCGATCACTCCCAACGGCACCGAGACCTTGACCGAAGTGACCGATCCGCTCGAAGTCGATCGCATCGCCGGCATCTGCCAACAGGCCCATCCGAAAAGCTCCACCCTGGCCTTCCGCCAGGTTTTCCAGCAGTTGGCCCCCAAGTCGGGCGAACCCGTGGAACTCGACAATCTCGAACCCGCTGGCACGCGTCGGAAACGCTATCGCTGGGAGGAAAAACATGCCTGAGCGAGAAGAATTGAAAATTGCAAATTGCAAATTGAAAATTGAAAATTGCCGGACGGAGACTGCGGGGCGAGGGATTGGTCTAGTGAAGCTGCTTTTGTTGGCGCTGGTTTTTGTCGGTTCGATGGTTCCCACGGCGGCTTGGGGCGAGGATGCGGGCAGCCGGCCGCTGGCGATCAATGTGCCGCAGGATTTGACCGCCGGTCCGGAAAAGTGGGTCAGCCCGGAGGGACTCAGTTCGACGATCCAGGTGATGCTGTTGCTGACGGTGCTGAGCTTGGCGCCGGCGATCCTGTTGATGACGACCTGTTTCGTCCGCGTGGTGGTGGTGCTGAGCATGTTGCGACAGGCGATGGGCACCCAACAGCTTCCGCCGAACCAGGTGATTACCTCGCTGGCCATGTTCATTACGCTGCTAATCATGGCCCCCACTTGGAAGCAGGTCTATGAGCAATCGATCGTTCCTTATACGAACAAGCAGATCGGCCTGGAGCAGGCCTGGACCCTGGGTGCGGGTCCGATCCGCCAATTCATGAGCGCGCAGATCGAGCGGACCGGCAACACCGAGGATGTGCTGTTGTTTTGGAAATATGCGTCGACCGAGCCGGCCCCGACCAAATATGACGACGTGCCGATGACGGTCCTCTTGCCTGCCTACATGCTCAGCGAATTGAAAACGGCCTTCCTCATCGGATTCCAGATCTATCTGCCGTTTCTGATTCTCGACATGGTGATTGCCAGCGTGATGGTATCGATGGGCATGCTCATGCTGCCCCCCACGTTGATTTCGCTACCGTTCAAGATCTTGTTGTTCGTACTGGTCGACGGATGGCATCTGGTGATTGGAATGTTGATGCAGAGCTTTCAGGTGGTGAGGTAACATGACCCCCGACTCCTTATCGGAACTGGCTATCGGACTCGGTCGCGAAGCGATCTGGATGAGCCTCTTGATTTCGGCCCCGGTGCTCCTGTCGGGGATGGTCGTGGGTCTGGTGATCGGCTTGCTCCAGGCGGTGACGCAGATTCAGGAACAAACGGTGGCCTTTGTGCCCAAGCTGGCAATCATGATCCTGGTCTTGAGCTTCACGTTGCCCTGGCTGCTGAGCCAGATGATGCAGTACACGACCGAGCTGATTGCGGGCATCCCGGGGAGATTTTAATGGTTTTCTTGGTGAGTTGTCTCGGCGCACGGTATTCCTGTGTGTGGCAAGATTTTCTGGCAGACGGACGCCACCGTGGTACGGGCATCTTGCCCGTGTCGAATTCCACGGGCTGGAAGCCCGCGCCACCGTGGTACGGGCATCTTGCCCGTATCGAATTTCACGGGCTGGAAGCCCGCGCCACCGTGGTACGGGCATCTTGCCCGTATCGAATTCCACGGGCTGGAAGCCCGTGCTCCTTGAATCACGCAATCCGGTTTGAGCGATGATAAACCCGCTGGCCCTGCTCAATGTTGAGAAGTTTCTGATCTTCACCTTAGTGTTGACGCGGATCAGCGGATTGCTGATCTCGTCGCCGATTTTCGGTGCCAAGGAAGCCCCGGCCATGGTTCGCGCCTTGGTCTCGCTGGCCTTGGCGGTATTGATCATGCCGAGCCAGTGGTTTGCCACCCTGCCCTACCCCGGCAGTTTGCTGGTTTATGTGCTGATCATCGGTGGCGAACTGATGATCGGCCTGATCCTGGGGATGGGAATTTCGATTTTGCTGGGCGGGATCCAGATGGCGGGCGACATGATGAGCCGCGTCGGCGGACTCTCGCTCGCCGACGTCTTCGATCCCACGACCTCGACCAACGTGCCGCTCTTCTCGCAGATGCTGAGCCTGCTCAGCGCGGCCCTGTTCATGATCATGGGTGGGCATCGCATCCTTCTGGGCGGCCTGCTCGACACGTTCAGCGTCATCCCACCCGGGGGAGGAGTGGCGATGTTTCTCGGCACGGGCACCGGCAGTTCAGGCCCCGAAATGCTCGCGTCGCTGGTCGAAATGTTTCTGGTCTTGATCACGCAGAGTTTTCACGTGGCGATCCGCGCCGCGGCACCGGTGGTAACCGCCGTGCTGCTGGCCACGCTGGTGCTGGGTCTGATCAGCCGCACGCTGCCGCAGTTGAATGTCATGGTCATCGGATTCGGAATGAACGCCATGATCACGTTCGGTGTGTTTTTCTTTTCTCTCGGAGCGGCCTTGCTGGTTTTCCAGGATCAAGTCCCACCGACGTTGCAGATTCTCTTCCAAACCTTGCGGATCCCGTTACGTTCCCCGTAGGGAATCAACGAGGCTCAACCCCAACGGGGTGCGTGTCCTCTAGCCCAGGGTTGCCGCAGCAGCGGCTACCCTGGGAACTGGCGAAAACGAGGCCCTACCCCAACGGGGTTGTGTTCCCTAGCACAGAACTTTCGGCATGGCGGAAAACGACGGCGACAAAACCCAGGATGCAACTCCGCACCGCCGGCAACAGGCGCGGGAAGAAGGCCAGGTGGCCAAGAGCCAGGATCTTGCCTCCGCCGCCTTGCTGTTGGTCGGACTGGCAGCCCTCTTATGGATGGGCGGACCCGTCGTCGAAATGCTCGCTCGCTACGTCACCGAACAACTAGGCGGTGAACCTTGGCTCATCGCCGACCCGCAGTTCTTCGTCACCCACTTGCAGCGCGTGGCTTATGCGCTGGCTTACTCCATGCTGCCGATCTTCGGGCTGCTCGTATTCACGGGCATTGCGGCGAACTTCCTGCAAGTCGGCTTGCTCTTTTTGCCGGAGAAGCTGTCTCCCGACCTGACGCGGCTGGACCCTTTGCAAGGCTTGGGTCGGATCTTCTCGCTTTCCAACCTGGTGCGGCTGGTGATGGGGCTTTTGAAGATGGCGCTGGTGGCGGGCGTGGCGTATGCCAGTCTCTATAGCCAGCGAGAAAAGATTCTTGGCCTAACCGTGATGACGACGCCCGATATCGCCAAATTTCTCCCGGAGATCTTGATTTGGACGAGCATGAAGATTGCCATGGCCTTGCTGCTGTTGGCGGTATTGGACTACGGCTTTCAATGGTGGAAACAGGAGCGCGACCTGCGCATGACCTCGCAGGAGGTCCGCGAGGAAATGAAGAATCTGGAAGCCAATCCGCAGATGGTTGCGCGGCGGAAGCAGGTCCAGCGCGAGCTGGCCATGCATCGTATTTCTTCCGCGGTGCCCAAGGCCGACGCCGTGATCACCAACCCCACCGAATTGGCCATCGCCATCCAATACGACCCCGAAAAGATGGCCTCGCCGATCGTGGTGGCCAAGGGGGCCGGCCTGATCGCGGCGCGGATCCGCAAGCTGGCTCTCGAACACGGCATCCCCATCCTCGAACGCAAGCCGTTAGCCCAGGCATTGTATCGCGAAGTCGAGATCGACCACCCCATTCCGCAAGACCGTTTTGCCGCCGTGGCCGAGGTGCTGGCCTACGTCTATCAGCTTAAGGGAAAGAAAATCCCAACGCCGGATAAGAAGGTCTAGGTTCGGGGTTCGGCGCGGGTCTCCTGACCCCGCCGAAACGAACGACCGAAGGTCTCCCAGTGAAGGGGAGACCTTCGGTCGGCGAAGTGGCTCGGTCAGAGACCGGCCACAACAATGCCCCGGGTTCTTGACCGCGATCGGCGTTTGCGGTAATATCGGGGGGCGTTTCGCGGGATCCAAAATTCCCGACCGTTTTCAACCCATGCAAACAACTTTCCACGTTCAAATCCCCTTTCCCGGAGCCACGCCATGATCCAGATTGGTATTCACACCGATAATTATCGCCCCTTGAGCCAGAGTTTCGAGACCGCTTGCCAAAAGATCGCCGCCTTGGGCGTGCGACACCTTGAATTTGCCGTGGTCCACGGCCAGAACTTCATCCAGGCACTAGGCTACGATCCGGGCATTTCGCTGCAATCCAATCCCCGGGCACTGCGAAAGTATCTGGAGAAACTTGACCTGGGCGTCACGCAGATCGACGGCTCCTACCCCATGATGGGCCCGAGCGGCTCGGCCTTCGGCGTGCAATACGTGCAGCAGACGATCCGTTTTGCGGCCGAACTCGGCTGCCCGATGGTCGATACGGTTGACGGGGCCTTCGAGACGCCGGGGATGTCGTTGGAAGAGGTCTTCCGCATTACCTGCGACAATTACCGCCAGTGCCTCTCCTGGGCCGAGGACTACGACGTGATCATCAATGTCGAGACGCACGGGCCTTATACGAGCAACCTCGAATTCATGACGCGGCTGTTTGAATATTTCGACTCGCAGTATCTCCGCTTCAACTTTGACACGGGGAACACGTTCATTGCCGGCAAAGATCCGCTCGACTTCTGCAAAGCCCTCCGCAAGTACCTGGCCCACTGCCACATCAAGGACGTCTCGCCTGCGCTGGCGGCTACCGTCCGCGGCGAAGAGACGGGCATCGGCTCGTCGGAGGTGCCGGTTGGCGGCGGCGTGAATGCCCAAAACATCAAGGCGGTTATCGCTTACCTACAGGAAACCGCCTGGGACGGCGCCGCATCGATCGAATGCCACGGTTCCGACGAGAACACCCGCAAGAGCGTCGATTTCCTGCGGCAGATCGTGCGGGGGTAAGGGTAGCTTGGTGGGCGGACAATTGGTATCGGTGGATCGGTCGGTTTTATTCTTGGTAGAAATCTGCCACTCGTCGCGTAGCGACGCCCTGAGGGTAGCCGTGGGTTTTAACCCACGGTCTGAGGCATTCCGTCACCCGTTCGTCGCGTAGCGACGATTGAAAACATTCAGGCGTCGCTACGCGACGCAATGTTTGCATGCCGCTCCGAGTCCGTGGGTTAAAACCCACGGCTACCATCGGCGGTCGCTATGCGACCAGGAGCAGGAATGCACCCGCAAAACGCACGGAGGGCTGCCTGCTCCGCTCGGCGTACCAGTCAAGCGAATCGTCGAAATCGCGACGTGCGCCAGGCAAAAAATCAATGGGTAGCATTCTGCTCCACCCCCACTCGGCGCAAGGCATCCGCCCGAATTTGCTCCCAAGGTGTCGTTTCCATCCCGTTTCACGGGGCTACAAAAGCACGCCCCATCGTCTCCACAAGCCCCTTGACGGCGTCGACGCTCTTCTGGAAAGCGGCCCGCTCGCTTGCCGAGAGCGGCAACTCGATGATCCGCTCCACGCCCGCGGCACCCAAAATCACCGGCACACCGACATAGAAACCGCCGACGTCGTATTCCTTGTCGCAATACGCGGCGCAGGGGATCAGACGCTTCTTATCGCGGACGATCGCCTCGACCATCTGCACGCTGGCGGCGGCCGGGGCGTAGTAGGCGCTGCCGGTCTTCAACAAAGAAACAATCTCGGCGCCGCCGTCCCGGGTGCGCTGGAGGATCTGCTCGAGCCGGTCGGGTGCGATGAGGTCGGTGACGGGGATGCCGCCCACCGATGCGCAACGGACTAGCGGCACCATCGTGTCTCCATGCCCGCCGAGCAACATCGCCGAGACGTCTTCCACGCTGACGTTGAGTTCCATCGCCACGAACGCGCGGAAGCGGGCCGTATCGAGCACGCCCGCCTGCCCCAATACCCGCTGCGGCGGAAAACCGGTCACCTGCCAGGCCCTTTGCACCATGGCGTCCAAAGGGTTGCTGACCACGATCACGATCGCGTCGGGGCTACTCCGGCGGATCTCTTCGGAGACGGCGGCCACGATGCGGGCGTTCGTGTTCAGGAGATCGTCGCGGCTCATGCCCGGCTTGCGTGGGATGCCGGCCGTGATCACCACCACGTCGCTGCCGACCGTGTCGGCGTAGCTCGTTGTGCCGGTGATGCGGGCGTCAAAATCCATGATCGGGCCGGCCTGGAAAAGATCCATCGCCTTGCCCTTGGGCATGTTCTCGGTCAGGGGAATGTCCAGAAGCACCACATCGCCCAATTCGGCAGCCGCACACCCGTAGGCGGTCGTCGCCCCGACATTACCTGCCCCAACGATTGTAATTTTCGCGCGTTTCATTGCAGACTCCTAGGGGAAAAGAGAAATTGGTGGGGCTCGTTTCACTCTCCCCACCCTACCATTTTACGCCAACGGCGTTGCAGACTCTAGCCGGGGTGGCGGGGGGGGG
>JBAWVO010000214.1:0-11438 GCA_037147235.1 Planctomycetota bacterium | reverse complement strand
CGCTGCGCTCTCCCCACCCTACAATTATTCGCGTTCCGCACCTAGAACCGGAAGAACCAAAAACCTCAACACGAACCATGGCAAAAAAACTATCCAATCCCGCGAAAGCCCCAAAAAAGAAACCGGCCACCGCAACGCCCTACCCCAAGCGACCGGAGGAAGATCGCCGTGCCCGACAGGCTGTTAGGCTGGCCAACGTGATGCGCATCCAGGAATTGTTGCTCGGCCGTGGAAGATGGAATGTCAAGACTCTGGCCGCAGAACTGGAATACTCGGAGAAGACGGTTCATCGCTACATGGCCGTTCTCGAATTGGCCGGAGTTCCCTGGTATTACGATTCGCACGACCGCTGCTACCACGTCAGGCCAGGTTTCAAGTTCCCCGTGGTCAACCTTTCCCCCGACGAACTCTTGAGCCAGGCGGCCGCCACGGCCGTGGCCAAGGCGACGGGCCTTGATGCCGGGGCGGATGCCAGGCCGACTACCCGCAAGATCGCGGCGGCATCTTCCCAAGAGGTTGCCGACTTGCTCTCCGATGCCGAAGCCGTGATGGAAGTCCTGAATCTCAAGCTGGCCGATCACAGCCGGCACCAGGAATTGATCCGGACTACCCAGTGGGCACTCATTAAGAAACGGCAAGTCACGGGCCAGTATGTCACACCGTACCAAGAGCAGCCGGTAAGGCTGACGCTGCACCCCTACCGCCTCTGCTTCGCCGGCCAAGCATGGTACTTGATTGCCAGGCCGGCAGACGAAAAGTCGCCCAAAACCTACAGGATCGCCCGATTCCAATCGCTGCGGATGATCGATGTGGTGGCCCAACGGCCGGATAAGTTCAGCCTGGGCGAATACTTCGGCAATGCCTGGGGCGTGTTTCGTGGGAAAGAATCTTTCGATGTGGCGATCGAGTTCACCAAAGAGGCGGCATCACTGGTCGCCGAGACCTGCTGGCACAAGACCCAGGAGGTGAAACGCCAACCGGACGGCCGGGCAACCCTCTCCTTCCAGGTTGACGGCCTCGACGAAATCCTCTGGTGGGTTCTGGGCTGGTCCGGTCGGGCCAAGGTGATCCAGCCCGAGAAGCTCCGGGAAATGGTTGTCGAGAAGTTGAAGGCCGCGATCGAGATGAATGGTGAATAGGATAAAACATGAAGAACATTGACGACACTCTACGCGCCCTCCACGCCGCCCGGAACGACTTGTCCGTCGCTTTCCGTATCATGGATGGATTGGAATTGGTTGCGTCCAACGCGGATATTATCATGCTTCTGGATTCCGCTCTCGGCAGCAAGGACTCCGAGGTCCGTTCCGGGGCAGCCTACGGTTACTGGAAATTGTTTTCTGACTGCAAGACTCAATCTCTCCCACTGCTGATCAAGGCAGCGGCGGATTCCGCCCCGTGGGTCGCCTTCCACGCCGCAATAGCCCTGTTGCAAATCCATAAGAGAGATCCGAGTTGTGGGCTGCACACGAAGGAAGTCGCTCGCCTGTTCGTAGCCTCTCTGGAAAGCGAAGACCCTCAAGTTCGGGCGGCGGCGGCAAACGAGTTCTGTCGAGTCAAATGGCGTGCCGCCTGGGTCTTCCATCGCCTCGTCGCCCGCTTGGACGACCCGGTACTGGAGGTACGCCTTGCCGTCGCTAGCAACCTCTGCTGGTGTCTCATCACCCACGGAGCCCCCCTCAAGTTCCTTGAGCAGATCCGCAACGAGGCACTCCCCAAGTTCCTTGAGTGGATCTCCAACGAAGATGTTCCGGAAGAGGTGTTTTATGGTAGCGTCGCGGTCATCCGGATGGACGACTCCTATCGGGAGGCGTTGTTGCCTGGACTGCTGGAGTCGTTCGGACGCCTCGGTGACCCATTCCGAGCCAAGGCAATCTTACTGCTGCGTTTTTTTCCTAAGGAACCCCGGATCGTCGCCATGCTCGGCAAGTGCTATCACGAGAGTTATGATCGGGACGTGCGTTTGGCGGCGGTCGAGATGTTTGCCGAAAGCGTGCGTGCTGAGGTTCGGGAAGCGCATCCGTTGCTCATTGAGGCATTACTTGACGAAGAACCGGACGTTGTCGTGGCTGCGGCCTTTGGACTGCTTGTGTTGGGGCAGGACGCGGCGGCAGCAGTTCCGAACCTCGTGGCGGTCCTGGATGCCGAGATCAGGAAAATCGAGGCGGGCAGCCTTCGGGAGCGGGACCCGTGGGGCCTTGTCGTCAGGTATGTCTGCGACATCCTCGGCAGGTTGGGAGCCGTGGCGGAACCCGCGGTTCCATTACTGTGGCGCGCGCTGAAGCAGGACAATTATGACTTCCAGCATGCAGCGTGGAAGGCATTGTCGGAGATGGGGTTTGAACCCAACATGACCATGCAACCTACCCCGATTTACCTTCGTCGAACGATGGAAGAATGGTTGGCGGCGTTCTATTCCGACGAATACGTCGAAGGCATGGAGTTGCTGTGTGAGGCTTTGCCCAGACATCCCGTGAAAGTAAGCAAGAAGTTCCGCGAACAGCAATCACCCGATGCCACGAACCTGATGTGTAAGGCATTGTCCTGTTTTGGCGTGGCTTTCATCGAAGAGGCGGTACGAACGCTCGATAACCTTGAGGACCGGAAGCAAGCCCGGCTGATTCTCTGCATCGCGGATGCGGGATGCCAGTCAATACCCTACCTCGTCCGGCTTTTGGGTCACTCATCCGCCAATGTGCGAGCGGCGGCGTGCTTGGGGCTAGCCGAGATTTTCGATTTAGAACCCGACTGGCCCGCCGATATCGAGCAACGGGTCGCGGTCATTTTTGACCGCGTAGCGCAGTCTGAAGCGGCATGGGGCGAGACCTTCGAGCAATTCGATGCTGCGTTCGCTTCCAATAGCCGTGCCGAGGTACGGGCTCGTGCCGCCGCCCCACTGGCCCGTGTCAACAAGCGTTTCGATTGGGACCAAGAACGGCGAGACGAAGTGGTTCCGACCCTGGCGGAATTGCTTCACGACAAGGTGCGCGAAGTCCGTATCGCTGCGGCGCATGCCCTCAATTTGATTGGGAAGGCTTCCCGGCCCGACGTCGATCTGATCCTGGCTGCCGAATTGGGAGACATGGATTCAGGGGAGATGGATTGCGACAAGTTCTTTGAACCCAAACAATGTGGCCAAGCCCCGGTAATTCCTGCATCGGTTGAGAACTTCCAGATGTTGTTTAGTGATCTATTTTCGCCACCCATAGAATCCGGTCTGCCGGATCACATATGCATGTTGATAGCGTCCTTGGGCGGCGCGGATATTGCCGCTCGCTTTGCCGCCATCGAGGGTTTTGTGAAGATCGACAGTCCCGAACAAGACGCAAGCAGCGAACTGCTGGACATGCTCAACGACCCATGTGTGCAAGTCTGCTGGAGTACAAAACAGGCACTCTTGAAGATTCTGATGAACAGAGCAGCCGTTTGGAATCGGTAGGAGTAACTCAGAAAGGTAATGCAATGATTGAATGGGTAATTCCTCAACATCTGGCTCGAAGTTCAAGACCAGGCTACTTCCTCGGGAAGGGAGCCGTGGGCCGGGACACCGTTGACACATGGCTGAGTGAGGTTTGCGATGCCGGCATCAAGTCGATTATCTGCCTATTGAGTGACGAACATCTGAAGCTGTATCAGGGGCTTTCGCCAAGCCGTAGTCTGGTCGATTATTACCGCGATCGAGGGTTTGATGTGGCCCATCTTCCAGTTCTCGATTACCAGCGGCCCCCGTTGTCGAACGACGACTTGCAGCGTGTTGCCGCCGCCTACAGCCAGCTTCCCAAGCCCGTCCTCATCCACTGTAGCGCGGGGATCGACCGCACCGGCATGGCGGTCGCTTATCTGCTGGAAACTTCTCTTTCGCAATGAGGCCTTTTTATGACATACCCCAATATAGCGAATGTCTACGACGAAATGCGGATCGACGCGATGGTGAAGCTGGCTACCCTTGGAGAGCCGTTCATTCCAAATTTGATCGATGCGCTTGCGGATATCGATTCCATGGTGCTATGCGGTGCAGCACAGATTCTTGTCAGGCTTGGCCAGGGGACGGCCCCCTGGCTCATGGATGCCCTGGAACAACATCCGCGCTACCAAGTTCGAGCGAGGGTAGCACAGATATTCGGCTGGTTTGCGGCGGATGATCCGATGCGTGCCATTGCATCACAATTCAAGGTCGTGCGCGATCCGACTCCGCCCGGGCTGGGTATTGTTCTCCGCAAAGTCCTGAAAGAGGTTCTCCCCTCCCTCATCAATGCATTAAAGGACGAGAATTGGGTCGTCCGCTTCTTTGCGGTGGGGGCTTTATCCGGAGCCGGTACCGATGCCGCAATGGCTGTTCCAGACCTTCTGGAGTTTTTGAGGGAAGCCGAAGTAGAGGATGGAGCACGAAACCACGTTCCCAACATACTCTGCGCGTTGGCGCATGTGGGATGCAATAATCCGGATTTGATTCCCCTATTCGCGGAGAGACTCCAATCAGCCCGTCCGAATACGCTGATGGCAGCGGGGGCTGCTTTCTTCGAGATCGGGCCAACCGGCGTGGTGACAGTGCTTCCTGCACTGGATAAATTCCTGAAGAAAGTAGAGGCGTCCATCCAGAAATCAGCCGAACTTGCCATGAGCCTTAACAATGGAAAACCACAAGTTAAGAAGGCATCGAAGCGAACCGACACGAACAATACAGGACCACAGACAGGCGTATGACTATCAGAAGGATAGGTCGATGTCTTCAGAAAAACGCTGGATCAGATTCCAGCCCTTCGACAGGCTCGTACCGCCCTTGAAAATGATCTTGTCGCCTGCGGCACGTGCGATGATTCGCAAGGACTCGGTGACGTAGTAATCCTTCTCGATGATCGCAGGACGCAAGGCCCGATTACCAAAATGTTCCGCAGCGCGAATGATCGCTTGCTCGAAATCGGGATGCTCGAAGAGTTTCACGTTAGCGGTGTTCCTTTACCTGCCAATGATGGGCGCAATCCAATTCGGCCAAAACGCCAAAGCTGAACCGCGACAGTGGATTCAAGCTCTCCCGAAGCCGGTGCAAGGTCTTCGGCCCCTTGCCGAGTTGTTCCCCAATAGCACCAAGCATGGCTCGCACGCGAGGTGGTTCCGTGTCGGAGACTTTGAGCATCCGCTCGAAGCGTCCTTTTTCCGACATAAGTTCCATCATTTTCCGGACGGTCTTCTCCGGAGATAGTTCGGTGGTCTCTCCCCGCAGTCTGAGAAAATCCAACAATGCCGCATCAATATCAGAAAGATTGCCCCAGGCTTCCGGGCGACGAGCGTGGACGGTCGTATCGTGCCCAATGAGCTTGCGAGGCAAACTGAGCGAACTGGTCGCGATTTCCCGTTGCTTGGCGTTCTGCGTAGTGAACCCCAGCAAGTTCGCGGCGGCGATTCCCGATGGAAATATGTTTTTGCGGCGACTGGCAAGTCGTTGGATAGCGGCCGGATTGGGACGACTCTTTCCGAACGCCGTCTTCCGGGAACGGTAATACACGCCCTTGCTCAGTCGTTCCAGAACACCCGCCCGAGCCAGCCTTGAGAGAGTCTGAACGACGGCTGTGCCGGGAAGATCGGCAAAATCCCCCAGCCGCCAAAGACGTTCCCCCCCGCGCTGAATTCGCTGGCGAACGGTGGCGGCAATCTGGCGAGGCTTGGCTTGCAATCGAGTTTCCATACTGAGATTATCGGTCCGCAGTCCGTTGTTGTCAAGTTTTCTTGCTATAAAACATGACATACATGGAGTCCGGTCTATGTCGTACGTCAGGCTTTTCAGCCTGCCATTCAACCTTATTCACCTTCCCGACGAGCCGGATGGGCTCAAAACATGACCTTGTGGTGGCCGGTCTCTCTGTTGTGGTCGGTCTCCTGACCGATCCACGCCGCCGACCGAAGGTCGGAAGTATTCGTAGGGCGGACTTTAGTCCGCACAGGCGGACCCACAGTAGTCCGGCAGGTTCGATAAAATGGAGGATGCCTTGTTGTGGCCGGTCTCCGGCCGAGCCTCGCCGTACCTGAATTGACGAAGTTCCGGGGTCATTGCGTGCGACCGCTGGCCTGGGTATGTTGATGAGAGTCGGGGAAATGCAATTCCAAGGGCGGACTGAAGTCCGCCCTACAAGCTATTCTCTGGAGGGTACGATGCCATTGCTAGAACCCGATATTGCTGACAACAGGCCAATGGGCGTGGCCTTCGCCACCGCGATGCTTCGGCAGTTGGCGCACCCTGAGCAGGATGTGCGTTTTGAAGCATTTGTGCGCGGCTATCCCGTGCGTCAGACCCCGTGCCGCGAGCTACTCACGCTTCGTCCCGAAGAAAAGGAACTTCTTCGCCTAGCCCTTTCCGACTACCCGACACCGCCGCGGGTTCTCGATATCGGCTGCGGCATCGGCCGGCACCTGTCTTATGCGATCGGTCTTCGGGCCGAGTCGCAAGTTTGGGGCGTCGAATACAGCTCAATTCTCCGGGACTACTGCGCCGGGATCCTCATCAGAAAGCCAGAGCAACAAAAATGACCGACTACGACAGCCCCTGGAAAGAAGCCCTCGATGTCTATTTTGAGCCATTTCTTGGTTTGTTTTTCACTCAGGCCCACGGCGAGATCGATTGGGGCCGGGGTTTTGAGTCGCTCGATACGGAACTCCAGCAGGTCGTGCGCGAGGCGGAATTGGGGCGGCGGGTCGTCGATAAGCTGGTCAAAGTCTGGCTCAAAGACGGCCGAGAGCAGTGGGTTCTGATTCATGTTGAGGTGCAAACCTCCGAGGAACCGAATTTTGCGAAGCGAATGTATGTTTACAACTACCGTCTCTTCGATAGGTATAATAGAGAAGTGGTGAGCTTGGCGGTCCTGGGCGACGACAACCCCTATTGGCGTCCGGACAATTTTGGCTACCGCCGTTGGGGCTTCGAGGCCAGGGTCCAGTTTCCGATAGTGAAACTTTTGGACTACGCGGAACGACGGCAGCAATTGGAAGAAAGTCCCAATCTGTTTGCCACGGTAGTCCTGGCCCATCTGGACACTTTGGAAACACGCGGGGATCCGGGGGAGCGAAAAGACAGAAAATTTCGTTTGATTAAGGGGCTTTATCAGCGAGGGTTGCATGCGGAACAAGTACGACAACTGTTCCAACTGATCGATTGGATGATGGATCTTCCTGAACCCCTGGAAATTACTTTTTTGAACGAACTAACACGATTTGAGAAGGAAAGATTCATGCCATACGTAACAACGCTAGAAAGACTTGGAATCGAGAAGGGCCTGAGCCAGGGACGAAACGAGGGACGAAACGAGGGCATTGAAGTGGCCTTGCGGCTGAAGTTTGGAGAAAAGGGCACGCAACTTCTCTCCGAAATACGCCAGATCGAAAATTCAGAGAAGCTGGAAGCAATTCTCCATGCAGTCGAAACAGCGGCCAGTCCCGAAGAACTGCGGCGCCTTTGGACGGACTGAAAGGATCCCTCAAGGTGCAATGCTCCATCCATCTACGGCGAGAAATTCCGGGGTCATTGTGTGCGAACGCTGGCCTGGGTATGTTGATAGTAGTGTGGACTTTAGTCCGCACAGGCGGACTGAAGTCCACCCTACGAGCAGTCCTCTGGAGGGTACGATGCCATTGCTAGAACCCGATGTTGCTGACAACAGGCCAATGGGTGTGGCATTCGCCACCGCGATGCTTCGGCAGTTGACACACCCTGAGCAAGATGTTCGGTTTCTGACGTGTTTGTCGGATGGTGGCGAGTGCTGGGCATCTTGCCGCGTGTTTCTTTCGGTTCGTCGCGAAGAAGAGAAACTTCTTCGCCTAGCCCTTTCCAACTACCCGACACCGCCGCGGGTTCTCGATATCGGCTGCGGCATCGGCCGGCACCTGTCTTATGCGATCGGTCTTCGGGGCGATGCACAAGTTTTGGGCGTCGAATACAGCTCAATTCTCCGTGACCACTGCGCCGGGATCATTCCCGCGGGAACTTGGCTGCGGTCTTTTTCGGAAGTCCCCGATAGCGAACGGTTCGATCTGGTTCTCCTGATGGGCAACGGACTTGGGATTTTCGGCTCCGAGGAAGACGCAAAGGAAGGCTTGCGTCGAATTTATCGACTCCTCGCCAACGGTGGCTTTCTTCTTGTCGAAACGGGTTATCCGCATGGTTATTTTGAAGCGGAGATGGAGATTCGTTTCCAAGAGATTGTGGACGGTCCGTGGCTTGTGGATGGACCGTTCCCGTGGGGTTTCGCTTCAGACACGTGGCTGTCGCGGGAACTTTTGGCGGCCGGCTACACGCTGCCAACACCAAAAGAGAGGTCTAGCGTGGGCATGGGAGCCTTTATATATTTGGCGAGGAAGCCAGATTGATGGGAGCGGTGAGTTTGGCTTGGTGCTCGGCGGATGACCATGACGCTGGGCCGGGCGAAACAGAAGATGATCCAGGTAGCGTCGAGGTTGATCTTCACTCTGTTTAGCGCGTAGAAGGAGATGTTTGTGAATTCGCGGTTGTGGAAGGATTTGCTGCGGAAGGTATGTGTCGTGAAGTTGCGGAATGGGGTGTGGAGGTGACTTCTTGCGGCAGTTTCAGTTAATTCTTAGACCCATTCAAAGGAGCCGCATTTGCGTCATGCGTGGTGTTTACGGGAATACAGTGCATTTACAATTACTTCCTTTGAACATGGAGAGGGATTGCAATGATAAAACTGTGCGTGTCTATAGAGCGTGCGAATGAACTGCTAGACGTCATCATGCACGTAAGGTTTAGAAGTGGGATGTCCAATAATTGGCAAGCCATCGCAGATAAGGATGGCAATGCTTGGTGCGCTGGGGTATCATTCTGTTGGCTATATTGTTGGGCCATCAATGGTATGTGCTCGACCGATACACGCGATCAATCACGTGCCGCGTTAAATGAAATTTTCGGTTGTTATGTGCAGGGTGGAAGCTTTTATAATACATTCCACTCCGAAGCAAACCACGAGTGGGCACGCGATCAGCGCATGAGGCTAAATGACGACCTCACTGTTGAAAACGGGTTGGCGCAAAGAGCACCATACCTCATGATCGGCAGCCCTTTTGGCGAATCACTCAGGCAAATCCTTTTGGATGATCAGGCATGAATTTGCAGATTATGGAGTCATTGCGTGCGACCGCTGGACTGGATATTATGATAAAAGTTGTAGAAAGCCGCCGGGGATTGCTTGCCGGTTGTAGTACTGAACCGTTCAGAACAGAGACTGATTCAGTAATCAGGTAGCCACGTGGCTGATCTTCAAGCTGATTAGCGCGGAGAAGGAGCTATTACAAATTCGTAACTTACAAAGAACTTAAAGGGGTATACCAATGATTCGCCTTTCCGTCAACCAACAAACCGTCAATGATTTATTCGACACAATCTCACAAGCCCACGGCAGATTTGCCATGGGGAGGCCTACTCATTGGATCACTGAGGTCAATGACGATGGTGAGTTGCTCGTGTCCTCTCAGGGTTTTCCCTGGTTGTATTGTTGGGCGTACAACGGACTCACCAGTACGAATGCAAGGGATTTATCCCGAATTGCGTTCAACACTATCTTTGAACATTTCTGGATCGGCGACGAAAACTATTCTCTTTCTTACAATCAATTTGATACCAATGAAAATCACGATTGGGCACTGATCGCCCGCGAAGACAATCCAAATGTTGTCGAGATTCAACTGATCGATCGAATTAATGATTTTATTGTGCCTGATGGCGGTGAAGAAGAAGAAGAAGATGAAGAAGATGAAGATGATATCATGAAACCAATCATGGATCAAGTTCTCGAACTGCTGCTGCAGTTCCGCCAAGTGATCCTTTACGGCCCTCCGGGCACCGGCAAAACTCGCCTTGCCCAGCGTATCGCGTATGACTTATTGAGTGCTCCCCCCCCTACTCCCCCTGTGGTCGATCCATCTGTTGATGATGTGTATCGTTTACTTGATGACCAGGATGCGTGTGGTCGCTATAAGCTTGTTGTGTTTCACCCAGCGTATGAATATGAGCAATTCGTCGGCGGCATTGTGCCGAAGCCAGGCCCCCAGGAGGCCAACGGCAACAATGTGGGATTCTCCGTCGAGCCAGGGATATTCATGAAACTCTGCGAGGTGGCTCAAGGGCTGCTGGAGCAGGGGCAGAAGGTCGTGCTTATTATTGATGAGATCAACCGAGGAATGTTGCCGAAGCTACTAGGTGAACTTGTCTATGCCTTGGAATATCGGGGCAGGAAAGTGCAATTGCCGTTCACTACGTCTGCTGGCCAATCCGAGTTGATCATCCCGAAGAACTTGTACATCATTGCTACCATGAACTCGTCGGATCGCTCCATCGGTCATATTGACGTGGCAATCCGGCGGCGTTTTGGGTTGTACCTTGTTAAACCGAGTGTCGAGGTCGTTAAGGACGTCTGGAGAAAACTTGGCAGCCCGGGGATTGGCGTTGCGCTCGCCGGGGTCATGGACACATTAAACAAAGCTTTTGGAGACCCCGAACACGGGGTTGGACATTCCTACTTCATCCCGACTGCGGAAGGCAATATGTACATCGAGCAAGTCCGCCTGAAGGGTAAGCATCAGGTCGAGCAATTACTTGAAGAGTATGCCGATTTTGTGAACCTCGACAGAGCAATCATTACCACCTTTCCCAGTAAATTGGAGAACGCCCTGCAAGCAAATCCACAAGAGGCTGATCTGTGAACGGCGAAGACTGTACCTTACCACCGGAGATCGTGCTTCGCGAGTACAACTCACCGACGCTGCCAGAGGTCCGCAGGGCGATGTTCTCCGAAAGCGAGAACCTTGCACCCTATATCAACACGGAACGTTGGCTAACCCGTACGTTTTTCGACGGCGAACCGACTCTTAGGAGTAGCCATTACGTAGGGATAATGCCGTTTCGGTGCCAACACGACGCTGACCACTGCGATAATGGTGGGAAGCACCTGATCGTTGTCATGCCCAAAGGATGCCACGATGACGATTGGACAGGCCTTGTGCGGTTCATGGAGCTTGTTGCACTCGCTGACCGCGACGAGCCTTTGCCGTTTGATAACGGCTGGCGCGAGTTTTCTGGCGCGAACCGCTTTCTCCTTTTCCTCGCGCATTACTACAGTCATCTCTTGCAGGATCTTTGCCGACGTGACTTCCGTTCATACTATTTGCCTAGGGAAGATGAGTTAAGGGGGCGTATCCACGGCCGCATTCACTTGAGCGGTTACCTACGTAACACAAACCGCGGCCGCGATGATCGCATTCCTTGCCGATGGGATGAGTTTACTGCGGACAATTGGGACAATCGGATTCTGTGGGGGGCGACACGCAGATTGGACCAAGCTGCATCGGGCTTGGGGGGGCAAGCAAGTGCCACTATCCGAAAGATGTTGTCGAGTAGACATAATATGGTTTTCTCATTTAGGTATGCTTTGTATTCTCTG
>JBAWVO010000213.1:0-11500 GCA_037147235.1 Planctomycetota bacterium | reverse complement strand
CCCCGGACGACGAGCCTCCGGAACTAACCTACGTGGATATCGACATCTTCGAGGCGACCTTCTAATTCTCACCGATGACCAGTCGGCCTGGGGACGGTACGCGCATACTGTGGGCGGCACCCCCAGACGAGCCATAATTTCTCCACCAGAATGAAGTGTGACCGGCAGGAATCTTCGCTCAAGAGACTTCAACCGTGGAGCGGTGGGGGACCATGCGGGGAGTGCGGCAATTGCCGCACTCCCCGCATGGTCCCCCTTGCCTTACCAATATGCACTGGCTAGAATCAGAGCTTCAGAAAATCATTTTTCCTATCCTTAACTCGCCAGCCTGCTTGGAAATAAATGATGACCTGCTCCGCAATTTCAAACAAACTGCCGCCAAAACATGAAATCACCCAACTTCTCAGTTAACAATGACAACGCTCGGGCAGGTTGGCCAGCCGGCGGCTTGGAAAATGTCCCGCGTTGTCCGGTCTGCGGCAGCAGCGGACGCAAATTAATCCACGCCAATTTGCGCGACCGCGTATTTTGTTGCGCGCCGGGTGAATGGAATTTGCATCAGTGCAATGATTGTGGTTCCGGCTATCTTGATCCGCGCCCGACCTCCGCGACCATCGGTCTGGCTTACAGCAAATATTTCACGCATGGCCCGACCGGTGGCGTGGATTATGCCAAGGCTTCTTGGTGGCGGCGTTTTCGGATCGCGAAGCGGAACAGTTATCTCAACGCACATTACGGTTACGATTTGAAACCGGCGGCATGGAGTCCATTTTTTTTGAGCCATGCTCGGCGGCGGCGTTTTGACACGTTCACAGGCCATTTGCGTTTTCCGGGCCGTGGCGCGCATGTGCTGGACATCGGCTGTGGCAACGGTGCTTTTCTCTGGCAGATGCGCTCGCTCGGGTGGGATGTTTGCGGCGTGGAACCAGATACTAAATCGGCGGCTCGCGCCCGCGCAGCCGGGTTGGATGTGCGTGACGGCCTGATTCAACAGCAAACTTTACCGGACGCACATTTTGACGCGATTACCATGAACCACGTCATTGAACATTTGCACGATCCGTTGGACACACTGCGCCGCTGTTGGAAACTGCTCAAACCGGGTGGACAGATCTCGTTGACCACGCCGAATCTGGGTTCACGCGGACATCAAATTTTTGGTGCAGACTGGCTGCCGCTTGACCCGCCACGACATCTCGTCCTGTTCACGGAAGATTCCTTGCGTCGAGCGCTGGAAACTTGTGGATTTGCCGTGTCGCGCCCGCCACGGCCGAGCCTCAAGGCGCGGGAACTGTTCGAGACCAGCTTTTTTTTGCATCGTGGCAACGACCTGAACGGACAGAAACCAAAATTTCCGTGGTTTATCCGCCTCAAAATGGAATGGCTTGCGGCACTAGCCAACTCTGCCACGCGGAAAAATCCCGCCGTGACCGAAGAACTGGTTTTGATCGGGAAAAAACCCGATTAAAGCAAGGCCGCAGTCATTTCAAGGAAACGAGATATTTTCCCACTCCACCTGAAATTGGTTACTTGCCCACTTGCCTACCCTGGGGTAAAATTACGCAGGAATCGATGTGAGGAGAATGCCGTGCGCGCGATCAGGGTTTATGTAGATACGTCAGTATTTGGTGGAGTTGCGGACAAAGAATTTGCTGAACATTCACAGCAGTTCTTTGGCTGTGTGTAACGTGGAGTGTTTCTTCTTCTGATCTCGACGGAAGTCCTACGTGAGCTTACGAACGCTCCTGATGTTGTGCGCGACGCATTTGACCAACTTTTGTCCGAGCATGTAGAAATGGTCTCGGTCGATCCCGAGGTTGAGGCTTTGGCAGACGCCTACGTTCTTGCGAGAGTGATCGGCCAGGCGTCTCGGGCGGACGCGATTCATGTGGCGGCGGCAACTTTTGCCGAGGCGGATATGATTCTCAGTTGGAATTTCAAACATATCGTCAATTTCAACCGCATTGGCAAGTACAACGCAGTCAACGTGCTTAACGGTTATAAGGCCATTGAGATACGCAGTCCAGCGGAGGTGGTCCATGACGACGAAGACCTTTGATTGTGTCGCAATGAAGCGGAAGGCTCAAGGAGAGATCACTGCCGAATGGGAATCTCGCAAGGAAAAGTTCAAATCCTATGGACATTTTCTGGAGGCCAGTCTCATGGAATCGGAATGGGGACGACTCACCCTAGAGAGGCTTCGACCGTCCGTGCCGGTGGAACGCTGATCTTCGATCCTCTACACCCATTCACCCCAAGCTTCCCATGCTGTGCATCCGCACCAATTTTGGTCGATGCCACCTTTTCTCGACCTAATTCTCACCGATGCCAGTCGGCCCGGGGACGGTGCGCGCATATTGTGGGCGGCAACCCCAGACGAGCCATAATTTCTCCACCAGAATGAAGTGTAACCGGTAGGAATCTTCGCACAAGAGACTTCAACCGTGGAGCGGTGGGGGGCCATGCGGGGAGTGCGGCAATTGCCGCACTCCCCGCATGGCCCTCCCTTGTCTTACTAATATGCACTGGCTAGACTTAGAGCTTCAGAAAATTATAATTCCTATTCATAATTCCTATCCTGTAACATTAGGTTATGGACAAATTTATCGATATAACTTTCGACTTTAGAACAGATACACCACCGGGAAAAGACCCCGATGCTCTTAGTCCTACGCTTCGTTCTTATCACAAATTTTTATGGAGTAAGCCTCTACCAAATGGTGTTCTATTTAAGCTTAATGACACTAAAAATAAAGTTTATCTGTATCACCAGTCGCACTTAGGTGAGTTCTTCTTGTCAAGTGACTCTGCTATTCATACTTTCAGCAAATGGAAGAAATTGGCGCATATTATTGATCAACTGCAGGATGGTGAAGCAGAAGTATTTAGGAGTCTCAGTTACACAATGGGTGGCATGATTATTTTTCCAGCAAATAAAATTGAAGGAAAAAACACAATTAATGGTGCACGTGGTTTTCACCCACTTATCAGAGATAGGATTGATCTAACACTAGAATGTATAAGACGTTATTACAATAATGAAATAAGTCCACTAACTGACACACTTATTCGTTATGCGGATTTTTTCGCTTTATTTGGTAACTTCAAAGGGTATATCGAATTTTTCTTATTGCAAGATTTAGTAACTAAGGATGTTTCTGCTATTAAGTTTTTTATGCCTTTTGATGATTTCAAATCGCCTGTAGTCCCTAAAACTTTAGATGAGTATCTTTCATACAAGTATCTAACAATAAAATTCGTCAATAAGCGTAACCAAAGAATACTTGAGAGCATCTAAGAAGAAGAAAAAGAAGAAAAGGTGCCGGCCACCAAATATAGGTAATATGCGTACTTTATCAACCAACACATTGCCCATGCTTCCTAAATTTGGTGGCTAGCCGGGTGGCCCTGGGCGGTTGCCCGCCCTGATTCCCATAGATCCATACGTGGACGCATTAGACCATACGGTTCCTCGGATCATGGTTTGAGCCGTGGCAAGGTCAGGCTTACGTTTTGTACTTTATCCTCTTGTTCCGCAGTTTTCTCGCAGCAAATCCACAAACCTGCAATATCTCCGGTCGGTCTGCCAGTCGGCGGTGATTCGCACCGATCGCCGTCAAAGACGGCGTCGGGAAAATCAATACGTGGTGGGCGCGGCATAAAGCGGGGTTACAATGGGTTGCCGCCTAATGCAAGTCGTCAGGTCGAAGAATAGTACAAAGCGTACGTCTGCCCCCTCCGTGACCCTCCGTGACCCTATGGTAAAATCGGCTGGGATGTGGGAGAATATGTTGAGGTCATCCTGCATTTTCGCCGCCCCCACATGACTTTGGACGGGGTCGGGTGGTGCCTAAGATCGTGCCAAATCAGGAGTTATTTCATGCACACCAAAATCGAATTGCCCAAGGCGTTTTCCGTGCGGGACGAACATGAGTTCCACCCCATTCAGCACTTGATGGCTCGGTTGAATCCTATGCTCCTGGTCAAGCAGGTAGCCACCGGCGTTCATGTGGACGGCGGCGGCACGGTCTTCTGGGGCATTGTCTATCAGAATGGCGAGCCGCCGAGTAAGTTGAATGTGGAGCAAGCCTTGCGGGAGGCGGGTTTCGACTTCACCCACAATGTCTTGACCCAAGCGGCATTTGTTTGGACGGATCATGTGGGCGAAGATGGAAAGGAGGCGTGGGAGTAAGGACCGGCGCAGAAATAACTGTCGTGTTTTGCCCACTCGCCGAGCAGGGGCAGACGGCACACGGAGTGTGCCTGCTACTTTTCTTGCGACAGTTATTTCTGCGCCGGTCCTAAACGAATGTTTGAACATAAGAGCAAGGCTAGGAGGCATTCGATGGCAAAGCATGGAATGCTGCTTTTGGGTTTGCATGGATAATTAAGAAAGCTGGTGAAGCATGGGTGATCCCGACTTTTGTGAAAAGAAATGCCCGATTTGCACCAGGGCGAGGCAGGGCAATCGTTTCGCTCAGTTCATTCAGAAAATCGAAATGTTGGTGACGTTTGGTGGTTGCCCCAACGGGCGAGCGAGACAACGAAAATACGGTGTGCGGCCCAATGAGGCAATCCCACCGGAATCCAGCGAGGAGAAATAGAGCATGTACGAAGACAATTCGATATGGACGCGGAAGGGTGCCACGGACTACCGCACGATTTCTCTCAACGGCGAGAAGGGCGTGGTGCTGGCGTGGCTTCCAGTGGAGCCACGCCGAGATTATGATAATAGGATCTGCTGGACTTTACACACTATGCCTTTTTCTGGAACCGGATGCCATGATCGATCCTCAAGTAGACCCCGAGCGTCGCAAGATGGTTTTGACCTCGCAAATCATCGTGGCGGCTCTATTCGCCGGATGTCTGTCATTCCTGCTGATCGTACTGCTGATTATGCCGGGCAAGCTCGATGGTTGGGACTTGGGGCTGAGTAAGCCGATGACCTCAGTTGCCCTGGTCGTGGCCTTCCTGCTGATAATTCTGATGCACCTACCCACTCCGTTCAGAGTGAATGATTGGATCGGGCAGCAAACGCTCGCAATCAAAGAGCAGGTTCGATAACATTACCTAGTGGCCGCAAGGTCGTGCAGGTTCAAGTCCTGTTTCCCGCACTGATTGGTATCGTAACAGCCGTGAGCTATTGGAAAGATAAAATCGTTCTCGTGACCGGCGGCTCCAGCGGCCTGGGGCGCGTGATCGCCGACGGCTTCGGCGGAGCCGGTGCCAAGATCGTCGTTGCCGGCCTGGAAGGCGATGCCGTGCAAAAAGCGGCCGCCGAAATGCAAACGGCCGGTTGCAACGCATCGGGCATCCAGGCCGACATTACCCAACAGGCCGATGTGGACCGGCTCTTCGCGGAGGTGATCTTGCACTACGGCAAGCTTGACGTATTGGTGAACAATGCCGGCCGGTCGATGCGAGGCAGGGTGCTTGATACCACGCCCGAGCAGTTCCGCGAGTTGATGGAACTGAATCTCATTGCTTTGGTACGCTGCACGCGGGCGGCCGCGCCCCACTTGCTGGAAACGCGCGGGCACATCGTCAATATCGGCTCGCTGGCGGCGAAGTCGGCCTCGCGCTGGGTCGGAGCCTATCCCGCCACAAAGCACGCCGTGGCGGCCTACTCGCAACAACTGCGATTGGAACTTGGACCGCAGGGATTGCACGTGCTGCTGGTCTGTCCCGGACCGATCGAGCGCAAGGATCCGCGGCTTTATCCCTTGGATGGACTGGAAGATATTCCCGAGCGCGCCCGGCGGCCCGGCGCGGGCGTGCAAACGAAAGCCATTCCGCCGCAGTGGCTCGTCGCGCAGATCTTGCGGGCATGCGAGCGACGGAAGGCCGAGTTGGTGATTCCCGGCAAGGCGCGGTTGTTATTTGCGATTCAGCAGCTCTGTCCGAGCCTGGGGGATTGGATCGTGTTGAGAAAAACGTGAACAGCAAACATGAGGACCGCTTGAAGCTACAGCACGCCTTTCGTGCTAGGCACGCCGGTGATTCGCGGATCGGACTCCAAAGCGGTGCGAAGGGCGCGGGCGGCGGACTTGAAAATGCCTTCGGCAATGTGATGGCTGTTGCGGCCGTAGTGGACAAGAATGTGTACGTTGCCCAAGACGTTGGTGGCGAAGGCATGCCAGAAATCGGCGACTAACTCGCTGTCGAACTCCCCGACCTTGGCCGTGGGGAATTTTGCCTCGAAGACGAAATAAGGCCGACCGCCCAGATCGACCGCGCAGGTGACCAAGGTCTCGTCCATCGGCAGCGTAAAATGGCCATAGCGGCGGATGCCTGCCCGATCCCCCAGGGCCTGACGCACGGCCGACCCCAGGCAAATGCCGACGTCCTCGACCGTGTGATGCTGATCGACGTGCAAGTCACCCTGGGCCTCGATCACGAGGTCGATGGCCGCATGTTTGGCCAGAAGCGTGAGCATGTGGTCGAAGAAGCCGACGCCGGTGGCAATCTGCGCACGGCCGCTCCCGTCGAGATCGACTTCGAGCCGGATATCGGTTTCCGCCGTTTTACGCTGGACAGTGGCTGTACGCGACATGGTCGTTTCTCGATTTCTAAACAATCTCTTGCAGTTTCGCAACGCACGTTTCAATCTCTTCGTCCGTGCCGACGGTGATTCGCAGGCCGTCACCCCAACCGGGATATACCATGTATCGGACGAGAATCCGCTGACGTTTCAGTTCTTCGTACATTGGCCGGGCACCCTGCCGACTGTGCAAAGCCCAAACAAAGTTAGCTTGCGAATCAGGCACGATAAACCCTAAATCCCGCATAGCCGTCATTAACCGGCCACGCGAGTGAAGAATCTTTTCACGGGTCTCGGCCAGCCAGGCCTGGTCGCCGATGGCCGCCGTGGCCGCGGCGATCGACAACGCGTCGCAGTTGTAGGAATCTTTCACCTTGACGAACTGTTGGATCAAGTGCGGTTGGGCCACCAGATAGCCAAACCGCAGCCCGGCCAGGGCGTACGACTTGCTCAGCGTCCGCGAGACCATGATCTTCTCGCTCTTCGCGACAAGGTCCACGCAGTTCGTTTCCGCGAAGTCGGCATAGGCCTCGTCAACCAGCAAAGGGCAGGGGAGCCGTTGGGCCAGTTCCAGCACGGCCTCCGGCGGAACGACCGTGCCGGAGGGGCTATTGGGATTAGCCAGGAAGACCAGCCGCAGATCGTCACTCCCCCGGCCAAACGCCTCTGGAAGCGTCCAGTCAGGCTCGAAATGAACTTCTTCGCTCCGCGCGCCTTGCAGATCGGCCAGCGTGCGATAGAGGATATAGCTGGGATACGGCAGCCGCAGCAATTGACCTTCGCCGACCAAAGCCCGGGTGACGATGGTGAGGATGTCGTCGCTGCCGTTGCCCGCCAGGATCCAGTCGGGCGGCACGCCGAGTAGTTCGCTCGCGCGGCGGCAAAAGGCCCCGGCCATCGGGTCGGGATATTTTTGTAGTCCGTGCTGCAATGCCTCATTGACGGCGACCGCCACCGCAGGCGAAGGTGGGTAGGGGTTCTCGTTGGTGTTCAACTTGATGAACCCGTCACCCTGCGGCTGTTCGCCGGGCACATAGCCGGACATGGAGCGGATGTTGGAGCGAAAGTAGGGCATGTCGTTGTTAAGTGTGGGTCGGATTCTTCTCTCGCGATTTGAACCGCACGATTTCTTCGGTAAACTTCTCCTCATTAACTCTATCGGACAGGTGGCGAGCCGTCAACGGTTGCCCTTCGCAATGCCGTATGGTATCATGCATTGTGACGGAAAGCAAGAAAGAGAGAGGCCATTGAGGATTGTGTGTCATGGTTCCAGCGATGTCACCGCCGAATACTACCGACTGCTTGCCGGAAATGCTGCGCCCCTTGTTCTGGGACAGCGCCTTCGATCAGATTTCATGGCAGGGCCACCGCAATTATGTGGTCCGTCGCGTCTTGTCCGCGGGAACTTGGGACGCTATCTGCTGGCTCCGCGCCAGGCTGGGTGACGCCGCCTTGCGCCAGTGGATCGAGCAACACGAGGGGCGGGGCCTGAGCTCCAGGCAACTGCGGTTTTGGGAACTGGTTTTGGACTTACCGTGCGAGCTTGTGGATGCGTGGCTAGGGTCCGAGGGGCGACGGATTTGGGAAGGGAGAGGACGAGGATGAGCCTCCACGCCGAAATCCTGCCGCGAGAGCAACAGGTGGCTCTGCGTCAGCTTGGATGCCCCGCAACCGACTGCGGGTTCTACCTGGGTGGCGGAACCGCGATTGCGGCGCATTTAGGACACCGGCAATCGCACGACCTGGATTGGTTCACCGGCGAGCGTATCGAAGACCCACTGGCCCTCGCCAGGGAACTTCAGGAACGTGGTGCCGAATTGCGGGTTGAGAGTATTGGGCGAGCGACGTTGCACGGCGATGTCGGGGGTGTGCGAGCCAGTTTCCTGGAATACCGTCACCCGACGCTTGCGGCTCCCGTCGCGTGGCCCGATGTCGGCTGCGAAATCGCCTCGCTCGACGATTTGGCTGCCATGAAGCTCCTGGCGGTCGATCAGCGAGGCGCGAAAAGAGATTTTTTCGACATCCACGCCCTAGTCGCTCATGCGCGGCCGCTCGCGGAGATGCTCGAACTGTTCCGTCGAAAATTCGCGGTCGAAGACGTATCCCGTGTCCTTTATAGCCTTACCTATTTTGAGGACGCGGAAGGTGACCCCATGCCGAGAATGTTGCATGACATTGCGTGGGAACAAGTCAAGGCCGACATCCGCGCGTGGGTGAAGGCCATCGCGGCGGGGACAGTTAAACGGTAACAAGTGATCCCCTATATATCGCCTGCGGGTCACGCGGTAGATGGCTATCCGTTTCACACAAATCTGGGTGCAATCCCCCTCATCCTTATCTCCACGCTTGCCCGGTGCCCCGTCAGTCCTTCCTTCGTTGCCAGCACTTGCACGTCCGGGGCCAGTTGCATCAGCCCCTCTTGGGTGAAGTGCAAAATGCTTCCGGCGCGGAGGAAGTCGTTGCTCGATAGGCCGCTGGCGAAGCGGGCGGTGCCGCTGGTGGGCAGGACGTGCGAGGGGCCGGCGGCGTAGTCGCCCAGGGCGACGGGCGTGAAATTACCGAGGAAAATAGCCCCGGCGTGCAGAATCTTTTCGGCCAGTGCGGCGGCGTTTTCCGTAGCAATATGCAGGTGTTCCGGGGCGATTTCATCGGCCAGCGCACAGGCTTCTTCAACATCGCGAGCGAGAATCACGGCACCGAACTCTTCGAGGCTCTGTCGGGCCAGTTCGCCACGTTCCAGGTGGGCCAACTGCCGATCAAGCTCCTCGACGGTCTTGTCAAGGACATTCTCGTCCCATCCGATCAGCACGCTGGCCCCCGGGGCGTGTTCGGCCTGGGCGATCAGGTCCAGTGCGGTGTAGTCGGCCCGGGTGGAATGATCGACGATCACGACGACTTCGCTCGGCCCGGCGATGGAGTCAATGTCGACGTTGCCGTAGACATGCTTTTTGGCCAAGGCCACGAAGAGATTGCCGGGACCGACGATCTTATCGACCCGCGGGATGCCTTCCACGCCGTAGGCCAGAGCCGCCACGGCCTGTGCGCCGCCGACGCGATAGACCTCCGTGATGCCTAACTCGCAACAGGTCGCCAGCAGATCGGGATTATAGGCCCCGAACTTCGTCGGCGGGGCAACCAGCGCGAGTTGCTTCACGCCTGCCACCTGGGCCGGCACGGCGGTCATCAACACGGTCGAGGGATATGCGGCCGCACCGCCCGGCACACACAGGCCGACGCGATCCAGCGGGCGATAACGCTCAACCAGGTAACCGCCCGGCACTTCAACGCGGATGTCCTTGTGCAGGATCGCTTCCTGGAAATTCCAGATTCGCTGCCGGATGCTGCGGATGGTGGCAAGAAATCCGGCATCGGCTCGGGCGTGGGCTTCTTCCAATTCTTGCCGAGAAACGCGGATGGTTTCGGGCGTTAGGGCTGCGCGGTCGATGCGGGCCGAATAGTCCAGTAGAGCGGGCAGGCCGATGGTTTTCACGTCGCGGCAGATCCGTTGAACGACCTCGGCGGGCGAGAGCGGTTCGCCAAAAACCTCGACCGTTCGACGCCGCCCGGCCTCGCTGACGACATTGCCCTCGGGGCTTAATCGCTGGCGCAAATCGTTCATGGCGGCGCGGATATCTTCGCGGCGGCTATCGATGCGGCGGATGGAAAGCATGGAGAATTAGGAAATCCAAAGGACGAAGGACAAAGACACCGTAAAATTCTATTGTGTTCGCTGGGGGCGTTGAACGGAAGGGGCTGGAGGGGTAAGTTTGGCGTCTTTGCTCTCAGCCGGTTGCTCCAGGATTACCGAGAGAATGACGCCCGCTGCCAACACCCCCAGCACCACGCCCAGCAGATAAAAATTAAAATACTCTCCAAAGAATGCCTTGAGCCAGTGGACCGTCAGCATCTTCACGCCGACCAAAAATAGCACCAGGGCCAGCGACACCTTGAGGAAACGGAACTTATTGATCAGGCCAGCCAGGGCAAAGTAAAGCGACCGGAGACCCAAAATGGCGAAGACGTTGCTGGTGAAAACCAAAAAAGGGTCGGCCGTGATCGCAAAGATCGCCGGTATCGAGTCCACGGCAAAAATCACGTCGGTCGTCTCCACCATAATGATGGCAAGGCCAAGCGGCGTGAGCATTAGCGTCCCAGGCTTTGTCCGTTGAACAACCTCATCGGGCATGACCTCGGCACCAGGATATTCGTTCTCCAGCGACGCGGACGACCCAGCTCTGACCAAGAAGTGCTCACCGTGAAATCGGGCCGTGACCGGCCATAGCCGCCTGAAGAGACGCACCACGATATTTCGGCTTGGATCGGTATCCTCGGTTTTCATCACCAGCATCTTCACGCCCGTAACGATGAGAAATGCCCCGAAAAGATACAGAATCCAATTGAACTCAGCAATCAGTTTTGCACCCACCAGGATTATGACGCCACGCAAGACCAATGCCCCCAGCACTCCCCAGAATAAGACTCGATGCTGATAGATCGAGGGCACGGCGAAGAAACTAAAGACCATGGCGATCACGAAGATATTGTCCACGCTCAGCGACTTTTCAAGGACGTATCCCGTGAGGTATTTCACGGTGGCGGACATCCCGTTATTCACCTGCCCATCCACGGAGTCAATCGAACTCCCCATCCCCATCCAATGGTTCTCGTAGCCGTAGTAAACGAACGCGGAGAAGCTGACGCCGAGAAAAATCCAGATCAGCGACCAGCCAAGTGCCTCCTGCATCGAGACGATATGCGATTGACGATGAAAAACACCCAGATCCAGTGCCAGCATTAGAAGCACGAAGCCTACGAAGGCGATCCATATCCAGATCATTTCTCTACATTGCACTCCGCGCCAATCAAACGTAAAACGATTCTTCCCGACCTTGACGTTAAACTCCTCTATACTGCTCGCGGTTGAGACTGACACTAACCCGAAGCGCGAGCGAGGTTGCT
>JBAWVO010000212.1:0-11542 GCA_037147235.1 Planctomycetota bacterium | reverse complement strand
AGGACATCCATTTTACACCTTAACCGTGCGCCCAGTTTTCCGGGTCCCGCGCACTGCTGATTCACGAAAATTTTCTTTGGAAGCAATCCAAGCTTGTCCTTTTACAGCAGATCGCTCGCCAAGTCCGCCAGGGGCGATCGCTCGCCCTTTTCCAGCGTGATGTGGGCGTAGATTGATTGCCCCATCATCCGGCTAACGAGGTAGCTCAGCCCGTTGGAAAGGGAATCGAGATAGGGGTGGTCGATCTGCTGGATGTCGCCGGTGAAGACCATCTTGGTCCCTTCGCCGGCCCGAGTGATGATCGTCTTGACCTCGTGCGGCGTGAGGTTCTGGGCTTCGTCCACAATGAGAAAGACCCGCTGCAAGCTGCGGCCGCGGATGTAGGCCAGCGGCGTCATCACCAGCTTCTCGGTCTCGAGCATCTCGCCAACTCGCTGGGCGTTGGGATCCTTGTCGCCCCACTCGTGGCGAATGACCGTGAGATTATCGTGGAGCGGCTTCATGTACGGATCGAGCTTGGCGGCAACGTCGCCGGGCAAATATCCCAGATCGCGATTGCTCAGCGGCACCGTTGGCCGGGCCAGGAGGATCTGCCGATAGGTTGCACGACACTCCAGCGCGGCAGCCAAGGCCAGCAGCGTCTTCCCCGAACCAGCCTTCCCCATCAACGTGACAAGTTTGACGTCTTGGTTCAGCAGGGCATTCAAAGCAAACGATTGCTCCGCGTTGCGGGGTTTGATGCCGTAGGCCGAAACCTTCTGTACTTTTACGAAGGCCTGGCTCGCGGGCCGATAGATGGCCAGGACCGATTTCGAGCCGTTGCGGAGAATGAAGTTCTCGTTGGCCTTTGGCTCGACAACCAGCGGCATTTCCGTGCAGGCTACCTCGTGGCTCCCGACATAGAAAGCATCGATGGCCTCGCTGGACATGTTCTCCACGACCCGCTTGCCGGAGTAGAGCGTATCGACACTCTCGACTTTGTCGCTGGTATAGTCCTGCGCGGTCACGCCCAGGGCCTTGGCCTTCATCCGCAGGTTTGTGTCCTTGGTGACCAGCACGACCAGCCGTTGCGGCTCCTGCCGTTGAAGCAGCAAGGCGGTGTTGAGGATGCGATGGTCGGGAGCGTCGTTCAAGAAGGCCGCCCTGAGCTGCTGCTCCAGTTCGCCGCCGAGAACCACGCGGATCGTTCCCAGTCCCGAGCCTAGCGAGGCCCCTTGCTTGGAAAGAACATCGCCCGTGATGCCGTCCAAATTGCGGAGAAACTCGCGGGCCTGGAAGTGGATGTCGTCATGCCCTTTTTTGAAGCGGTCGAGTTCTTCCAGGACCGTGATCAGGACGGCGATATCATTTTCTTCAAAATTTTGAATGCAGCCGGCGTCGTGCAGGATGACATTCGTGTCCAGAACGAAAAGCTTAGGAGAGTGCTTTGCAAGGCTACGATTCATCGGAGGTCCAATCCAAGAAAAAGAGTTAAACACTCAGACACATGCCCATGGTACGCTAAATCGACTTCTGCGCCTAGCGGAAATTGTTTTGAAAGCAGCGACTACCCTGAGGATCTTCGTATCCCGAAGGGATTCTGTCTCCTAGCCCAGGGTTGTCGCGCAGCGACTACCCTGGGTACAGGAATAAACCCTAGCGTGTTACCCGCCGCCGCAACCAGACGGCTCCGGCGCAACCAGCCAACCCGAGCAACAGCGTGAGGGAGGCGGGCTCCGGCACGGCCACCATGTCGGCAGGACCGGCAAATCTGGAATCGGGCGATAAGTAGCTTGCACTATTGAACACGATCGAAGACGCACTGCCCGGCACCTTGAACAATGGATCGTAGATCATCGTTGCGCCCGCTCCGATCGTGACGGCATACCCCGAGGGCAAGGCACTCGCCGAGGTGATCGCGAGCGTGCCGCTACTGACCGTGGTGCCGCCGGTGTAGCTCCCCGTACCGGCCAGGATGAGTTGTCCGTTGCCGGCCAAAGTTAATCTCTTTCCCGGACTGCCGCTCTCGCTCACGCACCCGGAAAGCGTGAGGCTGCCGCTGTCATTGATCGTCAGATTGCCGGCCAGGACGATAGGAGCTGAGATCGTCTGGCTCCCGCTTGCCACTGTCACCACCGCCGGGTTGCCACCCGTGTTGCTCAACGTCAAGGTGGCGCCGGCCAGCTTGTAACCGCTTGTGGTGCTGGATCCCGCCAGGCTCAACTCCCCCACGGTCTGCGGCGCGTCCAAGATCACCGTGACGGCCTGAGTCGCGTCGAAGGCCGCCTGCGCTCCGACGGCATTGGGCACCGAGCCGGTCCAGTTGCCCGAGGAACTCCAATTGCCACTGAAGGAAGATGCCCAGTTGGGCGGACCAACCGGTGTGAACGAGTAGTCGGCGACTACCGGCAAGTGATCGGTGACCGTGGTCAGTGCGCTGAGTACGGCCAACCTGTTGGTCAGATCGCTCAACGCCGTGTTGCTGCTTAAATTCACGGATTTCCCGTAGGCCGTGCTCCCGTCATTGCCAAAGACCGAGTAGCTTTCCGACACAAGATGCAAACCGTTCGTGTCCAGCATTGGCGCGGTGACGAACTGGAAGTCGTCGCGATACCTCAGGTTCGTGGCGGACTCCGTGAGCAGGTTCGCGAAAGCAGACGTGGCGGTCCAGTTTCCCGCAGGATTCACCGGATCTTTGGCCTGCCCGATGCCTGATGCGATCAATGTTTGATAAGAGGCTTCCGTGCTGCCGGTGAGATTGAAGTCGCCGGCATAGATGATATGCGCCGAGGATCCCAAGCCGCTCGTATCACTGCGAAGTTCCTGCGACTCGAAGTTTCTTCGATCTTTGTCGCCCTGGGTAGTGCCCGATTTGGCATGGCTGACATAGAGATAGAACGCGGTTTCGCTCCCACCGCCTATCGGCTGAAGATTGTATCGGATCGGTGCCCGAGGTGCCCCGCTGCCGCTGGCCACTCCGATCACCAGGCTGCCAAGATCCTGCACGGTCTTGGTGTTATAAATCAAGCCGCTGGGCCCGCCCCCGGTGCCCCCGGTGGTTGGATCGTAGATTGGATCGTAGGCGTAGGTGCCGGCACCATAGACGTTGTTCAGGTTGGTCACAACGCTCTGCAAGGTCGGTGAAGCCGCGGAACTGGAATAAGACAATTCCTGTAGGGCAAGCACGTCGATCGGCTGGGCATTACTGCTGAGATGCGAATTGCCGATCGCCTGGAGTACGGTGGTCAGGTCGCTGCCCGGGGCACCGGTGCCGGCACTGATGTTGTAGATCACAATGCGGAGGTTATTGGCCGACGCAACTGACGTCCAGATTATGCAAAGACCTATCCCGGCAGGTGTGAAGTTCCTTGCCGAGAAGAGCGTTTTTTTGAGTTGCATGAGGTAAATAAATAACACCGCCACCACCGACGGCCAAGCTTATTTCGTCGGCAATGGCGGCATTGAACGCAATAGGGTTGCTTAGGAAAGGGTCAAAAAGTACTTGTAGGATGGACCTTAGTGGCTCTTCCGGTTTTAGGTACAGGCCGTAAGGTGGGGAGAGCAAAGCAAGCCCCACCAATATTCATTAGGGTTTAATCCGCCGCCGCAACCAGACGGCTCCGGCGCAACCGGCCAACCCGAGTAACAGCGTGAGGGAGGCCGGCTCCGGCACGGCCACCATGTCGGCAGGTCCGGCAAATCGAGTATCGGGCGATAAGTAGCTTGCACTATTGAACATGATCGGTGACCCACTGGTCGGCATCTTGAACGACGGATCGTAGATCATTGTTGCTCCCGCTCCGATCGTGAGGGCATGCCCCGAGGTGATCGCCGAGGTGATCGCCAGCGTGCCGCTGCTGACGGTGGTGTCGCCGGTGTAGTCATTGGATCCCGACAAGAGCAGCAAACCGGTGCCGTTCTGAGTGAGATTCAAACTACCGTGGATATTGCCGCGATAGGTCAGATTGGCCGTGCGGCTGAAGACGAGATTCCCGCCGCCCTCACCAGTGGTGAAGTTCACGCTATTCGATCCGCCGGTATCATAGAGCGCGGCGTTCAACTCCGTGCCGCCGACGTTGACCGTCGCGCCGTGAAGGATATTGATCGTTGCGCCGCTTCCCACGGATATCGTTCCGCCCGAGTCGCGTGAAAGATCGAACTCGCCACCATTGACCTTCAAATCGCCACCATTGGCCGTGCCACCATCGACATTCAGCGTGGCACCCGCCTGCCAGGTCGTGTTGTAGTTGAACGTCTTGCCAGCAGCAAAGGCCGCCGTCGAGTTGGAAAGCGTACGGCTTCCCTGGACCAGTTGCACCATTCTCGCTCCCGTACCACCGATCGGATCATAGGTTGCGATCGTCGAGGTGCCGGCGGTGACGGTAAAATCGCCACCGAGCCGCGCAATGACCTTCGTCCCATTCGGCACGCCTTGGTTGCTGCCATCTTCCGGGAAGTTGACTTCTTGGCCCGTGGCGGAAATGGTCCCGCCGCTGAGCGTGATCGGGTTCCGCAAGTAGTCCGGGGTGAGATTTGCAGGATAGTCTTGAAGACCGGTACTATCGGGTAAATTGCGATAGTTGGTATTGGCGTTAGCCTGGTCAACGGCAATCGCCAACATGCCGCCGGACTTGACGGTCACCGGGTTGGGCAGGTCAGGTTCGGGGGTGTAGGTAAAACTGGAAGTACTTGCCGAGGTGAGTACGGTCTTGTAGCCCAAGGCGTTGAGCGGTTCGCCGTAGGGACCGTACCAAGAGCTTCCAGCCCCCTGGGCAAAGGGACCAACCTGCAAGATGCCGCTATCGACCGACCATTGGCCGCCGAAGACGCCGGCGGATGTCGTCGTGCTGTTGGACGAGCTGAAAACGGGCACCAAGTGATCGCTGGCCTGAAGCACGATACGGCCTGGTCCCGAGACATGAGCCGTCGTCATGGGGGCGCCAGAACCTGCCGTTACAACCACACCGTAAGCCTTCACAAGGTTACTGATCGTCAAGACGTCGCCGCTGGCAAGGGTAGCCAGAGTACCGCTAGCGACACCGATGTTCAGTTCAAGGTCCGTGTCGACAAGCGAGGCGGTGCCTGATCCAAGGAGAGCTGCACCGTCATAAATACTGACATAAGGGGTCTTGATGCCAGCATGATCAGACTGTGCTCCATAGGTGATACCGGTCAACTGGAGGCTACCAGCACGCACATTGATGTTGTTATTGGCTCCTTCGAGCCCAGTCTGGGCGATTTCCAGCGTACCGGCAAAAACCTGGGTGTAGTTTCGGCCTACCGCGGGGGAGGACGTGCCGCTGAGGGTCAGCTTGCCGGAACCATACTTTTCATAACCGAGCTTACTACTCGCGTAGAAGTTGCCCGTCAGGACGACATTTTTATCACTGGTGTCAAAATCGACATAAGCGCTTGTACTTGTACTGGGCGAGGACAAGACAAAATCGTTGGCGACCGTCATGTTATCCGCGAACAACATTCGACTGGAATCGAGAAAGGTGACGGTGGAGGTTGAGGAGTTGCCCAGCGAGCCGTCAACAACAGAGACGGTGCCCGCGTTGACGGTCAGTCCACCAAAGCTATTGCTGGTGCCGGTCAAGGAGAGTAAATTGCCGCCGATTTTCGTCAGCGTTCCGGGACCGGTGATCTTGCCGCCAAGGGTCATCGCGCTGCTGACATTCAGCACACCACCCCCGCTACCAAGATTGATCAACCGGTTGTTGGAGATGCTGCCGGAGGGACTGAGCGTGCCCCCATTGCTGAGACTCCAGGCTGCCGAAGGGTCGCCAACATTAGCCTCCTTGGCAAAGGCCAAGGTGCCGCCAGTGACGGCGAGCGTGCCGGTGAAGGAGTTCGTATTGGTCAGAGTCACCGACCCTGCCCCTGCCTTGGTCACCGTACCGGAACCGGAGATAGTACCGGCAAAGGTTCGGCTCGTGGAATCGCCGAAGGTCAGCGAGCCGCCGGTTCCCAACGCGATACCGCTCAGCGTACTACTGGAGGAGAGGGCACCGAGCGTTTGGGCATTGCCGTTAAGATCCAACTGTGCGGCGGTCAACAGTGCCACCGAGCCACCGACGGGCAAAAGATTGGGGCCGCCCAACAACTTGATGGTGCCCGAATTAACCGTTGTGCCGCCGGTATAGGTGGAGGCGGAGGTGCTCAAATTGAGGATGCCACCGGCAGTCACGATCAGCCCTCCATTGCCGGAAATGCCGCCGGTAATAGTGACCGTGTTGCTTCCAGTATCGAGGGTTCGCGTGGCTCCGGAGCTGGCGAGAGCCAGTGTGATATTCCGGTCAAGTGCGCTGACGGGTGCTGTGAATTGCAAAGTGGCCGATGTTGTGCTGTCTTCAGAGTTTCCTAAAGTAATGCCTGACGTGTTGCCAACCGCACCGGCGGAGGAGACGGCAAGCGTGCCGTTGCTCACGGCAACAGCACCGGTGAAGCCGTTGGTGTTGCTGAGCGTCACCAAACCGCCGCCGGTGATCAAAATGCCGGTGCTGCCGTTGATCGGCCCACCGCTAATCGTGTAAGGCTTTGCACTGGTGTTGCTGAACTCCACCCACCCTGGCCGTAAACCACCGGCAGCGATGTTAATGGTCGTGTTGGTCCCGCCGGTATTGTCGAAACGTACGTTATCGTTATTATTGAACACGGAGGAAGTGCCGCCGGACTTATTGAAGTTCGTCGCACCGCTTACGTTCCACGTTCCATCCGAACTACCACTCCAAACGAGATTTGAGATTCCGGACGAAATCTTGAGGTCAATTTCAGTGCCGGTGTTGACAATGCTGTAGATGCCCGCCGTGTCGCCAGAAACTTGAAACCGGAAGGGCGACCAGTTCGTGATGCTGCCAAAGCCAAAGAGCTTGGCATTGTCGGCGCCGGCGAGCCCGCCAAGGTCATTGAGATTGACCGTAATGCTCCCCGTGCTAGGCAACTTGAGCGCGCCGTTGACGAGGATCTGATCTTTGCTAGTGGAGCCAAAGTCGAAGTTGACGATTGCGCTGCTGCTCAGGCCGAGATTCCCGGCCACATTGAGCGGCAGGCCTACCGTACCCAGGCCGCCGGGTATCAAAATGCCGCCGCTGCTGACGGTCACAGGCCCCGTCGAAAGAGCACCGACTGTACCGCCGAGCGTCGGCGAGTTACCCAAAGAAGCGCCGGAGGCGACGGTCACCGGTCCGCTGCCGGTCGCCGAACCGATCGAGCCGTTGGCGGCCAACAACGTACCTTTGCTGACAACGACCCCGCCGCTATGGGAATTGGTGCCGGAGAGCACGACCAGACCGAGACCATCCTTGGTCACCGTCGTGGGCAAAGCGTTCGAGCCGTCGAGGAATTTACCAGAGAAGAGGACGGTTCCACCGGCGGCCGCGGAAAGCGTCACGCTGCTGCTCAAGGTCACGTCGCCCGCGAAGGTCGCCGTGCCGCTCGTGATGTCGCTGCCGAGAACGGGTGAATAGGCGACCGGGGCGATCACGCTTCCCGCGAGATTCAGGTCGTCCATGCGCCAGTTGGCCGTGCTGGCACCCGCATTGCCCGATCCACCATAACCGTAGAGTCGGTAGGTAACCGGCGAAGCGGCACTACCCGTGACGGGCGAGGAAATCGAGAGCAGTTTAGATACCCAAGTCGAATTGGCGGAAATTGTTCCGCTTGTCAGATCGCTAGTGTAGCCGTCGATACTCGACCTCAAGGTATAGGCCTGAGGTGCCGTACTCGCGGACCGGGTGCCAAAGCTTCCCGAAGTCAGGCTGAGATTCTGCCCCGCCATCGGCGATGCCAGGGTAAACTCGAAATAGGCACTTCCGCTCTCTGAAATACTCAACTCGCCAATTCTTGCCGCTGCCCCGGCGTTGTTGCTGCCGGAGGAGCCTGCGTAGCCGCTGGACACGGAAACAGCAGTGATTAGCGGTGTCGTCCCGTTGTTGTTTCCCTGTACTAAATTGCCGGCGTTAACATTGCTGAACGAGGTCGGCGCGCCGAGCGTGCCAGTCCCGAAGTCGTAATATGCGCTGAAGGTCGATGGTGGCACGTCCCAGGAGACGCTAATCGGGTTGCTTATCGTCGCACCGTCGGCCAAATAGAGATTGCCACCCGTGATCGCCACGGGGGAAGTACTTGCCACAGCGTTGTTCGATAACCGTAGCGTGCCGGCGTTGATCGAGGTAGTTCCCGTATACAAATTGACCCCGGTAAGCGCAAGCTCGCCGGCACCGGTCTTCGTGATGCCAAGGCTTCCGCTACCACCATTCTGCAAAACTCCAGCGTAGGTCGCTGCTGGACCAGCGGGCTGGTTGACGGTCAAGACGGCCGCACTCCCGCCGTTCTCCACGATCGCGGAGGTGGAACTGGTGGAGAGGCCGCCGATCGTGATGCTGTTGCCTTGGAGCTGCAACTTGGCGGTAATGGGTGCATTGTCGGCAAAGGCGACGGCGTTCGCCGAACTCAACGCGGCCGGGTGTCCAAGCTGCACCGTGCCGTCGTTGATCGTTACTCCGCCGGTGAAGGAGCTGTTCGAGGCATTCAGGGCCAATGTGCCGAGGCCGATCTTGGTCAGGGAACCCACACCGGCGATTGGGTTGGTGGCGGATAGGGTAATCGCGTTGCCGTTGGTGTCGAGCGTGCCGCCGCCTTCCCCGAGGGTAATGCCGCGGTTATTGCCAAAACTGACCGTTCCGCTACTTGCCTGAATTCCGCCGCCGTTGAGCGCGATCTGGTCGGGCACGAAGCTGGCCGGATTCGTTCCGAAGGCAGATTCTCCCGACACGGCGATCAGGCCGCCGAGGATGGCCGTCTTGCCGGTGTAGGAATTGTTGGTATTGCCGAGGGTGAGCGTGCCGGCCGCAAGCTTCGTCACGCTTCCGGTGCCACTGATGGCGCCGGAGAAGGCGGTGTTGTCCGAGCGGCTAAAGGCCAGGACAGCCGAGTTGCTGAGACTGGCGTTGCCCGCGATCGACCCGCTCGTGCCGCCGTTGCCGATTTGCAGGGTGCCGCCGGAAACTGCCGTATTGCCGGAGTAGGTGTTACTGGCGGCCAGGATGAGCGAACCGCTGCCGCTCTTGGCCATGCCGTTGGTGCCTGCCAAGGTAGTGGCGATGACCGCCGTGCTGCCCGTTGCGACGCTAACAGAGTTCGCGTCTTTCGATGCACCGGTGAGGCTGATCGTCCCTTGGCTGAGTGTGTAACCATCGGTGGTGAACTCGATGCCCCTCCCGGCGTTCACGGCACCGCTGACCGTGACGGCACTGGTAGGTATCGACCCGCCGAAAGAAGCGGTCTTGCTCGAGTCCCATATCCCCCCGCTCCCGTTGGCGTTGCTCCTCTCCCATGCCGTGCTGTCGCCTGCGGCCGACCAGGTGCCGGCACCGCCAAGGGTAGAGCCATTACCAGCCCAGAAATATACCGTGGAGCCGGGAGTGAAGGTGAGCAAGAGATCGTTGGTCGCGCGGCTGAGGCTGAAACTGCCGCCATCCAGCAAGTTGGTAAAGTTGCTGGTATCGAGGTTGAACAAGCTGGGACTAAAAGTCCCTGTGATTTCCGGGGTGGTCGCGATTGTCCAGGAACGAGACGCAGTCGAATTAAAGTTACTGACAAGACCTGGCACGCTTCCGTTGAGCCCCGTGATGCCGATCTTGAATGTGCTAGAGGCGTTGAGGCCCGACATATTCAGGTTCCCGCCGCTGATGTTCAACTGGTCAAAGCCGGTTCCCGCGGCACCGAGCCAATCGCTGATTTCCCAGGTGTAGGCACCGCTGCCACCGAGCGTCATCCCGGCGGTGAAGTCTTGCTTTCCGACACCAATGCCTGGGGAAAGGACCGCATTGGGTCCGACGGTAATCGCCCGATTGATCGTTCCCGTGCCGCCAAGCGTTCCCTGAGTGAAGGTGATCGCCCGGCCAGAGTACGGGGTGCTGCTATTGTAATTGAATGCGGCGGTAGGGCCGTCGATTGTGAGTGATGAGGTACTGTTGATCGAGCCGGTATCGCCAATCGAGAGTTTTCCGGCATTGATCGTCATTGCGCCGCTGTAGTTACTGGAGGCGGTGAGAGACAAGGTTCCGGAGCCGGTTTTCGCGAAGTCCCCGCTTCCCTGGATAGGTCCAGAGAGCGTGGAATCGAAATTATTCGTATGAAAGGTTCCGCCTGGGGCGTTGATCGTGACCGGTCGCGAGGAAGCGATGCCGGCGTTGGTTTGTAGAGTGCCGCCGCCGAGGCTGAGCGGACCGAAAGTGTCGCCAAGCTGATTGTCGTTCGTGACGGCGAGAACGCCGCCATTGATGTTCGTGCCGCCGGTGTAGCTATTGCTATTCGCGTTGGTGAGCGCCAAGGTCCCCGTGCCGGATTTCACGAGTGGGCCACTGCCGGCAATGGTGCCGCTGAGCGTGGTGGAACCGTTCGTATTGAAAGTTCCCGTGGAGTTCAACATTACGGTGCGAGAGGAACTAAAAGCTGAAGTTCCGGTTTGCAGGGTGCCGCCGTCAAGGTTGAGCGAACCGGAAGATGCGCCGAGTTGATTGTCGTTCGTGACGGCGAGGATGCCGCCGGTGATGCTCGTGCCGCCGGTGTAGCTGTTGCTGCTTGCATTGGTGAGAGCTAAGGTTCCCGTGCCGGTTTTCACGAGTGGGCCGCTGCCGGCGATGGTGCCGCTGAGCGTAGTGGAACCGTTCGTGTTGAAAGTTGCCGTGGAGCTCAGCGTCACGGTACGGGAGGAACTGAAATCCAAGGTCCCGGTTTGCAGGGTGCCGCCGCCGAGGCTGAGCGAACCGGAAGATGCGCCGAGTTGATTGTCATTGCTGACGATGACCACGCCACCATTGATGCTCGTGCCGCCGGTGTAGCCATTGCCGGTGCCACCGCTGAGTTGGGTCAAATCGAGCACTCCCGCCCCGGTTTTAACCAGCGACATGCCGCCGTTGATCGAGCCGGCGCCGGAGAATGAATACGTTCCGGTGGTCGCCGAAACCATCATGCTTCCGGGATTAACCGCGGAATTAAGCGTTACCGTGCCGCCAGCATCCTGATTGAAGGTGACGTTGTCGCCAAAAGGGCCAGTCTGGTTGTAGTTCGTTGCCGCACCGCCGCCCGTCAACCAGTTGCTGGTTGTGTTTACGTCCCAAGTGCCATTACCAACTCCCCAGGAGATTGGGACGGGAGTGTAGGCGGCGGACAAAGCTCCATCGATTTGCAAGTCGTTTCCGGTAATATTATTGATATACCACGTTCCACCAGCACCCGAGCCTCCCCAAGTCACGACACGAAAAGTCACCGGTGTGCCGGCGGCAATGTTCTGCAATGCAGTAAAACCGGAGAGGTCGATTGCGGCCTTCAAATTGCCGGTAGATGACGTGTCAGAACCCCAGGTAATCGCACTGCCAATATCAGTGAATCCACTCGATCCCACTTGATATTGCCAGATTCCCGTGATCGGGCCCGTGCCGGAATGGCGAATGTTATAGGCGGCAACGTCTGTGAATGAAAGTGTATAGCCGGTATTGGCGGTGTGCGCGGGACCCGGAAAACTGGGCGCACGGTTAAGGTGTAAAATGGATGTCCT
>JBAWVO010000211.1:0-11590 GCA_037147235.1 Planctomycetota bacterium | reverse complement strand
GCCCCCGCTCGGCGAGTGGGCAAAACACGACAGTTATTTCTGCGCCGGTCCTTATTGATGCGCCGAGCCTGACGGGCAAGCCGGGGGCCGCAAGCGAATAGCCTGTCGGTTCGTGCCGTAGCTGCTGATGCCGATCATTCCTACGCCAGCAACTCTTTGACGACCTTTGCCGGTTCAACGCCGGTGAGGCGCTGATCGAGTCCCTGGTAGCGATAGGTCAATCGCTCGTGGTTGAAGCCCAGGAGGTGCAGGATTGTGGCATGAAAGTCGCGGATCTTTACGGGATCTTTGATGATATTGTAGGAAAAGTCGTCGGTCTCGCCATGGACCGTGCCTGGCTTGGCACCGCCGCCGGCCATCCATACGGTGAAACACCGAGGGTGGTGGTCGCGGCCGTAGTTCTCGTGCGACAGCCCACCTTGCGAGTAGATCGTCCGGCCGAATTCGCCACCCCAGACGATGAGTGTATCCTGTAGCATGCCGCGTTGTTTGAGATCGGTAATCAGGCCGTAACATGCCTGATCGACATCCTTGCACTGGCTCGGCAAACGGCCGGACACATTGCCGTGCGAGTCCCAGTTGTTGTGGTATATCTGAACGAAACGAACGCCCCGCTCGACCATCCGCCGGGCCTGCAAAGCCGTGTTGGCAAAGGTGCCTGGCTTGCGGGCCTCCTCGCCGTAGAGGTCGAAGGTCGATTTCGGCTCCTTGGCCAGATCGGCCAGTTCCGGCACGCTGTCTTGCATCCGCAGGGCCAGCTCATATTGCTTGGTCCGTGTGCGGATATCAGGATCGCCATGGATGCTGAAGTTCATTTCATTGAGCGCGCGGATGCCTTCGAGCGTCGTGCGGCGAACCTCCGTCGGCACACCCGGCGGATTGTTGATGTACAGGATCGGATCGCCACTCGTGCGGAACGACACGCCGGCGTGCTCGCCCGGCAGGTAGCCACTCGACCAGAGCCGAGCCGAGATGGCCTGAAGCTGTTCCATGTTGGTCGGCTTGGCCACCATGACGACGAACGTAGGCAGGTTCTGATTGAGCGTGCCCAGCCCATAGGAAACCCAGGAACCCAGGCAGGGCCGGCCGGCGATCTGATTACCCGTCTGGGCGAGGGTGATGGCCGGTTCGTGGTTGATGGCGTCGGTATTCATGCTGCGGACAAAGCACATTTCGTCGATCACCTTGGCCGTGCAAGGCAGCAACTCGCTGACCCATAAGCCGCTTTGGCCATGCTGGGCGAATTTGTACTTTGAGGGCGCGATGGGGAACCGCGTCTGGCCGCTGGTCATGGTCGTCAGCCGCTGGCCTTGGCGGATCGACTCAGGCAGATCCTTGTCGTACCAAGCGTCCATTTTCGGTTTGTAGTCGTAGAGATCCATCTGGGACGGGCCGCCGACCATGTGTAGATAAATGACGTGCTTGGCCTTGCCGGGGAAGTGAGGGCCGGCGGCCGGTGCGGCAGCTTCAGCGGCCAAGAGCGGGCGTTTGCCGCCACTTTGGCTCAATAGCGAAGCCGCCACGGCCCCCCCCAGCGTCCGAACTGCCAAATCAAGGAAACCGCGTCGCGAAGAATCATTCATTTGTTCAGCACCTCATCCAAATTCATCAATTCGTTCGTGAGCATCGTCCAGGCGGCGAGCGTGGGCGGATCAAGCTTCGGATCGACCGGCGATTGACCGACCTTCAACAGATTCTTGGCCCCTTCCGGATTCGCCTGATAATGTTTGAGCAAGGCGTCGAGACTGCTTTGCACGACCTGCATTTCCTGCGGCCGCAACGGTCGGGCAAGCAACCGCCGGGCCACGAAATCGATGCGAATTTCGGACTTGTCGTTGTTTTGCTTGATCGTTGCTTCCGCCAGGTGCCTAGCCGCTTCGACAAACTGCGTGTCGTTGAGCGTCACGAGGGCCTGTAGCGGTGTGTTGGTCCGCTCGCGCCGTACCGTACACGATTCCCGCGTGGGAGCATTAAAGATATCCATCGATGCCGGCGAGGCGGCCCGCTTCCAAAGTGTGTACATGCTCCGCCGATAGAGGTTCTCGCCGCTATCGGCGCGATAGTTCCGCGTGTTGCTCTCCGGCATGGCCACCGCCTCCCAGACGCCGTCGGGCTGGTAGGGCTTTACACTCGGCCCGCCAATCTTCGGCACCAGCAGGCCGCTGGCTGCCAGGGCATAGTCACGGACCATCTCGGCGTCCATGCGGAATCGCGGGCCGCGCGAGAGCAATCGGTTTTGCGGATCCCGTTCAAGCTTCTCAGGCGTTGCTACCGCCGACTGCCGATAGGCAGCGGACGTGACGATCAAGCGGAACAGTCGCTTGACGTCCCAGCCCGACTCGCGGAAGTCGACGGCCAGCCAGTCCAGCAATTCCTGATTGACCGGCGTTTCTCCGTTGACGCCAAAATCCTCGGTCGTCTTCACCAAGCCCGTGCCGAAGATCTCCTGCCAGAATCGGTTCACCGTCACTCGAGCGGTAAGCGGATGCTCCGGCCGCAGCAGCCAGCGAGCGAAACCAAGGCGATTTCTCGGCTCTTCGGCCAGCATGGGCGGAAGGAACGAAGGTGTTGCCGCTTTGACTTCATCCCGTCGCTTGTCGTAATCACCGCGGAAGAGCACATAGGCCCTTGGCGGCTCGGGACGTTCCTCCACCACGTGAGCGACGCTGCCGCGGGCGCGGATGGCCAATCTTTCCTTTTCGATTTCGGCCAACCGGACCGTCAGATCCTGATAGGGCTTGTCGTGAAACCCCAGTACTTTGGCCGAAAGCGGCTCCTGCGCCGGTCCCGCGATCCATTTCTCAAAATCGGCCCGAGCGGCTTGCTTGCGATCGTTGATCTGCTTCGTGAACTCCGCAATCTGGCTGGCGATAGTATTCCATCGCTTGTGGTCCGCGGACGATCCGGCGACGAACATCACCGGCGGGGTATCCTTGATATTGCCGTCCATCGCCTCTTGCTTCGTATTGTTGAAAAACGCCGAGAGGCTGTAGAACTCTTGTTGCGGCAATGGATCGAACTTATGATCGTGGCAGACCGCGCAATTGGCGGTCAAGCCCATCCAGACCCGTGAGGTGGTCTCGGTTCGATCGCGGGTATAGAGCACCAGATACTCTTCGTTGATCGCGCCGCCTTCGTTGGTGGTGCTGTTGCAGCGATGGAAGCCCGTGGCAATCCGCTGCTCGTCGGTTGCGTTGGGCAAGAGGTCGCCAGCCAACTGCTCGAGGGTGAAGCGGTCGAAGGGCATGTTTTGATTGAAGGCGTCGATGACCCAATCGCGAAAGGACCAAATCTCGCGGTAATTGTCGAAGTGGATGCCGTTGGTGTCGGCATAGCGGGCGGCGTCGAGCCAGTAACGTGCCCGATGTTCACCCCAATGCGGTGACTGCATCCACTGATCCACCAGCTTCTCGTAGGCATCCGGTGACTTGTCGTTGACAAACGCCTCGACCATTTCCGTCGCTGGTGGCAGGCCGGTCAGATCGAGACTCAGCCGCCGGGCCAGAGTGCGTCGGTCGGACTCGGTGGCCGGTTGCAATCCGCGATGCTCCAAAGCGGCCAGAACGAAACGATCGATCGGGTTGCGGACCCAGTCGGCGTTGTGTACCACGGACAAGGCAGGCCGAACGGGCGGAATGAACGACCAAAGTGGCTGGTACTCGGCCCCGGCCGCGACCCAAGCCTTGAGCTTCTCCTTCTGGACCGCCGTGAGCTGCTTGTGGATCGACGGCGGTGGCATGACCTCGCCGTTGTCGCCGGCGAAGATGCGGTGGATCATCTCGCTTTCGTCCGGCTTGCCGGGCACAATGGCACCTGCCTTGACGGCCGCCTCTCGCCGGTCGAGTCGCAAGTTGGCCTTTCGCGAGGCACTGTCTGGCCCGTGGCAGGCAAAGCAGTTTTCCGCCAGGATCGGCCGCACATCGCGATTGAAATTCAGCTTCTCGGTGGCCGTGGCAATAGAGACTAGAAGCATCAACATCAACGCGATTGCCCAAAGGCATGCGTGGCGACGAAGGGCGACAGGAGAGGTAGGTCTGCGCACCACTTGACGACCTCACTACTGCAAAAAGTGTGCCTCAGGGGAGGGAAAACGTCGTTTCATGCGATGGAAGCACTTTAATCTTAACAAGATTTCTTGTTATTGCAATTTGATAACGGGATTTTTGGAAAGTTTTCCTCTCTCCTCTCACGAAAGAGGGGGGAGTTTCCTCCCGCCGGGCCTTGATAATAACCTTGCCAACGGCTGTCACTGCTAGTTGGCAAGGTTATGAGGCCTACCCGCTGCCCCTCTTCCGATGTCAAACGTGGCTGCATATAATTGCAGGAGAAGATTTCCAGTGGCACACAATTAAAAAGGAGACAAACATGCCTGATATTACCCTGGCCCAGGCCAAGACTGTCGTGGAGGCCGCGTTTGCCAAGGCCCAGGAACTGGGCGCGAAGATGAATATCGCGGTCGTGGACACGGGAACCCATTTGAAGGGTTTTGCACGGATGGACGGTGCGTGGATCGGATCGGCTGACATTTCAATTCGCAAGGCACGCACGGCACGACTTTTCGACATGCCCACAGGCGAAATCGGCAAGCTATCCCAGCCCGGCGGGTCGCTCTATGCCATCGAGCATTCCAATGGCGGACTGATCACCTTTCCTGGCGGCGTGCCGATTGTCAACGCGACCGGAGAGGTGATTGGGGCCATCGGCGTTTCCGGTAGCATCGTCGAGAACGACCACGCGGTTGCCATGGCGGGTGCCGCGGCGGCGAAGTAGGGTCTTAGGATCGGCACTTCAATAAGGTCGCAAAAAAAGTAGCAGGCTCACTCCGTGTGCCGTCTGCCCCTCGCTCGGCGAACAGGCAAAACACGACAGTTATTGGTGCGCCGGCCCTTAGCTCGCAATCGGCGCGTCGACTTTGTGGGTCACTAAGAAACTTTACGTATGAGCCACATTCACAATCTGTAGAGGTTCGTTAATGAACAGAAAGCTTGTTTTTTCCTCGGCCGTTATTTTTTTCGCAGTTCTGGGCATGATCGGTTTCACGGCCACGCCGGCTGTGGCGGTCAAAGAGTTCAAAGATGCGTTTCGGGCCAAGTATGTCAATCCCGATAGCAATGCGGCAAATGACGTCGCCTTGGCCAACGCCTTTTCCAAGGCCAGTTGTGGCGTTTGCCACGCGGGCGGCGAGGACAAGAAGATCCGCAACGACTACGGTAAGCAACTCGCCAAGCTGTTGAGCAAGGAAGACAAAAAGAATGTGGCGAAGATCCAGGCCGCCCTGGATGCCGTCGCCAAATTAAAGAGCAACCCATCAGACCCCGCATCGCCCACCTTCGGCGAGAATATCGCTCGTGGCAAGCTGCCGGCGTCCAAGGCGAGATAAGGGGTTGATAGTCGTTGTTGTCAACATCAAAGACTCGACCCCTTGGTATCTTCGCAAACCGTAATCGTCTTGGAATGACGGCAGTTTACTCCGCTTCCCCTCGCTCGTCAACACAAAAGACTATCGACCCCTTTTCTTGGGCAGGCTGGCAAAATCCTGCGATTCAAATCGTCGGCCAGTCAAGAAGAACCGCTGGTTTTCTAACTTTCCGAGACCGGCCGTGCCCCTTCGCTGCGGAGGCTGGGGTGACCGACGCAGGTTACGAATGGGATCGACGATACCCTGTTGCTAGGAAACAGGTTCTGTGACCGTGCCTTTCATGCAGCACCTTTCAAGGAAGCGGTGGGCGAACGCAGGGATCGGCATTCTCCGCGTGATAGATCTTGATCAGTTCGGCGAAGGCCGCCTGGCAGCGATCGCTGGGCCCGCCGCCATTGGCCTTCAACTCGGCATCCAGCAGCGCACGCAGATAGAGCACCCGCCAGCGCCATGATCGCTGGGCCTGGGGCGAGAGCTTGGCAGCGACCTGCCGCATGGTCGCATAGGCCTCTTCCGCGCCAGGGTCCCCCTGCGGTTGGACGCCGCGAGACGGAAGCCAATCCATGGTCAGCTTCACGCCCTCCAGTTCGCCGGGCCACCAGCGCCAGTGATGGTTCTGCTCCAGCGTGGCAATGACCTTCACGATCTCGTCAACCACGTCCGGCGAATACTCGAATGCGGCGTATTCCCGCAGAGTCTCGGCCGCCGGCCGGTCGTTCCAATACAATTGGCTTAGTACGACCTTGGTGATATCTTCGTAAATGCCCTCAGAGTATGGAAAGCCGCCACTGCTGTGCTGCTTGACGAAATCCCATTGATGCTGAGCGCGGCGCGAAAGCGGCGTCGCCCCAAAGCCGCCCCAGGGAAATGTCTCGTGCATGCTGATCTCGGGGAAACCGACCATGGGCAACTTGCCGGGCATGGGTCGCGTGGTTCCTTCGGCCAAAATGTAGTCGGCCCACGGCTGTTTTGCGGCAAAGACCTTGTTCAGACCGTGCCATTCGCCCTCGTCGAACATCCACGTCGACAGAACGATCTTCGTCCCTGGAAGTTTTTTGCGGGCCAGCGCCGCCACCGGCTCCGCGGCTTTCAGGAACCCGTTGCTCCCCCAGGGCCGGCAATGCGGGCAGCCACAGCCGCCTTGGTCGTAGGGCCATATCCACACATAACGCGGCTGCAGGTCGGCGAACCAGTCGAACTCCCCGCCGAGAACACCCAGGATGTACTCCATGCCGTCGGGCTTGCTCGGGCAGACGGCACAGTCGTACCAGCCGCCTCGCTTACCGCTCGGATCGGCTCGCAATTGCGCAGGAGAGCTATTATAGGCTTCGTTGGCAATCACTCCCGGAACCACGTCCAGTCCGATGCGTTTGGCCGTTGTACAGATGGCATGAAGACGATCGCGAAACGCCACCGCCTTGGGATCGTCAGCACCGTTGAAATGATGCATGTCGTACCAAAAAGCAATTGCGTTGAACCCCCATAGTCCGAGGTCCTCCACGTAATGTTGCACTTCCTCGACGGGCGCGTCGTGATAGAAGTTGTGGAAATGCGTGGCAAGGTAGATCCCCCGGACGGGCTTTTGCGGCACGGAGACTCCGCGCCACGCGCCGGGTGCGAACCCGTTTGCGTCATAGCGGGAGGTTCGCAGGAACTTGCCTACGCCGTAGAGCAGCCCCCGTTGGTCGTTGCCCACGATCCGAACACCGCCGCCGGGGCGGCCCTCAATCCGAAATCCCTCCGTGCCGATGCCCGGCGCGATGGCCAGCTCCACGATTACCGGAGCCTCGCTCGTGGCAAGCGCCTTAGCATCGCACCGCTGCTGGACCTGACGCAGGAAAACGCGGCCGATGTTCTCGACCACGGGGCTCGGCTTTGCCGGGAGCACCAGGCGGACGGACTTCGTCGCCGCGGCATGAGACGGCGACCCGATGCAAACGACTAGTAGGCCCAGGCAGAACACCGTTCTCATTTTTGTTTTCCTTCGTGTCATGATGGTTCATGGTGATGCTACCGGGTGCTCATGGCCTTGGACGCGTCGGCCGAGGGCTTCTCCACGGTGTACACGGCGCCCCAGACCCTTTCGCACCTGTCGCCATCAGGTCAAAGGCAGGCTTGGCGCGCCGCTTGTCCATTATACTAATTTACCGAGTTTCCAGGTCCCAATCGCCTATCGCCTCGCAATATCTCCGAAAATAGGCCTGGGGCGAGCCCGTTTGCGTTGCCGGTTCCATCGCGGCAATGAACCTGGCGGTGCCCAGGTCGATGGGCGCATTGCCGCTCATGGAGCCCACCGCTAGGTTGTAGTTGCCAAGGGCGTGACGCTGAAAGGTTGGCTTGCCTGCGGAGGAGGGGTACTTCCTTGCGCAATCGCCATAGGACAGGCTGGCAAAATCCTACGATTCAAATTGCTTGCGGGTCAAAAAAACCGCCAGTTTTCTAGTTTTTTGACGGCGGCCGTTCCGCTTCGCTGCGGAGGATGGGGTGACCGCCGCAGGCAACTTGGCCTGCCGATGTTCCGAAAATCGGTCCTTTGCTGGGAATATCGGTAAAGGTATGAGTACTTGAGACGGGAGTCCGTTGCCCAGCGTAGTAGATGTGGTCACTGCTTTGCCGAAATGGGCATTACCGCCTCGAAATGAGCCAATTCCGGAGAGTATTTCTTGGGAACTTCGACGCGGACGGGAACCTCGGGGAGTAAGTCGATCCAGTTGTCCGACAACAGCTCTTGTCCATGGTCCTCGACATGCACGGCGTGGGCGAAAACGGGGCTCAATATCTCCCACGTATGATCGGCAAGCACGGTGACCTTGATTCGCGGATCTTGCAGCACCAGCTTGCGATATGGCTCCATGACGCAAACGGATTGGTCGAACGCCGTGCCGTCCTTGCCGCGCAGTACGGCCGCATACAACCATTGCGTGCGATCGTGACGGTCGGCCGTCAGCCTCACGACGGCGGCTTCGAGCATCTCATTGGCTTTCACCAGGATCTCGCGAGATTCCGTTTCGCGGGCGCCGCCGTCCAGCCGCCACCATCCCGTCTCAAGCGTGGCTGCGGTTGGTTGCAAGGTATCGTTGACGACCCGCGTTATGAGTTGGTCGCCGCGCCGCCGGACGATGACCTTGACCGGCGCACACGCCCTGCGCATCCAGTAGTAGCCTGCCTTGCGGCGCAAATAGTAATCCAGAATCGACCAGCCGGTTTCGCCCCAGCAGTCGGAGTACGACCAGATGAGCGCTCCCGCACAGTCGTTCACGGGGTCGTGCTTGCGGAACCGCAGGGCCTCCATCGCATTGCCGTGCATGATCGCCTGGAACATTTGCCCGTATTTGACGTACTCCGGCACGGTGAGCTTTTCCGGGTCGGCGTAGTGCCGGCGGATCGCGGCGGCCAACGTACCTTTTTCAAACTCGTTGGTGTGCAACCGCCATGCGGGATGATCGGGGTGCATTTCCGCCGGGGAAAGGTACTCGCGAATCGAATCCAGATGGCATGGCCCGATGATCCCGTACTCGCTGACGAATCGGGCGCGACATTCGTCGAACACCTCATGTCGAACGCGACGCTCCATGCTTCCGTTCATGAATGCCGGAGACCACCAGTGGCAATCGCCGGCCAGCTCGCTGTTCGGGGGTTGGTCGCCGCCCCATGGGCTGCTTGGCCAGTAAGACCGCCGAGGATCGAGTTGCCGACACAACTCCGGGAACATCCGATCATAGAACTCTTTCCCAGTGTGCGGAATCAACCACTGACACTCATTGTTCCCGCACCACAGCGCGATGCTCGGGTGGCTCCGCAGCCGTCGCAGGATCGATTCGATCTCGCTGCGCACGGCCGCTGCAAATTGCGGATCCTTTTCCGGATAACGCGAGCAGGTGAACGTGAAGTCGTGCCAAATCAAGATGCCCGCGCGGTCGCACGCGTCGTAAAACGCCGGCTGCTCGTAGATCGAACAGCCGTTGATGCGAATCATGTTCATGTTGGCCCGCTTCGCTTCCGCAACAAGCTGCGCGTACTTGGCGTCGGAAGTGCGGGCCAAGATGGGGTCTTGCGGGCCGATGTTGCCGCCGCGTCCGAACACCTCTTGCCCATTCACGCGGAAGCAAAAGCGGCTTCCTTCCGGAAGACGCGAACGGTCGATGTCGATCGTTCGCAGCCCGATGAAAAACTCCCGCCGGTCGCACACGGCCCCGCCACCGTCCGTAACTCGCGCCACGACGCGATACAAAGGCTGATCGCCCATCCCGTTGGGCCACCACAAGCGGGCCTGTGGAATTTCGATGATGTCGCGGAGCGGATGGCGCCCCGGCATCGCGTCCACGGGATGCCGGCGCGTAATCACCGGGCCATCGCCCGGCGGATGGATTTCCAATTCGAACACGCAAGCCCCGTCGTTGCTGGCATGAATGTTATCGAGCAACGCCTCCATCTCCAGAAACACCCCGTCCGGCCTCCGCAACGTATCCAATCGCAGGTCGTTCAGAACGACGTGCCGGCGGCTTTCCAGCCGCACTCCGCGCCAGATCCCGATGTTCGGCAAGGCATCGACCCAGTCCCAGCCATACTCGAATGCCGGCTTGCGCAGCCAGTTGCGTCCCTCCCAACCGCGTTTTGTGGGGTTGGGGATCTTTCCGCCCGCCGCGGCCCGATCGCGCGACAGCTCGCTGCCGGCGGTCACTCGCACGACCAGCTCGTTGCGCCCGGACCGCAGGAGACGTTTCGCGTCGAACTCGGCGGGAACGAAGGCATTGACGGATTCGCCCAGTAGTTTGCCGTTCAGGAACACCTGCCCGTACAAATCGATCCCGTCGAATACCAGTCGCTGTCGCTCGTACTCCAGGCGATCGGCGGGCAATTCGAACGTGGTCCGATACCACCATGATTTGGTCTCGGGCCAACGGCAGCGAGGCATGTTGAGGCCGACTGTCGGTTCGGGCATCTGCCCGGCGCGGATGAGATCCAAGTGAATCTCACCTGGCACCCGGCAGGAAATCCAACCGTCCTTTGCCGATTCAATCCGCGCTAGGCCGGGCTCGCCAATGCAATCCATGGGTTCCGGCCGTACCTGCCAAGTTCCGTTCAAAATCGAGTCGCCCGTTTCGCGGCTCGTCGTCGCCGCCGCGGCGGTGCGGGCGATTGCAGCGGTTACACCTCGATTCAGCGCCGCTGGCTCCGCCGTCGCTTCTTGACCTTCCGATTTTCCGCCAGACCGCGCCGGACTGGCCAACCAGGCCTCGAGCGCGGCCAGGCTGCTGGCGCCGCCGAACGAGGTCGAGAACTCCCCGCCGTCAACGCCGTCAAGAATCGTCTGCCAGCCGTCAGGCAACTTCAGTTGCACTTGATGCACCCAGAACTCGTTCCGGCCATTCCGCTTGGCCTCCCTGATCACCAGGCTCAATTGGCCGTTCGAGAAGCTCTTGCTCATCGTGGCTGCCGCTGGTTTTGGCTCCTGGGCGTCTGCCGTTCGCCGCGCGCACGTGACGGTAGCCATAACCACTAGCGCAACTCCAGCGCATACTGCTCTGCGGTCTTTCACGAAACTTGCTCGTATGGTCATTTCCTTTTTCTGCTCCGATTCACGTGGTTCTTACCTTTGCCGTTTCCGCATAGCCCCCAAAACGATAATGCGACGCGGTTTAGTTTCGTGGCGGTTTGTGGCGTTGTCAATAGCCCTCCCGGCAAAAGAATCGAACCAGTGGCCCGCCGGTTAGCAGGCGACAACTTTCGACGTCGGGCAGTTAGCCACTCCGCCCCGATGCAATGCGGCGTCTTCAACTTGCCATGACAACTCGGGGCCACGGAAGTCGGGCAGGCCGACGTCGCCGACCAAGGCACTCCCAGCAGCGCATCTTGTCCCATCATCGGTAGAGTTTCATGCCTCTGAGTGGAACGAGCCCTTGCGCGCGGAGGATGGCACACCGCCGCAGGCAAGGAAAACAACCATCTCCCCTCTGATAGTAACTTCTGGCAACCTCTGAAGTTGTGGCTTTGCCGCCAAGTGCCCCAGTTTTTCTTGACATCCTCTGCTGCAACGCCCCCGATCCACGACCGTCATTGCCCTCGTCTCGGAGTACATTGCTTCCAGTTGCTGCCGTCGTTCCCCTTGATCGTTGCGGCCTTGATCATAACCTTGCCAACTGCCAGCAGTGACGGCAACCCGTAGGGTGC
>JBAWVO010000210.1:0-11633 GCA_037147235.1 Planctomycetota bacterium | reverse complement strand
AAGTTTGTGGTGCGGGCGTCTCGCCTGCCTGGTTCAACCACAACATCTTGGGCAGACGGGACGCCCGCACCACAATTATCCGAAAACCCGGCGGAGAGCCGAAATTATAACCACCCCAGGTAGCCCAGGAAATTCATGATCCACGGTGGAGACCATGCGTTCCAGGTGGGATAGCTGGCGGAGAGCGAGGAAAGGGCCAGGAGCACCAAACCCACCCCTCGTGACCAGCGGCGATGGCTTAGCAGGTCGGCAGCAGGTAACATGAGCATGAACCACATCGGCGCCATCCAGAAGACCCAGCGAAATGCGCTGGCGTTGCCGCCGTAGTTGCGATCGACCGTGGGCCACCACAAGTAGAACGCCAGGCAAACGAGCGTCACCCCCAGGGCCATGAGTGTACACAGCTTCAGACGCCGGTCGCCGCGATGCAGCCAAAGAGCACCGCCCAGCAGACTCAACCACCAGATGGGCGTGAGCGAAAAGATGCCATGGTGGCCGACCAGCGCGTTGCAAGAATAAACGGCGGCCGACTTCTCGCCTTGATCGATCCCATGGCGACTGCCCCAGTACGAACCGGGGTAACCGTACCAGTTATCGCCCTCACTGCGATGCATGTAGGCGGGCTTCAGGCTTTGCACGGCGATCCAGTTCGTGCCAAAAAACGCCGCGGCGACCAGTAGGGCAGGGGGGAGGTAGGCGATCAACGTCTTCCGCGGCGCCAGCCAGAGAAGGACCGCGCTCACCGCCGCGGAAAGGGCTGCCGCCGGAAGTTCGTTGGCGACCAGCATCGCGCTAAAGAATCCGGCGACAAGGAACGTCCACGTGCGGCGGTCTTCGTCGAGCCAGATTCGCACCAGGGCGTCGAGAAGCACTGCTGCACATGCAGCGGCCGGCAGATGATTGGTAATCGTGATCGCGAATGTTGTCAAGAACGTGCCGAATACGCAGCTTGCCATCACCAAGATTCGTCCCCAGTCGGTCGTCCCCAAGCGTTCGATGAGCCGGGCCGTGAAGATGAATATCAGCAGCAGGCAGGCTCCATTGATCGTAATCAGCATGAATCGGGCAATTTCGTAAGGGTGCGTGCCCAGTGTCTTGCCCGTTGCGTGGTAGATCACCCAATACTCGGCCGCCATGAGCGTTGAAAGCAGCGGTGGCTTGCTGGAATAGAAGTGGTCGTTGCGCCAAACCATGTCGATCGTATCCCAGCCAGGGCTTTTCTTCCGATCGATGACCTTGTCGATTGCGTAGGGTACGCCGGGAACCTGCATGTCAGGTTCGACCAGTACACGCACGGTACACCAGCGACTGCGGTCATTGCCGCTTTGAAATGGCCGCCACAGTCCGCTACGAACGGCCAGATCGGTCTTCTCTCGCAGCAGCGCGTAGTCGATCTCGACGGCGGTCAGGTTTTGGCGCTGGAGTTCTATTCGCTTTTCGTTCAGTTGCTTTTTGAACTTTGTGTCGGCCACGCGATGAAAATCGACTGAATCGACCGCCAGGATGCGGCCGATCATTGCGCCCAGGCCGATGCAAATCAGAATGCCGTAAATGGATCGGCGCAAAGCGGGCGAATCGGTTTGGGGTTGGCTGTCCATGGTATTCATTCTCGTTCCGGCGTGCGGTCGGATATGGAATAGGGTATCTGGTCCGGTTTTCGGTAGGCGATGAACAGCTCTGCTAGGAAGCCCATCGACATGAATTGCGCGCCCACAAGCAGCAGACCGATCGCATACAACGGCGCGGGGCTTTTATGCAAATCAACCGGATTGAGGCCGAAAATCGCCAACCGGGAGATGATCCAGTAAAACGCCAACCCGATCGCCCACAGTGCTCCCAGCATGAAGGACGATAGACCGATCGTGCCCAGCAGATGTTGCGGACGCTGCCCGTAGCCGGTGAGGAACTTTACCGTCAGCAGATCGAGAAAACCTTTCACGAAACGGGTAAAGCCGTATTTCGACTGTCCGAATTCGCGGGCACGATGTTTGATGACGATCTCGCCGACGCGGAATCCGCGGCCGGCCGCCAGCACCGGCACAAAGCGGTGAAGTTCGCCATACAGCCGCACTTCGCCCAACACCTCGCGGCGGTAGCACTTCATGCCGCAGTTATGGTCGTGCAGTTTAACGCCTGTCAGGCCGCTGACCATGCCGTTGAAAACCCTCGACGGCAAGACCTTGTGCCAAGGATCGTGACGGACTTGTTTCCAGCCGCTGACCACGTCGAGATTATTTTCCATGGCAGCGAGAAACCGAGGAATCTCGTGCGGATCGTCCTGGAGGTCGGCGTCCAGAGTCATGACCATCTCGCCGCGAACCAGGGCAAAGCCCGCGCTCAAGGCGGCCGCCTTGTTAAAGTTCCGGCGGAAACGAACGCCGCGCACCTGGGGATCGGCTGCCGCCAAGCGGCGGATGATTTCCCAAGAATTGTCCTTGGAACCATCATCGACGAAGATCAGGTCGATCTCGTAGCTATTGGCCGTCGCTACCTCACGGATCTCGCGATGCAAAGCTTCGAGGCTTTCGGCTTCGTTGTATACGGGAATAACGATGGATAGCATGGTTTTCATTACCTCACAACTTAGGAAGCACCCAACGGACAGAATATAGGATAGCGGAAATTAGCAGTTCCGCCACCAGCCACGTCAATCGCAAGGCCGCAGCCACGATCAGTGCCGTACTAGCATCGCCGCCTAGCATGGGTGCCAGCAGGCCGGTGAATACTGCCTCGCGCGCGAACAACCCGCCGGGAATCATGGAAGCGAAACCGACCACGACCGCCATGGCGACGATCGCCGTGTACAGATACCACGATTGCGCCAAATCGGCCTCGCAGCCCAAGCCGCGAAGCATGGCCCAAAGACTTGTTCCCATCACGACCCACCCGGCCACCATGGCTGTCCAACCGCAAATCAGCGTTCGATAATCGAAGCCGGCCAGCTTCTGCGCCACGGCCGGCGACGAACGACCCACGCCCAGCAATCGCGCTAGCCGCGAGAAGACCGGGGGGAGCGTCGGCAATCCGCCGACGATTGCCGTTGCCACGGCGGCAGCAATGAAAGCGGGATTGTGCGAGAACCAGATGGCCAGAACCGGCACGGCGATGCACGCGCCGACGGCCATCATCGTGAGTGTTTCCAGGAAGACGCTAGCAACAGCAATGCTCGTATCGACCCGATGACTATGGATCAAGCCCGTGCGAAGTACGATCACCATCGCTTTGCCCGGCACGTATTTGCCCAGATGCCCGATGTAATAGGCCCGCAGCGTTTCAAACAGTCCGACATCCTGCCCCAGTGCCTTCAGGGTCCAATGCCAAAAAAGTCCTTCGGGCAGCAGGGCTAGGAGGTAAAGGCCGCCGGACAGGGCCAACCAGTTGGGACTCAGCGATCGCGGGTGCTCGACCAGGTAGCTCCATGATTGCTTCATCGTCCCCCGCACCAGCCAGAGCACGACCACCACGATTAGCAGTTTGACTGCCAATACGATCCAGCGGCGCAGGGTGGAATTGGGTAAAGCCAAAGGTCGGACTCCAGGGAGCGAAACAGGCGGGATAATCGTAGGTTACTTGTCGCCTAATTGCCCGCGAAGATCACCGAGTCGCTTGGAAAGCTCGTCGATCTGCTTCTTCAACTCGGCTTTGGACTCGGGCGAGGCGTTTTTGCAGGTTTCGGCCTTTTGTAGCCGTTCAAGTCGGTACGAAAGATTCTTGACCATCATGGTTGCGACCTCAACCTGCGGACTGTTGCCTTGCGGTATCGCAGCACCGGGGCCCACCGGACCGGGAATCATTGGCTGGCCGGGCAGCAAGGGCATCGCCGGCATAAGCGGAATGGCGGGAAAGGCATTGCCCTGGATTTGAAGATTTCCTGCTCCGGCCTGGATGCCAAACTGTAGGATCCCGTTGCCTGGTTGCTCGCCGCCGTATTTTTTATAAAGCTCGTAACCGGCCGGCTGTTTCTTTAACTCCTCGACGTTCTTCGCGTCATACTTCTTCGTGACCTCCTTGCCGTTTTGCTTTTCGGTAAGCTCGATCTTGATGCCTTGGGCGGGATCGTCCTGGATCTTCACGGTCTTACCATCCTCGCTGGCGGTGATCTCCTTCACGCCGTTGACGTTCTTGACGCTCATGGTTCGCATGGCGCCACCGCCGCCAATGTTCAGTTGCCCACCATTGATGATGATTTGCCCGAAGCCGTTGCCTGGCATGACGATGCCCCCCATGCCGGGGGCGTTGGCCTTCAATCCGTTTTTCTTATCCAAGATCGACCTGGCCTTGCGCGCGGCGGCAGGACTGTCGCCGTCGGCCAGATGTTGCAGTGCCGCGTTTGCTGCTTTCTCCGTGGCCTCGTCGGAAGACTTCAACAGCTTTCCCAAGATTGTTGTTGCGCGGCTCGACACCTCCAGGTTGCCGTGAGCGGCCGCCTTTTCGATCGCCGCAATGGCCGCTTTTCCTTTGGCGGCCAGTTTTCCACACGCCGCCTCGCGCGTGTCATAATCTGCCGCGTCGAGCTGCTCAATCAGTTGCTCGACGGATTCCCTGGCGGTTGCCGCGCCGTTCTCCTTGGGGGCAGGAGGCGTTTCGCCCGCCATAACCAACCCGGTAAGCAGGGCCAAAGAACCTACTCCAACTAGCCAAAACCCTTTACCCAATGACATGATTTGGAATACTCCCGCGAGAAGCAAGTGTGGATTTGGATTGTACAATACGCCCGAGCTATTCTCCCATGATACCGCAAAATCTGAAATCTTGCTACCGAAGTAAAGTGCTACCGAAACAAAGGACGTGAATTTTTGACCAGGCTCCTTCGCCCTCATAACAGGTTCAGGCAATATAAGCATATAGGTTAAAGGGGCATCTGGTTTGCTCGGGTTCCCGTTTGCAGCCTGATTAGGACAAGCGAATCAAGTGATCGGTGGATCCGATGCTCAGGGGCATTTATGCCCCTTTTCCGCGAAGCGGTACTGGGCCCGTGCTTTAGCAAGGGCCTAATACCGGCTGCGCCGGGAATGACCATAAATGGCCATGAAGACGCTTGGCCGGCCAAAAGATGTGGGTAAGGACAATCCTTGAATGGCCGCAATCGACAGTTCAGAACGAAAACTACTTGCGACAGTTAATGATTCGCCAGTCCTTATGCGCAGGCTACGTAAATTTTCGCGCCGCTCCCATTCCAGCAATGTTCCTGAAACACTCCTGCCCTTTGGATACCCAACCTGAGTGAACCGGATACCCCTTATGGGTTGTTTCATCGGGATCGCTTGATCGTGTCTCTTGTTTCCAGTAAAATCCCGACTTCCGCAAGAAAGCAAAATATGATTATTCTCGTGCTGGTCGTTGCACTGTTTTTTGGGTTGGTGGATTCATTGAGCCTGGCCGCAACCGCGCCTCCGGCTCCCAAAACAGCCCTGGTGGTGAACCGAGTTCCCGCACCGGTCGGCCAGGGGATGCCGGTTTTTGACGACATCCTGAACGAGGCCCTCAAAGCTCGGGGAATTCCCGGCGGTGCCTTGGCGATTGCTAAAGACGGCAAGTTGATCGTTGCCCGAGGCTACGGCTTGGCCAACGTCCAAACCCGCGAGCCAGTGACCCTTGAAACACTCTTCTGCACCGCTACCATCACCAGAACGATCACGGCTGCTGCGGTGCTTCGCCTGGTCGATCAAGGGAAGCTTTCGCTCGACGATGCGATCTATCCTCTGTTGGGCAAGCCGCGTCCGCTGGGCCGTCCAGCAATCGATTCTCAGGTCGAGAAGATTACCGTGAAACAGTTGCTGTTGCACGCGGGCGGATGGAATACGAAGAATCATGGCGATGTACTCCGTCAGGTGCAGAAGATATCCAAGGCCGCTGCGGAAAAGTTGCCCCTTTCGGCCGATACCGTGTTGCGTTATGGTCTGAGCCAGCAACTGGATTTCACGCCCGGCTCCGAGACTCATTACTCAAATTTCGGCTACTTCTTGGCCAAGATGGTCGTCCAGCACTCGGCTCGCCAGCCGTATGAAACCTATGTGCGGCAGCAGGTTCTTCGGCCCATGGGCATCAGAGAGATGCGGATGGAGCAGCTTGCCCCGGCCTACGCCGCCCGCGAAGCCCATCGCTACGGCTCGGGCGGCCGCGAGCTGCCCGGCGGCCGCGAATCCATTGCCGCGCCGGCCGGAAACTGGCTTGCTTCGGTTGTTGATCTAGCCCGCTTTCTCACCGCCGTCAGCGATACCCGCGGCAAACCGTTTCTCAGTTCCGCTGCGCGGCATCAGATGTTCTCCACGCCGCCTTCGCCGCTTTCACCGCAGCGCAGCGATTCGCACATCGGTCTGGGCTGGGACTCTGTTACCGAAGATCCCCGCGGAATCCAATTTCATAAGAGCGGCTTGGTCGCGGGTGGGCGTGCCTATATCGAGCATCGCTCCGATGGCATCGATTGGGTCCTGCTATTGAACTCGGAGGGGCAAGTACAGGATCAGCCGTCTGCCGCCGGCCAAATTATTGGCAAGATTCGCCAAGCGATCGATGCGACCCGCGTCTGGCCTGACCGTAATCTCTTTGGAAGTCCCACCCCAGCTCCCGGCGTGCAACCAAAGCCAAGAGGCTCCGTGGTGTTGTAGACTCCCCTTGGATCATGACTTCCGATCCGCTTGCGGCACGTAGGGAGGCAGCTTTTTCTGGGCATGAATTGGCTGGAAGCGAGCTAGCCGCTGTCGTCCATCGAGGATCGGCAGGCTGATCATGTCGTTGCCTACGAGCGGTCGGGCGTAGCGGATGAAATCGTCAGTTACGTCGCAGCCGCTCGGTGCAATCCACGCAGCAGGGAAAGTTCGTTCGCTGTTGGCCACTTCGGTCAGAGATACTTTGTCGTACCGAACCGAGTAAACGCAGCCGGGGTTCCGCAGGATCGTGGCCATGGTACCGCTTTGGTCCGTGGCGGCAAGTTGCAGTGCCGTCTGTCCCAAGCAATAGGCCTCGTCCAGATCGACCGGCGAGGCATAGGCCATCGAGTGCCGCTGATCGGTGCCGGGCATGTTGCCGCGAGCAGTCCCCTTGGCAGCCAAACCGATCTCGTTGAGATAATTCACCACGATCTGGACTACCGTTAATTTACTGGAGCCAAACGCGGTATGCCCAAAAGCATCTTGCATGCGGCCGACGTCGCCCACATCGAACCCTTCGCTCACGACCACAATACAGCGGCCCGATCGACGCAACTGATCGTTGACTTGGTCTGCCAGTTGCTCGAGCGAACAGGGGCTTTCCGCCAGATAGATTTGCAGAGGCATCTCACGGGCCGGATCAGCCAATCGGGCAGCGGCGGGAATGAAACCGATTTTCCGCCCCATGGCCTGAAGCACCAATACCGGATCGGCTGGCGAGGAACCGGCGTTCTCTTCATTGGCGTTTTGCACCGCATGCAACCAATAACGGGCCACTGAACCGTAGCCCGGCGTGTGATCGATCAAACGGAATTGGCTGTCGCCGATGTCGTTGTCGATCGTCTTCGGCACGCCAACGGCCACCAAGTCCAGGCCGCGTTGGTGGGCCAACTGCGCAATCTTGTTGGCAGTATCCATCGAGTCGTTGCCGCCGATGTACATGAAATAGCCGACGTCGTGGGCACGCAAGACGTCGATCACCCGCTGGAAGTCTTCGTCCTGGCCCTTCTTCAGCTTGTAGCGACAGGTGCCGATCGAACCGGCGGCGGGCGTAAACCGCAAGAGAGCAATCTCATCGCGGGGCTGAGCGGAAAGATCAAGGAGTTCCTCTTTGAGCACGCCTTCAATGCCATGGCTGGCACCGTAGACGGAACCGATGGCGTCCGTGTCGCGAGCCGCCTCAAGGATGCCTTGCAAACTACTGTTGATAACGGGGGTTGGGCCGCCACTTTGGGCGACCACGAGATTTCTGGGGCGTGTCATTGTCGCATTCCAATCGTTAACGTCGCGAAGCTCCCGGCCGTGATTTGCCTTGCCGTTTGAATTCGGCCATAAGGAAGCCGATGCCCTGGCTGTAATATCGCACTGCTTGGGCATAATCGCCGGCCTGATTGCCGGCGGCCGCGCGATTGAGGATGGCGTTGAACCCTTCCGGATTAACCGTCATATCGGCCTGTGTGGCTGCTTCGCGGAGTTCTTTCAAGGTCTTGGCCAGATACTGGACAAATTCCGGGGACGGTGAGCAGACCACCGCCGTATAGGGGCCGCGTCCGTAACGCCGGCCGTTCATCGGCGGGCCCTTTTTCTCGCCGCCCTGACGATAGATCAACCCGCCGACTCCCAGCACCGTTGCGGCAACCAAACAAAGTGTGGCGGGGATGAAATTCAGCATGGCCAAAAGCCCCAAACCGATCAGGGCCAATACGCCCATGGCAACCCAGATCATGGGGTTCACGGGCCGAATATCGGCACGGGGGCGAGGCATGTCATCGGATGACGCCTGCCAAGCCTGCCCAACGGCCTTGACAATGATCACGGTGATATTATCCGGTCCTCCGCGGAGATTTGCCAAATCGACCAGCGCACGGACGCCCTCTGCCGGCGGCATGCTGCCGAGGATCATGCCCATCTCTTCGTCTTTCACCGGGCCGGAAAGGCCATCGCTGCACAGCAGAAACGTGTCACCCGGCGCGACGGGAAGCGGACCTTCCAAATCGACCTGAACCTTGGGGTTGGGACCAAGCGATCGGGTAATTACGTTCCTTGGCACGTAGTCGGGCACCGGCCCTTGGAACTGCCCGGCCGCCCGCATTTCCCATACCAGACTGTGATCAAAGGTCAATTGCTCGAAGCAATTACCGCGTAGACGGTAGGCCCGGCTGTCGCCCACATGGGCCAGCAAGGCCCCATAAGGCAACAAGATGAGGGCAGTCGTGGTGGTTCCCATCCCTTTGAAATCGTCGCTCGCTTGGCCGCGGCTGTGGATTTGTGCGTTGGTCTCTTCGACGGCGGTTAAAGCCGCTTCTGCCGGCGTGCGGTCCACCAGCTTGTGATAGACCAGCGGCAAGGTGTCGGTGGAAATCTTGCTGGCCAACTCACCGGCAGCGTGGGCCCCCATGCCGTCGGCCACGACGAATAGATCCCCACGCTGCTGCCATAGTTTGTGGCTGGTGGCCGGCATCACGGCCAGAGAGTCCTGATTATTTGACCGTCGCAAACCAACGTCGGATAACGAGGCATACTCCAGCCGGCCAGGGACGCTGTCGGTTTGATGGTCTGTCGAGTGCCCTGATTGTGACATAAAAGTACCGTTCTTAAAGGCAGTGAGCTTAGGGACTTAGGACTTAGGATTGGAGCTTGGAGGCTATCCGGAAACTCCCCTCTCCCTTTTGGGAGAGGGGCAGGGGGTGAGGGCTTTTGCCTTAGTTCTGGCGCAAACAGCCAACACACTAACCCTCTCTCGGAGGAAGAGGGGGTCTGGATTTCGGCTTTTCGTAGCCTCTAAGCACTTTCTCGGCAGTAGGGAATCACAAACTTTCATACTATATATTAACTTAGCGCGAGAATGCCCGCCAGGGGCAGACAAATTGACCTGGAAACATTGGCTGCGGAACGATATACTCCCACCCTATTCATACTTCTTATTCACCCCCTCTCCTGTAGGGGCTAGGAATGGGCACGTTTACTATGTGTCGAAGCTGGTCGACAACGCGAGCTGCTCGGGTGCTGGCCGTTGCCGTGACCATTTTGGTCTTGGCTGGCGGCGGATGCGTTGAACGGCGGTTGATTATCCGCACCAATCCGCCGGGTGCATTGGCTTACGTGGACGATAACGAGGTTGGCCTTACTCCGGTTGCTATCTCGCCAATCTATTACGGCAGCCGCAAGATCCGCCTAGTCAAGGACGGCTGTGAAACCCTGACGGTGATCCAGTCCGTGCCTCCGCCCTGGTATGAGGTTCCGCCGTTGGATTTCTTTTCGGAAACCTTGGTCCCCGGTAAGCTCCGCGATGTGCGTACCTACGACTATCAACTGCGGCCTCAAGGCGTGGTTCCGCAAGAAGAACTGCTCGCTCGGGCCGAGAACCTGCGCCGCGGCACACAGACGGTGCCGGGTATTGCTACGCCTGGCTATCGGGTCAACCCGCCATCGCGGGGACCGATCTTCACTCCGGCTCCAGGAACCCCTGGCGGCCCGCCGATTGGCGGTCAGCCTTATTATCAACTTCCGCCTGGGACGTCTGGTCCTGCCGTGCCGGCCGAGCCGATCTACACCCCGCCGCCCAGCACCTCGCCGGTAGCGCCTCCGGCCAGCGGGCCAATCTACCAACCGCCGCCCTCAATGCCGCCAGCGGCACCCGCCGGGCCGTCGAATGTTGGGTCGCAGCCGTATTTCCCGCTACCTTAAGTTCAACCACCCGCCAGAATATCAAGTAGGTCAGGCTTTCCAGCCTGGCGTTGCCCGGTGTACTGTCAGGCTGGAAACGCACACTTGCCGAACGCCCCTCGCACCCGGACAATAAGAACGAGAGTCCGAATCGGACCATTTGCCATCAGAAACCATCTCAAAACATTTTTGAAGAACCACGAAACACACAAATGACACGAAAGAGAACGAAATACAACTGCTTTTTTCGTGGTGTTTAAGTTCTGTTGGCTTTGAGGAGCTATGAAAATGTCCAATACTTCTTTGTCGCAACAGGGTGGTTATCACTCTAGCGATTACCATGGCTCTCACTTGGTTGCAAGCCAGAAAGTGTATAGTTCCGGTCTGACCCCGCTCTCTGACCGGCAAGAAAGCAAGACAAGGACGCTTGCCGTCCTATCTCGTGGAGGGTAGAATCGGGTTTTACGAACTCAGAGGTGGGGGTTCGTCTTGTGCTTTCTAAGAGCGACGGGATAATAACCTACGAGAGGTGTTCGATGATCGAATTGACTCTGGAGCAACGAAATGCCGTGGCGCAGAATTCAGAAATCCCGCCACGCGTGCTTGATCCCGCCACAAAAACGGGATACGTCTTGATCCGCGCCGAAGTCTACGATCACATCAGGCATATCTTTGACTTGGACGATAACCAGTTTACGGGGGACTTGGCTCCGCACGTCATGCAGGTCTTTGGGCGAGACGGCTGGGATGATCCGGCGATGGACGTCTACAACGAACTGGATCCGCGCAACAACCCATGAACATTCAACGCGGCGATGTCGTTCTGCTCGATTACCCTTATTCATCCGGCGGCGGGACAAAGGTACGGCCGGCCTTGGTCGTCCAAAATGACCGCGACAATCGTCGCTTGGTCAATACAATCATTGTGCAGATTACGAGTGTGACCCGAAGAGTGCCGGAGCCAACGCGGTTACTGGTAGAAATTGCAACGCCCGAAGGGCTGTCGTCCGGTCTCCGGCAAGATTCGGTCGTGAACTGCGTAAATATCCTTACGCTGGACAAGACAAAGATACTTCGCAAGCTCGGCCGGTTATCTGATCCGATGCTCCATGCCGTCAACAACCGCTTAAAGATTGCTTTGGGCCTTGTCGGCTGAGTTTTGAAAATGTAGAAAGGCGGTCGGCCAAAAAAGTCGAGAAACCACTAGCACGGGGGTCCAGCACTAGCACGGGGGTCCACGGGGCGCAGCCTGGCGGCAAGGGACTCTGCGCGGGACCCGGAAAACTGGGCGCACGGTTAAGGTGTAAAATGGATGTC
>JBAWVO010000209.1:0-11685 GCA_037147235.1 Planctomycetota bacterium | reverse complement strand
GGGCAACATCGGCCTGGGCCGCTGCCAGGGCGGTCAAGTCGGCCTGGACCTTGGTAAAGGCCGTCGCGATGGGGTCTGGCAAAATGGACGGCACCCCCGACAGCGCAGTATCAGAATTGGATGCTGCCGGAGATGCCGATACGCCGGAACCAATCAACAGAAGCAAGGCAATCATCGAGCGTTTCATAGGTTTACCTTGGTGAAACGGTGGCCGGCGGGCGGCGAACGAAAGTTCCGCACCCGCCGGCTGGACCGCTTTTGGCCCACGGAACCCAGTCCGTGGATCTGGGTCAAGCGGCGGGTTTGGTAATCACGGCCAACAGGATGGTCACGACCAGCGACACCCAAGGCGGCAGCACGATACCAGTCGCCGCCAGGGCGGCCAGGATCGACGGCAGGTTCGTCAGGCCGGACTTGATCAAGTTGATGATCTGCTGCACGATGGGACCGAACGACGCCGATAGCGACGAGGCCACGGCCTCGCACGCGCAGTCGGGATCGCAGTCGCAACCGGCCAGGACGGCCGCGGCAAGGTTGGCATGGACGGTACTTTCGGGGATCGCGGCAAGAAGAATTTCGCTCATGGTTTCACCTTGGGGGGAAGTGGGAAAAAACTTAAGCCCGTATGAGGCTTGCATTACGAGTGTGGTTTTTGCATATCTCGGGGAAGTGTCAAGAGCATCTTTGAGATAAATTCTAAGATTCGACTTCCAAGCAATTCGGGAAGATATAGCCGGTCGGAACATCAGCTCATCCCCCAATATTTATCTTTGCCATTCACTTGCTTTGATGGGCTCTTCGGCGATTCTTCCACACCTTGCGTTCTCGCCTCTCGAACGGCTCATACAGTGTGGTGTATGGCCATTTGGCGACGGCAAAAACCAATCAATCGTGTTCGGTATCACTCGCCCGTTGCACTCAATGCCGACAATCGGATACGGGTGGTTTTCGCGTGTGAGTCCGGCCAGCCGCTCCGCGATTTCGCGATCCACCTCGGCTAGCGAATCGTCGATAGGCTTTGGGCCAACGATAGCGGCGATCTCCTCGGGGGTAGGATCGTTTGGACGGATGGTGCAGCCGCAAAATCCAGATGGTTGTTCAATACGCTGTTCGCACTGTGGGCATTTTGGATAATTCATTTTGCACTCGCTCCATGCGTGGGTGGGTGGTTATTACGACCTGCTAATGTCCGCTCCGCGTCGGCAATGGTTTTCATCCCTCGTCCCCCCATGTTTACTCCTCATTAAATTTCAAGACGATTATTTTGGGTAGTTCGTTTCTCCCTAGCTTTCGCCTTCGCTTTCCTCGCCTCGACCAAGTTGCACCACTCGAACTGCTCGAATGCCGCCCGTCGCTCAGACAAATTGGCTTCAGGCGAGTAAACGATGTCCGGGTCGATCGGCCACAACGGACCGGCGACGGCGACGATCCGGAAGCCGGAGGTGGGGTTGGGATCTACACTTAGCGGCGGCGGCGGCGTTGTCGTCGTCTCAGCCTCCATTTGAATTTCTGGAGTCGTCGTCAGAATTGTTTCTATCAGCGAATTTCTTTTCAGGTCGTCTAATATTCCCATTTTTTGTTTTCCGTTCGTAAAACTGTTGGTGTCCTATGTGTCCTATGTGTCCTATCAATTCCTATCGCTTCTATATGCGGGCATATATATTACTCACTATGTTTTCATATAGGTTCGTATAGAGTTGATAGGACACATAGGACACATAGGACACCAAACCTAAAAGGAGGGGTTAAATTGATGTGAATTTGCTGTTTTTTCTCCGCAAATTATTTCCTGCGTGAATTGAATTCCTTCGTAAGCCCAGAATCTTGAATTTCTATCCCCTCGTCGTATTTTTTTTGCTTTTTTGAAAACGCGAACGACTTCCTTAAAAAAAGTTTTTGACGCCAGCGGATGATACCCAGACATATCTGCCCATTTTCTGTAGAGATGGTAGAGCCACGCAGATGGAATTTCACCCGTAGAATTCTCTTCTACATTTTCTGTGAGGAACCCACGGGCCGGATTCATCTCCTGCTTGTAGTCGTTGAGCGTTAGATCCATCTCCGCCGAGTGCGTAAATCCCTTCTGCTGAATCAACCTGATCAACCCCTCAAGTGCCCAGCAGAAGATTCCGCCCAGCTCGCCCGACTTCTGCCACCAGGCGACCTTGTCCATGCCGCGAACCCGTCTGTCCTCGGGCACCTCGATCTTCCATGGCATGCACAGCATTCGCCGCCAGATGCCGTCCGATCGGTCGTTGAATCGCGGCCGGTTGTTGCAGGCGATCATCAACCGGGCTGTGGGAGGACAGTTCATGCCCTCGATCCCCTTGCGATCGAAGAACATCCGGTCGCCTGAAATGAACGACTTCAGCAGGCCCTCGGCCGCCTTGTCGAGTTCTCCGCAATCGCTGGACGTGTTGAGGAGTTTCCCGATTGTGTCGGTTCGTTGGAAACGGTCTCCGAAGTTTTCTAAAGCAACACTAGAAACATTCTCCACCCCAAGCATGGCAGTCAACGCCGCAATATACACAGACTTCCCATTCTTCCCCTCTCCCTCAAGCACCAGGAATTTCTGCTCATCTGTGGAAGGCACGAGGAGGTAGCCGGCCCACTCCTGAGCTACGGCGATCCGCTCGACGTCGTCTTCAAGGTTAAACCGTAGGAATCCGTCCCACAGTGGGCAGGTCGCGTTGATGTCGAAGTTGTACCCCAGGGAAACCATCGAGAACCAGTTCGGGTCGGATGGAAGGAGGTAGTCGGGGCGGTCTTCGGTGATCGCCTGGATGTCGAGGATCCCATTTCGCATGGAAATGTAGGATCGCCGCTCGCGGGTCGGGATCCAGGTATTGGGTTCGATCTCGTTTGGAAGACAAACCGGGCCGCTGGCCAGATCGTCGAGCGTGCTGGTGGCCAGTACTACATTGGAAACAAGCTGCACGGAGACGTGACGTGTGGCGGGCGGGGGCGTGTTGTCTTTTGAAGTTTCAGCGTGGTTGTCCTGCTCGATCATATTCAAGCGGTCAAATTCCTCTTTGACTGAGCGGGCCAATTTTGCCCGCAGTTCACCCACGGAAATCTTTCGGTATGCGTTACGCTTCCAGACGTACCATGCGTCACGCCATGTTTTAAGCGTCCTGCCTTCGTGGCTGGCCGCGTAACGAGTGAGGTTCAGCCGTGCCAGTCGATGTGGATCGTCGGGCGTTTCGTTGGACTCGTCGCCGCTCTTCTCACCTTCTTCCGATTCCTCCTTTTCTTTTGCTTCCTGTCTTTTAGCGGCCTTGGCTCTGGCCGCCACGTAAGTCTTCTCGCGGGTGTGGCCTGCTGCCGCCGCCCAAGTGAGATCAAAGTAGCGTCGGCCCTGCTCGCCGAATTTCCCGATGTCACTGACTGCTCGCCAGATATCGTCCGACAACTGGCCGTTTTCCACAGCCCAGCAGCAGAGGGCATAGTCGGTTTCGCTGCGAGTGCCAGAGTCGGCCGCCACGCAATCAGCCACAAGAGCATCGAGCCGGGTTTGTCCACGGGTGCCGAGCTTCTTCTGTTTAGGGAGCGGCATTTTGACAATCCGCTCGCGATCGATCTTTTGTGGGCTGCTCGCCTCGAATTTGGCGAAGGCGGAAATCGGATACCGGCGGTTAGGGTCGCAGGTAATAAGCGTGCAAGGGACCGGTGGCGTGCCGTTGCGTTCATTTTTCCGGTTGAGGGTGCCGGGGACGCGGAGGATCCGACTCAGGTCGGTCGTGTGGTCACCGCCGATCGCCTGGGCGATGCCGGCCAGGGTGTCTTGGATCGCCTGGGCCTTGGGGGACAACGGCGGCCGGTGATGTGGAAGATCGAGGTAAAGCCGTTCGTTGAGATTACCACTATATATATACTGTCTGCGCCGCTTTTTGCCCCCGTCCCCGCGGTCGGTGAATTCGGTGTGAACCGCCAGAGGGACGGAATCAGGGTAATCGTCCAGAATAACTGGATAATCCAGCAACCAGTAGGCATGAATCCCATGCCCGCTGGCCACGACGATCGACGGGATCGGCAGATTGGCGTCAGAACATCGCGTCAGGGCCTGGTCAATTCCTTCGCGGCCGTCGGCCAGGCCGTCAATGTCGGCCCACAGACAACGGATTGTGCGTATCTGCCAAGCAAGATCGTAGGATGTTGCTGCGCGCTCGTTGGCTGGGGCGAACCGGGGGCAGGTGCCGAAGAAGACGTTGGTCCGTTCGACCGCTGCCCGCTCGGTGATCCGATCCATGGCATGTTTTGTGCTTTTTGGATAAGCAGCACGACGGCCACCCGGCAGCCCAAGTCCCACCGTGTGGTAGACGATGCCGTCGTAATCCGCACGCGACTGCTGCTTGTTAGCTTCGGTCCAGGTTTCCACGGGTCTTATCAGGACCGTATCACCTGGAACGAAGATCGCCGTCAGGAATCGAACAGCGTCGGTTGATTCATGAGCCTCGTGCTCGCGTTCGCTTTGCATGTCTCGACCCCATCTAGTCTTTGTCGCATTGGCAAATCAGCATCCACGAGCCATCGGATCGCTTCAAATGTCATCCACGAAGCTGGTTGTCGCTGGAATTGCCGTGACTGCCGGGGCCGCAGCGGGCGTTATTGACATGTGCTGTTTCCAGTAGTTGTCCAATGCCTCTTGGACTTTAGCGAACCTAGCCTCGGTCAACTTTGCTCCGTTGAAGCTGATCTGCGTGTACTCGATCCCTCGCCGCGTCGGCACGTCGGCAAAGTCGCCCATGGTATTGATGTTGTTGCCGGCGAGAATCTCGATGATCTTGGGTGTCAGTCCAGCCAGGGTTTCAATTTTTACCGATCGCCAGGAGTGGTCGGCGTCGATCTCGGGTGCCGGCGCGAAGGCCGCCGCCATCCGTGCGGCGTGGGCCTCGGTGGACTCGACGGCCTCGGCGGATTCGGGTTTAGTTTCTTCGTATCGCAGGTTGGTGAGGTCGGTCTGCAGCCAACTGGGGTCGAGAACAGGAACAAAAACCCGCTCAACCGCTTTCGCCGGTTGCTTCTCCATGAGAATCTCGGCCTTGCGCCCGAATAGCTCGACTTGCTCATCGCTGGCCGTTTCCCACGATTTCTTGGCAACCTTCAGGGCCGCTTTGAGTTCGCTGATCTCGACCGAATGCTTGACGATTCGTTCGCCGCAGGCCGCAATCTCGAAATCGATCTTTTCGCAGGGATTGTAAACTGGGGCGTCGAGCGGCGGTTCAGCGGCGGGGATGGGAGCAGGCTCCACAATGGTTGTGACCGGAGCAGCCTCCTTTGGCGGTTGGCCTGTGGCATTGGCAAGTGCAACCTCGGGCGGATCTTCGGGCATTCCGTGATCAAATCCGTTCGGATTGCTGCCGTCGTCGAAAATGTCTTCCGTCACATCGTCGTCGATCGAGAGCCGATAGTCGTTCAGGGCCGCGTGGGCCTGGTTGCCCAGCGGGTCTTGTTCCTCGTCGCCGCTATTCCTCGCCAGCCACCAGCTCGCCCGCTCGAAAGCCGAATTGACGGCGTCGTCCAGATTGTCGAAGGTGTCCTCATCGGTGCTGTCTTCGCAGTATGGGAGTTCTTCCGTGGACTGATCTAAGGTTCCGGTGTCGTAATCACGGGCGATTTGGAATCCGCAATACCATGCACCTGGCTGACTGCCGACATGCAGGAAAAGCAGTGTGATGGTGGTTTTGCACTCCGCGGGGAGTGTGATAGGAAGCCGGAACGATCGACTGGGGAAAACGACGGATGTGCCAGGTTCTTCAAGCACGGCCGTTGCCGCTATCTGATTGACGGCGTCTGTCTCGATCGCTTCGGTTAGTTGAGATAATGCCGGGCTGGCCGGATTATGGCCGTTATTGGCCTGTTTAGTCGCTGCCGCGTCGGCCGCCTTGGATGATGCTCGCATGGTTTCTTCTTCCTTCTTTGGGAGTAGGGGGTTAAATCTCGCCTTTCAGGCGGTTAATCTCGGTTTCGTAGAACTTCCTTAGAATCGCAAATGTCGTAAGCTCCGCGAATCTCCGGCCTGGGCAGGCGATCCACGGGATGTTGTATTTCACCAGCCAGGAAATGGAAGTTCGGAAAACCGACAAGGGACTGAGTCGGCTGTGGGCTGGCGGAGTTCTGAGCATCGTGGCCCAATCCGATTCGATCACGACCACAGCTCTATCAAATTCGGTCATGCGAACGTGCTCCGCTTTGAAACGCTCACGACCCGAAGTGCAGCTTCCGAAAAGATCCTCTGCCGATTTTCGCTCAACACAGCAAAGGTTTTCTATGCCTTTGATCGAATAGTCGCCGGTACGCAGAGACCCCACCTCGACGGGAATCGCCAGGGCCCGCCCCTTGTCATCAATCATCCCCTGGAATCCCCATGGATTCTGTTCCCTGGAGTCCTGAATAATGGTGAACGGCACGATGACCGGATCGGCTGGTTCGCGACGGGATCTACGCGGCTTGGTGGCGACATCCATGTTCACTCCTCCTCCGACAGTTCTCCCATGTCCTCGATCGGATCGGGAGCAACAGCCAGAACGGGAGCAACCTTCAGCGCGAAATCAGGCGAGACAGCTTCGTGGAACTTCAGGGACAGAGTCACCCGGTAAGTGCCGAAATGCTCTGCCCAGAATTCCTTGAATCCCGACAGACGCAGCAGTTCATCATGAACCAGCACGAACGCCAGTTTGCCGTCGGGCCATTTCAGGTCCAGGCTGTTTTTGTGCGGTTCCACCTTCATTTGGCAGGAAAACACTCGTTGGTTCTTGGCGGCAGGAACTGCCACAGGACCTTTTAGCTTACTCGTCTTACTCTTCTTGCCCTTCTTGGCCATGATCTTTTTCTTTCTGTTTGTAGGTGAGCTTGTCTGTTACTTTGATTTTTCTGCCTCTTCTTTCAGTCTTTCAATTTCTTCAACAATCGATTCCGTTAGGAATGTTTTCCGCGGCGCGAGAGCCGATCTTTGCCGAAACAGTTCGACCACGGATGCTTTTCCGAAGCAGCAGCAGAACCACTTTGCCCGCGACCATGCCGTGAGCAACGCCTCTCGGCTCATCACCATGCGAGCGGTCGGCGTGTCATCGATCGGGAACAATACGATTGGCACCTCGGAACCCTGGTACTTGTGGATCGTGCAGGCGTAGGCCAAATCCCAGTTGCATCCGGTATTTGTTTTCGCCTCTTCGTCGCCGGAATCATCTTCGCCGCCGGCAGTCGCTGTGGCTCTGCCTTTCGGGATCTTCAGCAGACGATAGGGCGCATCGAGCTTGACGTAGAGCAACTTCGGTTCCTGGCCGATCACTCGCCCGATTTCGCCGTTGGCGACGTAGATCTCGCCATCCTCGTTCTTTTCTTGGTTGGCCGCAGGATCGTAGAGCGTGGATCTTGAATCAATGCATGGTGCCCAGGAATTCTTGAGGTTCATCACCTTGTCGCCGATGCGAAACACGCTGTCGGCCATACCTTCCCCGGTGGGGTTCAGCTCGTTTTGCAGCACCTTGTTCAGCTCGACGCGCGAAATCTCGCTAAAGCCTCGCCGAAGTCCATTGGTGGCGGCCAGCACCTGGATATCCCACACGGGATCTAAGGACCGTCGAGGACCGTCTGGATCCTTCAGGTTGATCGGGATCATTTTCCCACTCAACGCCCGCAGATAACCCAGCAGACTTTCAAGTGACTCCTTGTTGTTTCGCGTGGATATGAGCTTCAGGTTTCTTGGGGGGACGCAATTCAACTCCAGTTTGTCGTCCCAGGGGATTGGGTTTCCGTCGCGGATCGCCGCGCAGGCCCGGACGATCGTACCAGCATTGCGCTGGATCTCGCGGAAGTCGGCATAGGGTACTCCGGCCTGGATCAGGTCGTAGAGCGGCCGGCCAGGTCCGACCGGTGGGAGCTGGTTGTAATCGCCGATTAGCACGATCCGCGTGCCCTTGACCAAGGCTCGAAAGACCGCCGCGGTCAATGCGATATCGTTCATACTCATCTCGTCGAGCACGAGCATCTTGATGTCGAAAGGCAGATCTTCATTACGACAGAACCCCCAACCTCCGACCTCGGGAGTCTTTGCCACGCCCAGCATCTTGTGTTCCGTGGTAGCCCGCAGTGGGATTCCATATCCATCGAGGATCTCGGTCAGGCGAACAGCGGCCTTGCCGGTGGGTGCCGCCGCTGCGATATTGTCGATGCCGATCGATTTTGCCAAGGCGTCGATAACGCGGGCTGCCGTGTAGGTTTTTCCGGTGCCGGGGGCCCCGCCCAGGATCAAGAGGGGCAATTTCTGCGAGAATACGGTGGCCAGCCGCTCCCGCTGATGGTCCGATAGATCAAGTGTGGCAACGTCGGGCCATTCACATGCTGTCTTCAGCTCATCGAATCCGACATGTCGGTTCACAATCCGCTGTAGGGTGATCGATCGATTGTCTAGCCACTCGGCCAGCTCGACCTTTTCGGCATCTTCGCCTCCGGAGATCTTGGTAATGCACTCGGGACCGTAAGGATTATCGTCCATAATCGCCACCATCGCCGCCGTCAGTGTGCGATGACATCGCGTGCATTTTGTGTGATCTACCTTTATAATCTTCTGTTCGATTACCTGGGCGTACTTGGCAAGCCTGGTTGCGTGGGGAACCAGTATTTCAGCCACCCGCTTCGCAACATATTGTTCATGCTTCGCTCGCTTTCCTTCGGCGAGCCACAGATCGAGGTTGCCATCCCAGCGCAGATTGATCAGCCCCCCGCGCACCGCCAGCTCCACGGCCTTCGGAAATCTTAATTCCGTCCCACCGATCCGGCTGCGCAACATTTCTTTCGCCGCTGCCTCCCTCTGCCATGTGTCGCCGGTGACATTGCCGGCACTCAACAGACAATGCCACAGAATGATCGCCTGTCGCTTCAGGGCATCGGGCCGGCCGCCCATGTCAAGAAAGAGTTTGTCAACACGCGATACGCCGGATGATCGGTATTGCAGCAGGAGCCATGGATTCTTTTTGATTTTCTCAGCGGCCTCTCCGCCATGATCGCGAACCAACTTCTTTTGCAGTGTGTGGGAGAACCCACGGCCGTCCAATAGGCTGCCCAGGTCTACAAACACGGCTTCAAGTCGCTCGTTCTCGTGGAGGTGGGCAGCGGCCTTTCGTGCCTTTTCTTCCGTGAATCCGCCGCCGATCTCTTCAGCCACTTGTTCCGGCTGGTCCTTCAGTCGCTGGATTGCATCCGGCCCGAAGGCGGCCCACAGTCGCTGGGCGATCCCTTCCATGATTCCAGGACATTGCTTCAGCCACTTAATCACCCCTCGCTTGTCGTAAGGTCGAACCTTGTGCCACTGTTTGGCATGGAACTGCATTTCCATTTCTGGATGTCGATTCCACTTATTTGGCTTCGGATGATACTCCTCCCACGTTCCGTAGAACGTATACGGCATTCCCGGATCCAGCTCGTCCTCTTCGCAGTCGAAGCACTTAACAGTAACGATTTCTTCATCGGCGATCAGGATTGCCGCCTCTTTCTTCTCCGCGCGAACTTCGCAGCGCAAGATTGCCGTATCGCCCCAGCGATGGGATTCTTCGAGATAAGTGGCCGTCAGCGAGTCGATGGCAATGGCTGGCATAATGGCGATGACGAGAGAATGCTTCTATTTCAGATGTAAATTGCAGGCAGCCGGGCGAGTGCTACTAATTCCCGACTGCCTGCCGGAAAGGCGCACGCTACAAGCGTGCTTGCCTTGATTCCTGGTTTACTAGATGTCTTCGGTGGCTGTGCTGCCACCACTGACGTTGCCGCTCTTGCCACGGTTCTCACGCAGTAGGCGGATTGCGTCCTGATTCTTCGGAACGCTGGCCATCTCGGGGTGGTTGATGCCCCATACGTCAAGCCCGAAATTACCAATGCTCGCGCCCTTCTTGCCGGCTTTGGTCGTGTATTCCTCGTAGCGGACCACGACCTGCTGGTCTTTCAACTCCTCGGGGTCGACGTCGCGCTCCTCGCCGGCCTTCAGAATGCCTGCCGCCATACAGAGACGGCTGATCTTCTCGCAATACTCGGCCGTTTCTTCGCCGTTATCATCGAGGTTGTAGAATGCCGTAATCGTCTTCTTCTCCTGGCCGGGCACCGTGCCGGCCAGCACTTCCATTTCCACGATGGTCGCGTCCAGGGGACTGCCATCCTTCTTGGTACGCGAATCGTTGACGGAGGTGATGATGACGTGATAAGTGCCGGGGACAGGGACCGGCTTGCCTTTGAAGTCGTCTTCGCTGGTGTGGCCTTTTGCTGATGCTCTCATGGTTTCTTGAACCTTTCCTTTAAGTGGGTTTCAATCTGTAACAATTCTGAAAACGTGAAAATAGAGGCGAAACATTCATGGGTGGCGTAGATCCGGGCCGCCTCGCAAAACCCGTCTATGCCGTAGCGTTCGATAATCGGCTGGCATTTCTTAGGCCAGCTAAGGGAGTGTGTCTCCTCAAAATGGTTTGTCGCCAAACCGCTTGGCGACATTGGCTTCGATGTTTGCGAGCATCTCCTTTCCCTGGTTGAAGGAAAGGTCTTGTACGCAACGGACCACGGTGCCTGCCTCGGTCTGTCGCTTGGCGAGGATCCGGCCCAGGTCGGCGTCTCCGATCTGCAATTTGTGGCAGCCTGCGATGATCTTTTTTTCGTCCATGCTGTCGATCGATCCGACCCGGTTCGGATCTTCAGGCATGATCGCGGCCGGTGGTGCTGCGTTATCAACCGGGGTGAGTGAGTTGGGTGCTGTCGTATCGGAAACAACCGGCTTAACTTCATTGAACGCATTGGTCGTCTTGGCATCTTTGTCTGCTTCCGCCAGCCGTTCGTCCAACTCCTTCCGCTTGGCGGCAAGCTTCGACCGAAGCGAGATCAATATCTCTTCGGCCTGCGTGTGGCTGAGTTCACGGATCTCCTGAACGCCGCGCTTGGCGAGCATTGCAGACGGTTGACCATTCAGTTCGAGGGTCTGGCAGGCGACTTGAATCTCAGAAATTTGAAGGTCACTCGCGGTCACAATCGCATCGGCAGTCCCACCCGCAGACGGGGCAAACGTAGGAACTGGGAGTGAGTCAATCCCCTCGTCCAACCACCGTACCACCGGGGCGAGAAACTCCGGCCCCGGCTTCACCACCCGTTGGCCGTCGATGGCCGGGCAGCGCGTTTTGCCGACGATCAGCGTGTGGGCTTCGTCGAGGTCACACACGATGTCAAATTCGTAATCCATGCCTTCGCGCTGGACCGGCTTCATGCCGATCTTCTTGGGGACCATCACCTTACGGCCCTTTCGGTCCTCCTCTTCAAGCACGTACTCCATCTTCGTGCGCATGCTGGCCAGGACGTGACCGGGATAGGACAAGATCGCTTCCACGAGTTCATTGTGTTGTGGGGTCACGTCTTTCCATGCGGTGAAGGAGCTGCCGCCACCTGCCGATTTTTGATCGACCTGGGCGAGTGCCCCGCCAACACCCGACCAAGCGTGGGAAAGGGAGTCGATCAAAAGGACTCCGTAGCCAGCCGCCGCCGCTTCACGGATTGCCGCTGTGTAAGCGGTGGGGGCGAAGTGCTGGAGTTGGCATGTATCGAAATCGACGGGCGGCATTCCGTCGAACGTGTAGCCCTGATACTTGCTCAAGGCACCGTGTTCCGTGTCGATCGCCGCGATTTTGGTATTCGCAAGCCGGGCCAGTGTTTGGC
>JBAWVO010000208.1:0-11687 GCA_037147235.1 Planctomycetota bacterium | reverse complement strand
GTAAACCGTCGCCTTCCGCTAGCCAACGCCGCAAAACCAATCGTACAGGTCGCAAGTTTGTGGTGCGGGCGTCTCGCCTGCCTAGTTCAACCACAACATCTTGGGCAGGCGAGACGCCCGCACCACAATTATCCGCAAAACCCGGCGGAGAGCCTAAAATCGCTATTTAATCTTTTTCCAACTCACGGTACAGTTTCACTGGAAGCGGAAAAACTATTGTTCTTCCGACCCTGTCACCGGACAACGAACGGATCGGTTCGCAAATCACGGAATTGCCAAGGATGGCGTATGAAAATCCTCGCAGAATCTCTGGCGCGGCCCCGCCTCTCCGTAGCGATGATCGTCCGCGACGAGCAGGATGTGCTGGCCGAATCGATCGAAAGCATCCGCAAGATCGCGGAGGAAATCGTGGTCTTGGACACCGGATCCACGGACAGGACACCGGAATTGGCCACTCAACTCGGTGCTATCGTCCACCGTACGCCTTGGGAAAACGACTTCTCGGCAGCACGAAATCACTGTCTGAGATTGATAACCGGAAATTGGGTTCTTTGGCTCGATGCGGGCGAGCGCATTTCCCCGCAGGATGCGGCCGAACTGCGACATTTTCTCGATAATCAAGCCAACCCTTCGATCGCACACTCAGTTTGGGTGGAATCTCCCCCACGTGATGAGGGTGCGTCGGCCGAGCAGTGCTCACAAGTCAGGTTATTTCCAACCCACATGGATTTGCGATTTTCAGGCCGGGTCCGTGAGACATTGAGTGTGTCGCTCCAATCGGTCGGACTTCAAGCCGCCGAGGCACCCTGCCGTATCCTTCGTCACCCACGTCAACACGAACCCCAGCGGTTCCTGGCCAAGGCCCAGCGAGACCTCGCCTTGGCCAGTGCAGAGGCGGAAGCTACCGGAAACTGGTCGCCACGTCTGCTGCTGGTGGCCGGCCAAGCCCACTCGGTTCTGGGCGATCAAGATCAGGCCCGTGAATTGTTGCGCAGCGCGGCCGAGATATCGATGCCCCGTTCCGCCCAACGGCTGGAGGCTTTTTATGGTCTTTTGACGACATTTGACGAGGATCCGGATCTGCACGCCAGCCAATTGACGGCATGCTTGGACTCCCTGGAGGACTTTCCTTTCGACATGCAACTTCTCCTTGCCCTGGGCAACTTCATGCTGGTTCGCGATCGGTTGGATCTGGCAATTCGGGCATTCGAGGCAGCCGTCCGCTTCGGCCGGATCACGCCGACAGTCTGGCACCTGTGTGAGGTTCGAGAAATTGCCGCTGTTTGCCTGGGGCTTGCTTTGCAGGCCCGGCAGCGTGACGACGAGGCATGTACGGTACTAGAGACGGCACTCGCCGCACGGCCGGACTCAGTCCGCTTGCTCCATCGGCTTTACGATCTCTACCGCAAACGGGGTAAAGCGTCGGAAGCCCTGGCCCTGGCCGAGCGGCTGCCTTCCGCGCAATTGGAGGTTGGCGCGGATCAGGGGTCGGCCTGGGAAAACCGTCAGCAATTGCGGTTCGACGCAGGCCAAATCTCGGGCAATTTGGCTCCTCACGTCGCCGCACTCAAGCCGCAGCAAGTCGGCCATTGAGGCCGTTGCGAAAAAAATTTCTCGCCGCAGTTGACAAGCACCTGCAAAAGTCAAACAATTTGGCATTCGACTTTTCCGCCACATTATCCAAGGAGCTATTCCGTGTCCACCACCTGCCAACTTCCATCGATTCGCGTGCGTTCTTCCAACGACATCCCGTCCGACGACAGGTTGCCACTTCCAGGGATCCCGGCAATCTCGGCCAGCGACAAGGATGAGGACGAAGACCTCGACGAATTCGAGGAGGATGATTTTGATGATGATTTTGATGATGAATTCGAGGAGGATTTTGACGACGAGTTCGACGAAGAAGACGAGGACGAAGACGAAGACGCAGAATTTACGCCAGGCGAAGTGGAGGATGATGAGTAATCATGCAAGAACTCGCAGCACAAATCGAACAGGCGGTTGCGGTAATCCGCAGCCAATGGTCGGGCAAGCCCCGAATCGGTATCATCCTTGGAACAGGGCTGGGCAGCTTGGCCGGGCATATCCAAGCCGAGGCGACGATCGACTACGCCTCGATTCCACATTTTCCACGTTCCACCGCCATCGGCCACACAGGCCAGTTGGTGTGTGGTCACCTGGATGGAACCTCCGTTGTGGCCATGGAGGGCCGTTTCCATGTTTATGAGGGCTATAGCTATGCCCAGATCACATTTCCCGTCCGCGTGATGAGGGCATTAGGTGCCGAGTTGCTCATCGTCTCCAATGCCTGCGGCGGCATGAACCCGCAATATACCCAGGGCGACATCATGGTCATCGAAGACCATATCAACCTGATGAACGGCAACCCGCTCATCGGGGTGAACGACGATCGCCTTGGCCCGCGTTTTCCCGACTTATGCGCCCCGTATGATCGCAAGCTAATCGATCGCGCCCTTTGTATCGCACGGAAGGAGAACTTTGCGGCCCATAAGGGCGTCTATGTGGCCGTGACAGGCCCGAACCTAGAAACCCGGGCCGAATATCGTTTCTTGCGGATAATCGGGGCCGATGTTGTGGGCATGTCAACCGTACCCGAGGTTCTCGTGGCCGTGCATTCGGGCATGAGGGTGCTAGGCCTATCGATCGTTACCGATATTTGTCTACCAGACGCCCTCAAGCCAGCCAACATCCAGGAGATTTTGGCCACCGCCGCCGAGGCGGAGCCGAAGCTCAGGAAGATCGTGCTGGGAGTCGTGGCGGGGGAGGCATCGTAATATTTTTGGAAGGATGGGGAAGATGTCTACACCACGTCTGACGGAGAGTCGGTGTGACTTCACAAACACTTGCACGCGGTGATGTGGTTCTAACTCGGTTTCCGTTCTTTATTCCGGCAGCGGCTGCCCCTTTGTCTCGGGCGCGAACAGAAGTGCCACGAGTCCCACGAGAAAACACGAACACATCGCCACGCCGGCGTAGCGAAAAGCCAATACCGGATCGCCAACTTGTTTGACCAAACTCGGTTTGAGTACGGCCAAAGAGAGCGGGCCGATCGCAGCAACATAACGGCCGACGTTATAACAGAATGACATTCCGGTACTCCGGAGTCGCGTGGGAAACAACTCCGGAAAGTAAATTGCATAACCGCCGAATACCGAAAGCTGCGCCCCGCCCATTAACGCAACCATCCAGAGATCACGCGGCATCTCTTTCATGCAACTGAATGCCAAGGCAGTGGTAACCATGGCGATCGTAAAGAAGATGGCAAACGTCGGCCGGCGGCCAATCAATTGCGTCACCCGGGCAAAGGCGTACATGCCGAAGAATGCTCCGATGTTGAAACAGATGAGCGTCCAGGCGGCCCATCGAAGTACTTCGGTATTGCGGTCCTTTTGCCGCGTTACAATTCGGGCGATGTGGTCCGAAATCGGTTCTTTGGACGTTGGAGTGGCCAAAGCAGTAGTCAGCCGATCGATATCGCCGAAGGTCAGCGACTTTGAATCGGATTCTTGCAGGCTGGCGATCACGCCGTCAACAGAAACCTTTTTGTCATTCTTATCGAGATCGAGTGCCGCCTTGTAAAGCCGCTCGGCATCTTTGACCTTGTTTTCCGGGTCGCTGCCCAACAACTGCCGGGGCGTGATTGTGCTCATTTTTGCCTCGGCAAGACTGTCAGGGGAATGAATTGCCATGGCAACGAACAGCAGATCCTTCTTGCCCTCACCTACCGAGCACTGCTGCTTATCATAGCGATCACCAATGATGAACTGCGTGAGATCATTGCTGAACACGCCGATCCCCCAGAGGCCCACGACGCCGGAGGCCGCCAGTAACAGGCCAACAATCGCATTCCGCCGCCAGCGGCGATCGGAAAACAGTTCGCCGAGGCCCGCTTTCTTGGCCTTGCCTTCGGCCGCAACTCGTTTCCATGCTTCCGGTTCGCGGAGCCTGCGAGCGACAAGGATGGCCAGAAGTGATGGCACAATGCCGACGCTGAACATCCACCGCCAATGAGTCGAAATCACACCGCTGGCCAGCAGGGCGACGAATCCCAGCGAGATCGCTCCGGCACCGATGTTTCCCAAGGCCGAAAAGGTCTGCACCATGCCCAGGGCCTGCGGCCGGGTACGATCGGGCAGACTCTCGGCCACTAGCGTGCAGGCCACCGGGAAAATTCCCCCAGCACCCACGCCCGTGATGAAGCAGTAGAAGATATAATCCCAAGGCCCCAGGGAAAGCCCGCATAAGCCGGTGGAAACGCTGTAGCAGACGATCATAATCGTCAATGTTTTCGCCCGGCCGATGCGGTCGCCAAGGATGCCAAAGATGATTCCACCGGTGGCCCAACCGACCAGCAGGGCGGTAGTGCTCAAGGGGCCGAAGAAATCGGCCTTGGCCGGCGAGTCGGTCAGGGCATCCATGGCCGGCTTGCGCGTCAAATTAAAAATCTGCTGGCTCAAGCAGTCGAAAGCCCACGCCATCGTGGACACGACCAATACCAGCCAATGGTAGCCATTCAATTGGCGAAACCATGGCTGGGCAGTGCTCTCTTTGGTGGGGGGAACCGCGGGGGTAGGGTTGACCATGGAAACGATTCTCGGTTACGATCAAGGAAACAAGTTCGCGGGCGGTATTGGCCCAGGGATTTCGGCGCAAGTCGAAACAGGATCGTATCATAGAAGAAGATAGAGGCAATGTCCATACTCGGTGCCCATCAATCGATCGCAGGCGGATACCACAATGCCGTGAAAATCGGCATGGAGACCGGTTGCAATGTGATTCAGATCTTTACCAAGAACGCCAACCAGTGGCGTGGCAAGCCGATCGCGCCGGAAGATGCCCAGAAGTTTCGCGATGCCGTCGCCACCTCCGGCATCGCTTGCCCGCTAGCCCACGATTCGTACTTGATCAACCTCGCCAGCCCTGACGACACACTTTGGAAGAAGTCGATCGATGCCATGATCGAGGAGGTCCAGCGGGCTGCAACCCTCGGCATTCCCTGGGTTGTTTCGCATCCATGAGCCTATACCACGACGAGCGAAGAGGAAGGGCTTAAGCGAATTATCACCGCGCTGGATGAAGTACTCGGGCAAAGTAGCAGGCACACTCCGTGTGCCGTTCGCCCTGATGTGACAACGATCCAAGCACTCAACCGACACCAAATAGAGAAGGCGGACGGCACAGGGACTGTGCCTGCTACTTTAACCGGCATCCTTCTGGAAACCACGGCCGGCCAAGGCACAACGCTCGGCTGGCGTTTCGAGCACCTCGCTGCGATCCTCGCGGGCGTGAAAGACAACCGCCGATTGGGCGTCTGCTTCGATACTTGCCACGTCTTCGCTGCCGGGTACAAGATCTCCACGCAGTCCGATTATGATGCCACGATGGAGCAGTTCGACAAGATCGTCGGGCTGGATCAGATTCGCGCATTCCACCTCAACGACAGCGTGAAGGAGTGCGGTAGCCGCGTCGATCGTCACGCCCACATCGGCTGCGGCAAGATAGGCCCCGAGGCCTTTGGCTGGCTCCTTCGCGACTCCCGCTTTCACAACGTGCCCATGGTTTTAGAGACCCCCAAGGGCACAGAGAACGGCGAGGATTTGGATATTGTCAATTTGCGGAAGCTGCGAGAGTTTGTGAGATAAGCGGGAAAATCATGGAGGCATTACGATGTTTCATTGGTCCCAATATCAAACCGAGCAATACGAGGAGTCCGGGCAGTTCATCTGCCCGGAATGCGGGGCCGATACGATCTATGACCTCTATCGCACCTATCGCCATGCCCGTTTATTTGTGATGATCATCCCGATCACCCATAGCAAGGAACTGTTCTTTGAAACGGTGCGATGTCAGTCGTGCGGTGCGAGCCTTTCCATCACTGTCCTTGCTATCAATGCTTCTGTAGTAGGTTCGGTGATGGATGCTGGCACGGAAGCGGGATGTGGCATTTCTAGCAATCTTGGTAACATCGTTGAGATTTCCGAGGCGGCCGCCCAGGAAATTCTCCGCAGGCACTTCACGGGCGAATTCAAGGCGAAGCCCGTCGTTAGAATATCGCTTCCGCTTTCACCCGGTGAGGGCTACATGGTCGGGTTTGATTTTGCCCTGGCCGATGGAAGGGACTGGATCGGTGAATCGCGAGGGATCGGCATTATCGTCGATCGTCGCGATGCCCCATTGCTGCTCGGCCGGACCATCGGTTTCTGTAACGGTATTTTCCGCGACGACACCCCAAACGCAAGAATTTGACAGGAAAATAAATGGCGGCCAGAAAGATGGTAGAAAAGAAAACAGTAGAAAAGAAAATGAATCCCATCTTCTTTTCCCCTAATCTTCTTTTCGCGAGCATTGATGCACCCGCGGATATCAGTGGCAGCAGGTGGAAAATATTTTCAAGATTCCTTTTGCCTTGGGGCGATGGAAAGTGTATACATAAAGTAGGCAGATGAAAGAATAATGAGGATCATCAAACGCTTGATGCTGGCGGAGTATTGGGAGCGGAATCCGCAAGCTCGGGTCGGCTTGCTGTATTGGCATGAATTGGCAAGGAAGGCCCACTGGACCTGTATCCAAGATGTGCGGGCAACTTTTCCCCATGCCGATGCCGTAATGGTCGCCAGCGGCCGAAGCGTGGTTGTGTTCAACATCGCCGGGAACAAGTACCGTTTGATAACGGCGATTCATTACAATCGACGACTTGTCTTTACGCTGATAGTGCTAACGCACAGCGAGTATGGCAAGGGGAGATGGAAGGACGTGCTATGAGTAATGTGGCAACGAGGGGTGACTTTCGGTATTTTCCTAAGATGTACGGCGAGCTTGTGGCCCTGCTGCCTCCTCGCCCGATCCGCGATAAGGTTGACCTTGCCAATGCGACAGAAATGATTGACCGCATGGCCGGCTTCAAGCTCAACGCGGACCAAGAAGATTACCTGGAGGCGATTTCAACCTTCGTGGAGGTGTACGAAGCGGCGAGATTCCCGATCAACGATTTACAAATTGCGCCGCTGGATGCACTGAAAACGCTCCTAGCCGAACACGGCATGAACACTTCGGACCTGGGAAGACTGCTAGGCAACCGAACGCTGGGGGCAGCGATCCTATCCGGCCAGCGGGCCTTGAGCAAGACCCACGTCAAGAAGCTGGCGGAGCATTTTAAGGTCGAACCAGGGTATTTTCTGTAAACTTTTCAGGGGAGTTCCATCACACTGAGTAAAGGGAACGCGACTCGTGGATTTGCGACCACTCAAGACTCCGGCTCCTTTGTCCCTTTCTGCCAAGGGATTCAACCGCTACGGCGGGTCGTAACCGCCGGGATTCCAAGGATTACAGCGGCAGATGCGCCAGACTCCTCGCCATGCACCACGAATAGCACCGTACTTCCGCACGGCCGCAATGAAATAGGCGCTGCATGACGGATGAAAGCGGCAATGCCGGCCCAACATCGGGCTAAGCGTATACTGGTAGACTCGCGCTACTGCGATCAAGATCCATGCCGGAATACGGAGAATTGTCCAGAGAATCGTGGTGGGACGGTAGCGGTGCATGATTACCTGTCAAATCTCCCCTGTTCGGCGAGGGTCTCCCGACCCCGCGAAACGTCGGATCGAAGGTCTCCCGGTGAATGGGAGACCTTCGGTCGGCGGTGTGGCTCGGTCAGAGACCGGCCACAACAAGTTGTTGCATGATTACCTGTTAAATCTTCTTCGCCGCCCTTCGCGCGAGCCTCACCAGCGACTCCTGGAGCTTCGCCGTTTCCGGCACGGTGTCGGGCCGGGGAATGACGACCAAGTCAACGCCAAAGGGCAACTGTTCGCGCGATAGACGAAATGCCTCGCGGATGCATCGTTTCCAGCGGTTGCGAACCACGGCGTTACCGACCTTTCGTGAAACGGAAAGCCCCAACCGCGGGTGTGCTAGGCCGTTGGGATAGGCAAAAACCAACAGACGGTCGTCCCCGGCGGTCAGGCGACGCTGGTAAGCCCGTTGAAAATCCGCGCCGCGAGTAATCCGGTAGACGTGGAGAAATCGTTGGTTGCCCATTTTACCACCGCAAGGTTTGCCGTGGATCGCTAGGAGATCGAACATCGATCTGACGGATGGTTTCTCGATCCTCCTCGGACAATTTGGTGGGAAGCACGATCAGCACTTCGGCCAATAAGTCACCCTTGGCGCCATTCTTCAGTACCACGCCATGCCCCTTGATCCGCAGCTTCTTACCGCTGGAAGTTCCCTGCGGAATATGGACGGAGACCGTCCCGCTGGGCGTCGGCACATCGACACTCGCTCCGACCACGGCCTCGCCAAGCGTGACCGGCAGGCGGACGTGAAGGTCGTTACCTTTACGAGAAAAGAACGGATGCGGGGCGACGTGGACCGTCAGCATCAGGTCGCCGGCGGTACCGCGACCAGGTGCCGGCTCGCCTTTGCCGCGGAGCCGCATTTTTTTTCCGCCTTCAATGCCGGGCGGAATCTTGACCACGATCGTTTCCGTCTCGCCGGACTCCCGGCGGAGGCTCAACTGAATTTCGCCGCCGCTGATGGCGGTGCCGAAGGGAATGGTCACTTCGGACGCGACATCGCCGCCGCGACGTTTTGAACTGCCGGCGGCACCACGGCCGGCGGCCCGGCGGAAGTGTGAAAAGATGTCCCCCAACCCGCCGCCGCTCCCCTCTCCAAACCGTTCGCCAAAGAACTGGCCGAAGTCGATATCTTCGGGATTGCCACCGCCGCCCGGCCCGGCTCCCCAACTTGGACCCTGAGGGCCGCCCTGCCCCATGGTCTCAAACGAACTACCGTAGCGGTCGTACATTTCCCGCTTTTCGGGGCTATTGAGCACGTCAAAGGCGGCCTGGATTTCCTGGAATTTTTTGATCGCTCCAGGGTTCTCCAGGTTCATGTCGGGGTGATGCTTGCGTGCCAGATCCCGATAGGCCTTTTGGATATCGGCCTGCGAGGCGTTGCGAGCGATCTCAAGCGTTTTGTAGTAGTCGTCTGCCATAGTTTTTATCATTCGTCCTGAAGATTTCATCCCCTATTCTAGGTTCTTCCGGCCACTTTTAGCAAGCCGTTCCCGCGCCGCGCCCAAGAGTGCCGTAAAATGCTATGTTTGTGGGTCTGCCGTCACTGCTAGCAGTTCGGGCAAACGTAGGGTGCGTGGAGCACGGATGCCCGCGAAATGGTGCGTTACGCGAACCGGTCTATTCCAGGGTAGACGTTCTCGAAGTATTGAGTCCGTGCGTAACGCACCATTTCCCGGGTGTTGGTTCGCTTCACGCACCCTACGGCCTGCCGCCACTGCTGGCAGTTGACAGGGTTACGATCAAGGCCCGTTTGTGAAGGACGGAACTACTCCCGAAGGGGGGGTGGGATTACTTCCAACTGCAATATATCATGCGATCACTCCTAAATATTATGCGATCACTACTACTATTCGTCTACCTGACATGCCTCTTGCTCCAGCCGGCTCCGTGCCGTGCGGCCGAGGGCAAGCTGCTGCTGACCGTCGTCGATGCCAAAACTCACAAGCCGATCGCCTGTCGGATCCACCTCAGTGGTCCAGCTAAGCGGCCGAAAAAAATCGAAGGCTACCCCTTCTGGTCCGACCACTTCCTCTTTCCGGGCAAAATCACGCTGAACCTGCCCGCTGGCTTCTACACGTTTGAACTGGAGCGCGGCCCGGAGTACTACAATGTGACGGGCAACTTCACGATCGAGCGGTTCGCCGACGACAGCAAGGAGGTCGAGCTGCGGCGAGTCGTCAATATGAGCGAGGAAGGCTGGTGGTCTGGCGATCTGCATCTCCGCCGTAGTATTCGCGACCTTGAAATGGTCATGTTGGCCGACGATTTGCACGTTGCCCAAACAACGACTTGGTGGAACGACAAAAACGATCTCGGCAAAAACTTCAAAGAGCCTAAGAATCGCCTCGTGACCTTCGACAGTGATCGAGTCCATGAGCTGTTTTGCGGCGGTTTTACACGCGCCGGAACGGAAGTCTTATGCTTCCATCTGCCCGGGCCAATGCTCCTGCAAGCAGAAACCGACGAATACCCGTCGCTGGCGCAGCATCTTCAACAGGCACGGCAGAAGGAGAACTCGGAGTTGTGGGTTGATGCCACGGCAAGTTATGGCTGGGATTTGCCAATGTTGGTAGCCAACGGGCTGGTTGATTCGATCGAGGTAGCGAACAGCCATTTCGGCCGCAAGGTAATGCAGCCCGACACAAAGCTTGGAAAGCCGCGCGACGCCGATCGCTACGCGGGCCCCTTCGGTTACGCCCGCTGGTCGCAGGACGTTTACTTCAAGCTGCTGGACTGCGGCCTGAGAATTCCGCCCACGGCCGGCAGTGGTTCGGGCGTTTCGCCCAATCCGGCCGGCTACAATCGTGTCTATGTGCATCTGGACAGCAGCTTCGACTATCCGCAATGGTGGAAGAACTTGAAGGCTGGGCAGGTTGTCGTCACCAACGGCCCTCTCTTGCGTCCTCGGGTTGAGAATGAGTTGCCGGGCCACACGTTCCGCGGCGAGGAAGGCCGCGAGCTGGAACTGCAAATTGGCATGACGTTGACCACCCGCGAGCCGATCAGCTACCTGGAGATCGTGCAGGACGGCCAAGTGCGGCATACGATTCGTTTTGAGGATTACGTCAAGGACGGCCGACTGCCGCCGCTGCACTTCAAGCAGAGCGGCTGGTTCCTCCTTCGGGCGGTGGCCGAGATTTCCGACACCTATCGCTTCGCCATGACAGGCCCCTACTATGTCGAGTTCGGCGAAAAGCCGCGAATCAGCAAAAAGTCGGCCCAGTTTTTCCTCGACTGGGTTTACGAGCGTGCCAAGCAGATTCAGATCGACGATCCCCAGAAACGGCGGGAAGTGATGGAGTATCATCGCAAGGCGAGGGATTTCTGGAAGAACCTCGTGGAGAAGGCTACGGCGGAATGAAAGGAAAACCTCGCCAGGTAGGGTTCGTTCCAATAATATTGCAACATGGCCGAATTGAAAGACTTCGCAATTCCAGGAGACTATGGCAGGACGAATGTTGCGATTTTTATGGAACGGGCCATATTTGTATTCAAACACGCCTTGATGTGTCGCATTTGTTTTATATGATCGTTACAAATCGCGGATGTTTCTGTTTTTCGGCATTGACCTACTCACGCGAAATGACGATCATGCTCGCTAACCACGGAAGGTTAGCAAGGTTTTTTCATGGATGCACCTGTCGATTTTGTTGCTTGGTTGACCTCGCATGAGCACCTGGACCCAGTGTATGGGTGGGTCTACCATTACCACTCGCGGAGTGATTCACACTCTATCGCTCTCTGTAAGCTGATTTTGGCAGACTTGGTTGACGCCTGCCCCACGCTTCGAGAGCAGGCATTGGCCGACCGAATTGTCTACGGTATCAATGCTCGGCATGTCTTCCCCAACGGCAAGAAGAAGACCCTCGATCTCGCAATCGGTACCCCCAAGACCGTCCCCCAGACCGATAGGCTAGCAGGCGCGATTCGTCCCGGTGAAATTGAAAGGGTGCTTATTTCCTGCGAAGCGAAGACCTGTATGACTGAACACGGCAAATCTCAGCCGCGCATTTTCGATGAACTGGGATCATCCCATGAGTGTGCCAAGATAAGCTGATGTAGATCAGTTGGACAATCCAACCTGGC
>JBAWVO010000207.1:0-11847 GCA_037147235.1 Planctomycetota bacterium | reverse complement strand
CGGAATAACCTCCACAGCGGGCGGTTCGCAAGGGCCGCCCGCCTTCTTCAATTTCTATTCAAAAGGAAGATCATTCATGTTCAGACTGAAAAGTACCTTGGCCGCCGGCATCGCTCTAGCGATAATTGGCGGCATCCTTGCCTGTTCGTCGCAGTTGGCCAAATCGGGCAACGGCGACGCCAAGAGCAGTTCAAACCCCAGCGGTGCGCAAACGACCGCCAGCCCAGCGGCGACGACGGCAGCGACTACCTCGCTCCCTCCCGCCAACCAGATTGCCAAGGCCGACGACACGGCTCCGGCGGTCGGAGTAGCCGTCGCAAGCGGTAAGAAGCCCAACATTGTCGTCATCTGGGGCGATGACATCGGCATCTGGAACATCAGCCACAACAGCCGGGGCATGATGGGCTACAAGACGCCGAGCATTGATCGCCTTGCCACGGAAGGCGTAGCCTTCACCGATTACTACGCGCAGCAGAGCTGCACGGCGGGTCGCGCGGCCTTTATCGGCGGCGTCGTGCCCGTCCGCACCGGCATGACCAAGGTCGGCCTGCCCGGGGCCAAGGAAGGTTGGCAGAAGACCGACGTGACCATGGCCACGGTCCTCAAGAGTCAGGGTTACACCACCGGGCAGTTTGGCAAGAACCACCAGGGTGACCGTGATGAGCACCTGCCCACGATGCACGGATTCGACGAGTTCCTCGGCAACCTCTACCACCTCAACGCCGAGGAGGAGCCGGAGAACATGGATTACCCGAAAGACCCCGCGTTCAGAAAGCAGTTCGGCCCGCGTGGCGTGCTCAAGTGCCAGGCCGACGGCAAGGGCGGGCAGACCATCGAGGACACCGGCCCGCTCACCAAGAAGCGCATGGAGACGATCGACGACGAGACCATCGCCGCCGCCAAGGAGTTCATCGCGCGGCAGGCCAAGGCCGGGAAGCCGTTCTTCTGCTGGTGGAACGGCACCCGCATGCACTTCCGCACGCATGTGAAGGCCGAGCATCGCGGCATCTCCGGGCAGGACGAGTACAGCGACGGCATGGTGGAACATGACATGCACGTCGGTGAACTTCTCAAACTGATTGACGAGCTTGGCCTCGCCAACAACACCATTGTGCAGTACTCCACGGATAACGGCCCGCACTACAACACCTGGCCCGACGGCGGCACCAACCAGTTCCGTAGCGAGAAGAACTCGAACTGGGAGGGTGCCTATCGCGTCCCCTGCTTCGTGCGCTGGCCCGGCCATTTCCCGGCTGGCACGACGCTCAACGGAATCGTCTCGCACGAGGACTGGCTCCCGACCTTCGCCGCCGCCGCGGGCGCGCCCGATGTGACGGAGAATCTCCTCAAAGGCGTCAAGCTCAACGGTCGTACCTACAAGAACCACCTCGACGGCTACAACCTGCTCGACTATCTCAGCGGCAAGGCCAAGGAGTCGCCCCGCAAGGAGTTCATCTATGTGAACGACGATGGACAGATCGTGGCCATGCGCGCTGGTGACTGGAAGGGCATATTCCTTGAAAACCGTGCCCAGGCATTCGAGGTGTGGCGCGAACCGTTCACCGAGCTGCGCATTCCGCTGCTCTTTAATCTGCGCCGCGATCCATTTGAAAAGGCGCAGCACAACTCGAACACCTACAACGACTGGTTCCTTGAGCACGCGTTCGTGTGCGTGCCCTTGCAGAAGATGGCTGGGAAGTTTCTCATGACCATGAAGGAGTACCCGCCCAGCCAAACGGCCGGCTCGTTCAATCTGGAAAAGATCCAGAAACAGCTCGAAGCCGGAGTGGGTAGCAAATAGCCCGACCTTCGGAGCGGGCGGCTCGAAAGAGCCGCCCACCTTTTTCAATTTCGACGATCAATAAGAAGTGGTTTTAGGCCGATTGGCTTCCTATGAGCAAACGTAAGAACAATATCCAGAAGGATGCGACGATGCTGCCGACTCGCAATCGGGGTGTTCCGCCCGCCGTCGTCAGTGTCCTGACGGTGGTGATCGTGGTTTCTCTCGGTTTCTGGTGGTGGAAGGCAAAACACACCAGCGAGCCACCGTCGCCCCAGCCGCCCACCGAAGTTATAGCAACAGCAGCCCTACCAGCGGCCGCAGGCCCATCCAAGGCTGATTTTCAGAAGCTGAAAGGCAAATGGCTCCGGCCGGACGGCGGATATGTTCTCGAAATTCGAGCCATCCGGGAAACTGGAAAGCTCGACGCATCGTACCTCAATCCCCGGTCAATCAAGGTATCCAAGGCAGAGGCGTCACAAGATGGCGAGACCGTGAAAGTCTTCATCGAACTGCGAGACGTGAACTATCCCGGTTCCAACTATGATCTGACCTACGATCCGCAGAGCGATTCTCTCAAGGGGATCTACTATCAAGCCACCTTGCGTCAGCGATTCGAGGTGGTTTTTGTGAGGATGAACTAACCTATAACATGAAAAACGATTATTTAGGAAGGATTGACATCATGCGAATGAGAGTTTTGTGCCTTGCCGCCATGTGCGGCGTTTTCCTCGTAGCCGTCAGCGGTCTACAAGGCCAAGATGCTCGGGCATCCAAGGACTCGTCCCGTGGCACTGACCGTCAGGCCATTCTCCAATCGGCTCGTGATTTTTCCGCGGCTTTTGAGAAAGGTGACGCCAAGGCGGTTGCTGCCCTCTGGACCGCAGAGGGGGAATACGAAAGCGACGACGGCACGATTCTCCGTGGCCGGACTGCCATCGAAGGGGCATTCGCGGCCCACTTCAAGGGCCGGCCTACCGGAAAGATGGAGATCCAGGTCGAAAGCATCCGATTCCCGTCGCGCGATACCGCAATCGAGGAGGGATTGACTTGCACGACGGCCAGCGGCGGTTTGCCCGATTCGGCTCGTTATCGCGCGGTGCATGTCCGCGAGGATGGCAAGTGGCAGATCGCACTCTGCCGCGAATGGAGTGCCGCCGAGAACCGCCCGGCTGACTTGGATTGGCTAATCGGAACGTGGCGCAGCCAGGCCAAGGACCATGAAATGGTCATATCTTTCGCTCGTGAAAAAAACGGGCCGTTTATTATCGGCGAGTTCACGGCGACAAGTGGTGGCAAGAGCGTCTCGCTGGGGAACATGAAAATCGGCCTAGATCCTGCTTCGGGGCAATTCATGTCTTGGCATTTTGATCAGGACGGCGGCTATGGCCATGGCGTCTGGTTGCGTGAGCGGAACCACTGGGCAGTCGATACGCACGGAGTTCAAGGCGATGGCGCCGAGACCGCCTCGGTGAACGTCCTGTCACGCTTCGGCAGCGACGAGCTTGGCTGGCGATCGATCGACCGAATGGTCGCCGGCAAGCCGCAGCCTGAGTCGCCACCAATCCGATTGAAACGCGTCACCATTACCAAATGAACCGTCAACGACTTGGACCCGTTCAACACCGAAAGGAACAAACCATGAAGATCAGATTCTCAATTGTGATTCTAAGCGTTACCCTAGGTCTGGCATGCGGCGGCGCAGCCGAAGGCCGAGGCTTCGGCGGCGGCGGATACCACGGCGGCGGCTATTCCGGGTCGCACTCTTACAGCGGTGGGAGCAGTGGCCGCTACGGCGGCGGAAGCAGTTCGTACAACCGGTCCTACGAAGGTTCGCATGGCGGTTCCTATGATGCCAGCGGCTCGCGCGGCGGGGCGTATGGTCCGAACGGCGCCGCTGCTGGAAGTACACGCGATGTATCTGCCACGGGCCCGGAAGGCCGAAGCTACAACAGCAACGAGTCAAGGGGAGCAGCGGCCGGGCCCTATGGTGCCGCCGCCGGCGGAAGCCGCAACACGACCGCCACCGGGGCCAATGGCCAATCCTATTCCCACGAGGGGCAGGGCGCGGCGGTAGCCACCCCTTATGGTTCAGCAGCGGAAGGAAGTCGCAACACGAGTGCCACGGGTGCTTACGGTCAATCCTATTCCCATGAGGGCCAAGGCGCGGCGGCCACCACCCCTTATGGTTCAGCAGCGGAAGGCAGCCGCAACACGAGTGCCACGGGTGCTTATGGTCAATCCTATTCCACTCAGCGCTACGGAGCCGCAGCAACCGCGCCGACTGCTTACGGCGGCTACCCTGCGTACGGCGCGGCCGCCGTTCGGCCTTACGGATATCCAGCGCCCGCCTACCCTTCTCAACCTTATGCTGCGGCGGCTTATGGCTCGCCGCCCGCTCCGCAGCCGTACAATTACTCGCAACAGGCGCCGCCACCTGCCTACGGGGCGCAGCCGTATTCCTCGCCTGCTGATGGCCCACAGCCGAATGCACCGCTTGCCGCTGGTCTGCCTCCACTGCTTCTCGAACGGGCAGCGTACTTGCGGGCTCGCCTGAACGGCTATTGATTGGGGAAGAAAAGGTGGCATCGACCAAAATTGGTGCGGATGCACAATATGGGAAGCTTGTGGTGCTGGATGAACCTAAAATTTGCCTGTTTCTCTCTGTGACCTCCGTGGCTAAATAAAGGAAGGAGAGGGCGGGGGGAAGGGAGATAACGGTCGGTCATTCGTAGCGTGTCCACATACGGATGACCTTGACCACTCTGGCATCGTTCAAGACCTGGTACACGAGACGATGCTGAATGTTGATTCGTCGGAATTCCGGGGACACGAACCGGTTTTGACATTCTGGGAAGGATTCCACAAATTGGCGGCATGGCCAGGTTGGCGAGATGGGTTCTATCGGGTTTGCCGCACCACGCGACTCGTAGAGGTCTTCCAGATGTTCATCGTCTTCAGCCACGATGGACCGGCCCTGGCGATCCTTCCCCATTTCAAGATGACAGCCGGATTGCACTGGTTCGGACTGTTCAAACCGCTCCAATCGGGTAAGGGCGACTGGATACGTTTGAACCTTGCACAATTATATAAACATCGAGTCCGTGAGTGTAGTTCCTGGCGACAGCAATTTCAAGCGTAACCCCGAAGAACACTTCTTGGCTTGAGCGGGGCGTCGAGGCGTGGGAAGATGCCGAAAGTGCCCGCTCCGTAAGCTTCATCCAGGCTTCGGAATCGGCATTCTCGGCGGTGCCGTCTCCCACATCAGCGCGATTTCTTCGGGCGTCAGGCCATACGATTCGTTGACGAGGCAACTGATCTCGTTCTCCAACCGGCGTGCTTCGACCGCCAAGGCCCGCGCGGGTTCGATGGAGCGGCTGTATTCCTCGCGGAGACTTTTTAACGCGGGAGCCGACAGGGGCTTCTTCTTGCCACGAACCTTCTTGATTTCTGCAATGAATGAATCTGAGTCGAGTTCTGTAGGGGCTTGGAGCTTCATGGTGGGCTTTGCGATCTCGTATTCCACCCGAAGCCAATCAAGAAGGTCGTGCCGAGTGGCCTGTTGCGTCCGCGCGATTTCGACAAGCCGGGCAACCAGTTCTTCCGTCCTCTTGCGGATGGGATCGGTCGGCTTGGCAATGGGCAAGGATTCCACCATGTAGCCCATCGGTGACAGGGCTTCATCTTTAAGGTGCGTGAGGGTGCGCCAGTTGTGCCACCACATTAGCGGTGAGTTCAAGACCGCAAGCAAATATAGGTCGTCTGTTGGCAGGAAAAAAATTTTGTCGTTGCCCAACATGCCGTCACGGTCTATCGCGTAGCACGGATAGAACTGGATTACTTGGTAGATAATCTTGGGTTTCCAAAAAGCCTGCCAATATGCCACCGGGTCTTGTGTCTCATACCATTTGTAAGGTCCACCTTTTCGACCCGTCCAGTTCTCGCCCGCCCAGCCCTTCGGTTTTGGCTCAAGTTCATTTCGGAATTGGGATAAGTGCCGCTTGACGGCGGGGTACGCATCAATCTCGATTCCCCGGCGAGCGAAGATCATCCACAGCCCCGCCCACTCGGAGTGCCAACGGTCAATATCCTGCCCCCGAAGGTACGGCTTGATGATTTCGGCAGATTTCGGGTCGGCGGCTACAAGGGCATCCCTGGTAGCTGTGTCAATTAGGAAGGCATCGTTGCACCCCGTCTTGACTCCATACATGGGCTTCACGCGCGCATATTCGGAAAGTGGAATACCGTTCGCCCGAATCTTTGTGAGGATCGCGTTGACGCCAGCCGGTTCAAGGTTCCACGCCTCTGCGCCAAGCTGCGACAGCGGCAATTCAACGCCTTCCCGTTCAATCTGTTGGCTCAAATCGTCAATCCGAAGCTGTTCGCGGGGAATGGCACAAAGGCGAGTCGTCGTCGGCTTCGGTCGCTCGTCGGGACGACGAGCGACGATGATGCAGGGGAAAACATCGGCATCCTCGAAGATCTGCTTGGCGTGGCCGAAATCGACCACCGATTCGACCCACGCCTGTTCCGCGAAATGACGACGCAATGGCTCGCCGTAGCTGGCCTTCATCCACTTGTTCGTGACGACGAAGCACATCAGACCACCCGGTTTCAACAGCCGCATGCCAAGCTCGTAGAAATAGACATACAGATCCGCCATGCCGTGATACGTCTTGTAATTGGCTTCCAAGTAGGGCTTGATCGGACTGAGCAATTCCTGTCGAACATAAGGGGGATTCGCGACGACGACATCAAAACCGCCCGTCGCAAAAACTTCGGGAAACGCGGATTGCCAATCGAAAGCTGCCGGATCAATCGCCGGGTCGCTGACGATGCTGTTGCCCACGCGAATCGTGTGGTCGAGACTGGTCAGGATTTTCCCCCGCTGAGCCGTCTTGATCCACAGACTCAGCTTGCAGATTTCGATGGCCTCTTCATTCAGGTCCACGCCGTACAGGTTGTTTTGCAGGATCTGACGGTCGAGATCGAACAAGGTCCGGTGGCCTCGCAGTTCATACAGACGGTCATTCGATGCCTCGTAGGCCGCGTAAAGCTGATCGAAGGATTGGATGAGAAATGCCCCGGAGCCGCACGAAGGGTCCAAGATGCGAATCGTCGCCAATTCATCCTGCCACGCCTCCCAGAACCGCACCAAGGCCGCGCGCTGGGGCGCGTTCAACGTGTCCAGGTCATAGACGTTGGGATCGGCCAGTACCGAGCGTGCCGTGCCCTTGGTTGCTTCTGCGTGCCTTTGGCGAAGTCGTTCAAAGCGATCTTTGAGAACGCCGCCAAGTGCCTGCTGCACGTTGTACTGCGTGATGAAAGACGGCGTGTAAAAGGCCCCCTCCTTCTTCCGCCGCGACTTGTGTTCTTCCACGCTGACGAGTTCGGCAACGTGGTTCAGTTCGTTGCGGATCTTTTCCAGATCGGTAATCGACTGCTCGAAGATGTGGCCCAGGATGTACACGTCAATCAGCGTTCGTGTCGATCCCGCTTCGGCATCCGCAGCCGCTTCATGTGCTGGGCGATAATCGTATTCCCCCAGGTCGCGGAAATAGCCGCATACTTCGTCGGGGACTTGCAGGGAATCCAGAACCGCATCGGCAGCAAACAACCCACCGTTGTAGGCCGGGATGTTGAGCGTGGCATTCCCTTCGTTGATCGCGTGGAACAGTCCTTGAAAGTTGTCCCAGATCGGACGGGGACGATAGGGATCGCGGTGTTGGTAAGCCGCAGCGATGGAGTCGGTAGGCAGAAGGCCACGCTTCTCACAAAAGGCACAGAAGAGAATGCGGTCCAATAACTTCTGGGCACAGCGTAGAACTTCGTGGGGCGGGGTATTCGGGTTCTTATTGCAGAGCCGGGCGAAGGCATCCTGACGCATGTTGGCGTACTGGAGGTAGAACTGCTTGGTCAGTTCGCGGCCCGCTTTGTCGGATGCCGCCTGCAAGCCGAAGAGATGGCATCGCCCAACGAGGGGCACCACCCGTTCTGCCGCAAGCAGGAAAATGAACTTTTTGAGCAGATTGTCGTCTGTGGTGAGCTTCTCGGTGTCGAAGCGTTCGTAGGTGTACTGGTCGGCCCCTTTGAAATAGAGCCGGGTTTGGCGAATCGAGGTGACGATGATCCAGTCGCACGGTAGGTTGATGGCGTAGTGGTAGCCTTGATCGACCGCTGACACGCGCCTTCCGGCATAAGGACGATCCAGCGGGTCTTTCGGCCCCTTGCCCTCCAAAGCAACCACGAATTGCGCCTTGCTGTCGCGGAAATCACCGAGGACGGCATCGGCAAACTTCCCGTTGACTTCAACCAGCCGTTCACGGGAAATGGTGTACCGCTCGCCGCCATCTGCCGGGCGTGCGTAGCCGAGCAGCGTGCAGAAGAAATCGGTCAAGAAGTCAGGAAGGATTTCCTGTTCCTTGAACAAATCCGCACGACCGGACGCGATCAATTCCGCCCAATGCGCCAGCCTTGGGCGAAACCCCGGCAGATGGGCGGGCAACTGGAATGCCATCAAATACGGACGGAGAACGTCGGGACGAAACAGCGGTTTGGCTTCAATAGGCACAGCAACCCCTCTTCGGGTGGTGGGCAATGGCATCCATTTTAGAGGAAACCAGCGAATCAGTTGACTGCGCAATCGTAGAAACGCCGGGTCCACGCAGCGCGGCAAACTTAGCGAGCCGCTGGCAAAAAAAAATTACATGTGTTTCTCGGTCTGGTGCGGCTTCCGCTTTCTTTTCCTTGTGGTTTCCGCTGCCCGGATTGACTTGATGTGAGCGACGGCTGCCTGAAGCTGCTCAACAACCCAGGCATTGAGGCTCTTGCTGGAAATGCTCGCCGCCAGATTGACCTGACGGTGCAACTCAGGTGGAACGCGCGTTACGAACTGACCCGAGAAGGGCCTGTTCGGCTCTTCCCCTCGCTGCTCGCAGAATGCGAGATAATCGTCAATCGATTCATGGAAGGCGGTCTTCAATTCGGCGACGCTTTGACCTTGAAAGGTGATTACGTCCCGCGTGTCGAGAACTTCGCCGTGGAATATTCCCGCCTCGTCATCAAATTCGACTTTGCCGACATACCCTTTGTATTCCATCATGGCGTCACCCCTGCCTCTGTTAAAAACCGTCGCATGGAACGAACCGCTCCCCGGTCGGTTTCCATTTGCGGGTGTGGCCGGTGAAAAACCGCACGCACCCCACTCAGGGCGACTCGGACCCGCGATCCATCGCCCTCGGTGATTTCCGCGCCGGCCGCTTTGAGCATTCCTTCGATGTCCCGCCAGGGGATGTTGGACCTGACAGGATCGTCGAAAATCGCTTCCAGCGTATGTCGGTGCTTTTGATTCATTCCATTCTCAATAGTATCATCGGATGATACTGCCGTCAAGGCGAGAGATTTGCCGGTAAGCCTACCCGGAGGCTTCCTACTCAACAACCTTCAAAAACCGCGGGTAAGCATCATCCCAAGCTGCCGTGTTTCGCGGTTCGTACTGCTCCACGTCGAAGCTGCGCCGCACGACTTCACGGGCTTCAGCAATCGAGCTGACCGCGCCGTCGGCTACGGCCTGCATCATGATATTGCCGATGGCGGTGGCTTCGATCGGGCCGGCTACGACGTGGCGGCCGGAAGCATCGGCGGCAGCTTGGCAGAGCAGGCGGTTCTGGGTTCCGCCGCCGACAATGTGAATCGTCTCGATCCGTCCGCCCGCCAATTCTTCGCACATGCCTAGCACATGGCGGAACTTCATGGCGAGGCTGTCCAGTGCGCAGCGCAGCACGGCCCCTTCGTCCTGCGGAACACTCTGGCCGGTCTTTGCGCAGAAATCCCTGATTGCCCGTGGCATATTCTCCGGCGACGTGAAATCGGCGGCATCGGGATTGATGAAGGAAACCAGCGGCTTGGCAGCAGCCGCGAGCCGATTGAGATCCTCCCAACTCCAGGTCCGTGTCCCTTGGCTCCAAGCACGGCGACATTCCTGCACGAGCCATAGACCGGTGATGTTCTTTAGCAGCCGGATCGTATTGCCGACGCCGCCTTCGTTGGTGAAGTTCCGTTGCAGAACCTGGTCGTTAATTACCGGAACGGGCGATTCGATGCCCATCAAGGCCCAGGTACCCAGGCTGATATAGCACCAATCGGGCCGCTTTCCCGGCTGACTGCTGGCGGGGACAGCCATCACGGCACTGGCCGTATCGTGGGTGCCCGGCAGCACAACCTGGACTTGTAGACCGGTCTCGGCTGCCAGTGTACTGCGGAGCGGCCCGATCTTCGTGCCCGGCTGCACAATCTGGCCGAGGATGTGGGTCGGCAGGCCGAACTTTTCCAACAACTCCGTAGCCCAACCGCCTGTCACGGGATTGTAAAATTGCGAGGTGCTGGCCTCGGTCATTTCATTGCACTTCACGCCGGTTAACAGCCAGTGCATGAGGTCGGGTATCAGCAAGAGCGTCTCGGCAACGTCCAGCAGGGGCGACTTACCAAGTTTCATTGCCAGGAGTTGATAGAGGGTGTTCAACTGCATGAACTGCAAACCCGTGTGACGGAAAATCTCTTCGCGCGGGACGATCGAGAAGGCCCTTTCAAGCAAGCCGTTGGTACGGCTGTCGCGATAGTGATAGGGGTTGCCCAGCAGTTCGTCGTTGCGGCCCAACAATCCGAAATCGACACCCCAGGTGTCGACGCCCACGCTCACGATCGCGTCGCCCCCCTCGGCGGCGCGCGCGGCCATCAAACCTTGCCGCACGCGGCTCCACAGCCCTGGCAGGTCCCAGTACATTCGACCGCCCAGGTCGACGGGACCATTTTCAAAGCGGTGAACTTCCACCAGTCGCAATTTCTGGCCATCGAAGCGGCCAATCAAATGGCGACCGCTCGATGCCCCCATGTCGATTGCCAAGTAAGCTTTTTCTGCCATCGGTCAAGCCTTTCAGTATTCAAGTCGGTGTCGGTAACGAAAATTGGTGTTTTCTCGGTATTTGTAGAACACGTCTATACTGCTCGCGGTTGAGACTGACACTAACCCGAAGCGCGAGCGAGGTTGCTAAGTCGTTGCCTCGCTTGCGCTTCGGGCTGGTATGGATTGGGACAATCTCAACCGCGGACAGTATATATCGTCTCGACCACCTCGTGTATCGTCAAGACCCCTTAGAATCTATCTCTTAGAATCTATCTCAGAACTCAAAGAGAACCACGAAAAACACAAAACACACGAAAAAAGGCACAGTTGTATTTCGTTCTCTTTCGTGTCATTTGTGTGGTTCGTGGTTCACCCAGGTTCGGCGCGGGTCTCCTGACCCCGCCGAAACGTCCGACCGAAGGTCTCCCGGTAAATTGGAGACCTTCGGTCGGCGGCGTGGCTCGGTCGGAGACCGGCCGCAACAAAGTTTTTCGACTAAATCGACAGACCGCAAGCCGGATGGGGTCCAAAAGATGTTTGTAACAACCTGTCTCAGCCGGTCTTTTTGGATTTCCGGCCGATCGAGGGGGTATACTTGACTGAGTTAGGTAACATTGTTAGAATGGATGGAGATATCCTTCGAGAAGGTTCCCTTTCTAAACGAACGTGAGATTATGATGAGAGTTTCCGCAAAAACCGAGTATGCCTGTGTTGCGATGTTGGAGTTAGCCGCTCAATACGGATCGAATGAACCGGTGCGAATTCGCAGAATCGCCGAACGGCATGATGTGCCGCCGCGGTTTCTGGTGCAAATTCTGCTCCAGCTAAAAGGTGCCGGATTGGTGGCCAGCGTGCGCGGAGCAGCCGGCGGCTACCATCTGGTCAAAACGCCCCAGGAGATTTCCTTGGGCCAAGTCATGGAAGTGATCGACGGCTCGCCCGAGGAGAATGGCCAAGCCAGCAGTGCCTCGCCCGACTCTCCCGCCGTTAAAGTGCTGCTGCACGTGTGGAAGGAGGTCAGCAATGTCCAGCGGAAAATGCTGGAAAGTATTACCCTGGCCGATTTGCTGGAGCGAGCCAAGGCCCAAGACGAGCAAATGTATCACATTTAACGGCTCTCCGCCAAGTTTGTGGTGCGGGCGTCTCGCCTGCCTGGTTCAACCAC
>JBAWVO010000206.1:0-11877 GCA_037147235.1 Planctomycetota bacterium | reverse complement strand
AATACAACTGCCTTTTTTCGTCTGTTTTGTGTCTTTCGTGGTTCTCTTTGAGTTCCGAGGTGGATTCTTAGTATCTTAAATATAGCTCACAAATACTCCGGCCCATTCTATTCTCAGAAGGCCGCTTTATTTGGCTCTTCGCGAGCGTGGCAAACGATTACCAGCGGCCGTTGTGGCCCTCTTGCTCCTGATGTAACCGGCATAACCGTTGCCGTTGCTGTCCCAGGTTGTGTGCCCGGCCAACGCCAACTCCCTGATGATATGGGGTGGGGCCAGAAGCAGCTCCTGAACGGCATCGGTCTCGACAACCGGCTGCGAACTTGTCGGCTGCGAACTCTCGTGAGCAAGTCCAGTAATTTCGCACACCATAGGCTCGATATCTTCCAATAGACTCGCCACGACGACGAGCTTTCTGCTGGTGGAAAGTCCTTCGCCAGGTCCGGTGACTTGCACGACACCCAAGGTGCGGCCGGCTGCAATCAGTGGGATTTCCGCGTGCCAGACGTTGGCATCCACGAGGTCGCCCGCGTTTCGACTCCAGCTTGCATGATATCGCTCGTGGATCACCGGGGCATTCACTTTTAGACAGAGCTTGGTTAGATTGAGCCTCGGCACGAGTTCGAGGATGGTATCCCAAAGCATCGACCAATCGGCCGTACCTTGAATGTGAATCTCCTCCTTGCGGTAATTATCCTTGTGGGACGCCCTCAGTTTGTTCGGCACAATCGCGACGAGACGATTCCTGATCAGCATGTATTCTGAATAACCGAAGAGCCGCGTCACAATCAGGATCGCAACGACGAGCAAGAACGTGGAAATCGCAATGAGTTCACTATGAAACGCCACGCTGGCCAGCGCTCCGATGAGCGCGAGGAGACAAAACAACGAAACCAACAAGAGCACCCGCCTGCGGGACATGCCCTGCCCCAACAGGCGATGATGGAGATGGCCCCGATCGGTGCTGTAGAGGCTACAGCCCGTCAACTTCCGGCGGATAATGGCCGCGAGGGTGTCGAAGATGGGTATGGTCAACACGGCGATTGGAGTGAGAATGGCCGCGGTCGCTGGGCCTTTTAGGGAGCCTCGGATCGCTACCACTCCGACCAGCAATCCCACCAACATGCTGCCGCAGTCGCCCATGAAGATCGATGCCGGTGGGAAGTTATAGCGTAAGAATCCAAGCAATGCCCCAGCCAGTGCCACGGCGATACAGGCGGAAATTCCGTGGCCGGAAAAAAATGCGAGAGTGGCCATCGCCAGGCAAATGATCAGGCCGACAGAACTCAACAGCCCATCCATCCCGTCCAGAAGGTTGAGCGAATTGATCACGCCCAGCAGGAAGAAAGCGGTAAAGGGGACGGCCAAGAGTCCCAGTTCAAAATTTACGTCGAACGCGTGAATCGAGTCAACCCGAACGCCGCAACCAATCACCAGAGCGACCGCCAGACATTGCCCCATCAGCTTGTGCCGCCCACACAGGTGCCAGTAATCGTCAACCAAGCCCGTAACGGAAATCGCGACCGCCCCCAGGAAGATTCCAAGGAGCAAGAGGCGATCGGCTAAGAACTCGTGGCACAGGGGTGATGCCGTGAAGGCCGCGCCGATCGCAATGCAAACTGACACGAGAATGGCAATACCGCCGCCCAGTGGAATTGGCTTGGTGTGGATCTTGCGCCGCCCGTCCGGCCGGTCGACAAGGCCGATCCGTGTTGCCACACGCCGTACCAACGGAGCGAGAATCAGCGATGCGACGCAACTCAAAATGAAAACAACCAATAACGTATTCATGGAACCTCTTGCTCCGGCTATTTGTTCTATTTCATTGCCTACGATCCTGCAGGCAATGACTCAGGAAAACCCCTGCGGACAACTCAGGAAAACCCCTACGGACAACTCAGGAAAATCCCCGTGGACTCCCAGTATAGTCCCATTGTGAATTCAGGAAATTGGTTTCGCCACAAGTATTATTCTTATCCAAGCAAGTAAAATTCTTGTGAGAGCCGGCGAGGAACGCAGCAGGAAAAATACTTGCTCATTTAAGAAAAATTCTAGTAGCGGAACCCATTCCCCGGATTAGGATAGATGGTAAGCTGAGACCGTGGCGTAGATTGTTAGGTTGCCATCTTCGACATCCTTTCGACTGCATCTACGCCAACTAACCTTTTTATAGGATGAAAGAAATGCTTAGAAATCGATGGTTTTCGCAGATTGTGCTGGCCGCGGGGGTGATGTTCATTTCCGTAACGGCATCTTTCGCGGGTATGATTGAGAACAGCCAAGGTTTTGAGGCACCGGCATACAGCTCCGGTGCGTTGCAAGGCTCGAACAGTTGGGTACAAATTGGCTCGGGTGGCACTGCGACGGTGGAGAGCACGGAGAAGTTTTCCGGAAGCCAAGACGTGCAAGTCAATCGGGCCGCAAACTCAGGTGCCCGATGGCTTGTCCCGGTCAGCGGCTATCCAGAGCTGCCGAACAAGATCATCCAGATTAGCTGGGATATGAAGGTTCTACAGAATCCAAGCAGCGCAGCCGGTGCCTACGGGCCGTTTTTTGGAGTTGAGGCTTATGACGGCCCCAAAGGCAGTCCCGCATTGCTTTTTGGCTCCTTGGGTGTTGATGCTAAAACTCTCGATGTTCTTTATCAGATGGAAGGAACCGGGGATCTGACCGAAACGGGAACCAAGGTCGGTCTTGACTGGAATCACTTTTTGATCTCCCTCGATTTTACGAGCCATCAGTACAGTGCGTATCTCAATTACAACTCCACGCCGTTGGTAACCACGGGGTTCGTAGATGGATCCTCCTTAAATTCCTTCACGGATGCGGACATCTCGGCCTTGGCTGCTGGGTACGATCCTACTTCGCAGGCGTTTACCGGAACAGCCTACTACGACAACTTTCAGGTTCAACAAGTGCCAGAGCCTAGCTCGCTTGCGATGTGCATGGTAGGCTTTGTCATGGTGGCTGGGCTGGCGTGGCGTCGCCGCAGCCGATAGAGTGTTGTACTTTGGCACGAAGAGGTTGAAATTCCCTTGCTCATGCCCCGTCTATTGCGGGGGGGGCGGTTTCCGAAGAAAGACATTTATACTATGAAATTCAGTCGTTGGTTCACGGTGAATATCGTTGTTGCGGGCTTATTCCTGATTTGCGGGATTGGTGTCGCGACATCGGCCGAGTCTCCTCACTGGTTGAGCAGTACTCTGGTTCGTGTTCAGAGCGATTCGGATCCCTATTTTGATCCGTTTGATCTGAGTACCGTCCCGGCACCGGTCGCAAAGATTCCGAGTACGGGCCTGAAAACGGAACTAGAGCCCGAAACGGCTGCGATTCTTCCGATGCCCAGTATTCCGCAACCGCTTGTCAAAACGGAGTCGATCAGTACCGAGTCGGTCAGTAGAGGGGCGTTCCCGTTTGCCGTGGGAATCCAACCTCTTGGTCCAAAACCGCTTGCTATCCCGCGGCCTGCCGAAAGCTCGGTGTTGGTGTCGGGCATCCGCACCCAACCGGTGACGGCCAGCCCAGTGATTCTCAGCACACCGCAGATGGCAGCCAGCCCGGTGATTTTCAGCACGCAACCGGTGACGGCCGCCCCGTTGGTTTTCACTGCTCAACCGGTGACAGCCGCCCTGATGGTTGCCAGTGCGCAATCGAAACCACTTGTCAAAACAGCAGAGTCAGTCAGCACCGAGTCGGTCAGCAGGGGGGCGTTCGTGTTTGACGTGAGCATCCAACCTCTCGGTCCTAAACCCCTTGCTATGCCTGATCCTGTCAAAAGCCAGGTGTTGGCGTCGGGCATCCGTACCCAACCGGTGGCAGCCGCCCCGGTGATTTTTAGTACTCAACCGGTGACGGCCGCTCCGGTGATTTTCAGTGCCCAGCCGGTGATGGCCAGCCCGGTGATTCTTAGTACGCAACCGGTGGCGGCTGGCCCGTTGGTTCCCAGCATACAGCCGATGACGGCGGGTCCGATGATTACCAGTACACAACCGGTGACAACCCCGACGTATGTTTCAAGTATGGAATCAGCAGGTGCTGTTTCTCCTACTTCGTCCGGTCGCGAGCCTTATCGTCCAGCAGTCCGAAGCCCCTATAGCCCTTCAAGGCGACCCACTTTGTGACGTTTTCCGATCGACGGTTCAAATCAGGGTATCATGCGGGCTGTGTTCGGCGTGGGGATACTGACCGCGAAACGCCAGACCGGAGGTGGTTGTAGGGTGCGTGGAGCGAACCACCCTGGAAATGGTGGGTTGCGCACGAAGTCGAGACGCTGAAAGCACTTACCGCTGTTCCAGATTAGTTCGCGTAACGCACCGTTGGATGCTTCACCCACCCTACTTCGAGCTAACAGTGACAGCAGTTGGCAAGGTTATGACCAAGGCCCATCGAGAACATTTCCGCTGTTTTGGACGTGTTTGCGCAACGCACCATTATTCTGCTCCACCCACCCCGAGCGAAATGCGGGGTATCGCGTGTCCGGCCGCAATAGGTCCGGCCGCAACAAGGTTTCCACGCAAAATCGGGTTATTTTCACGGGGGTGGAAAAAAAGCTAGAGTAGATGTGTCGGTTGTGGGGGCGAAGTGCGGTTTTCGAGAGGGAACCTCTCTGATTTATAAGGCAGCTATGAGATGATCTTGGCATCAGGTTCAAACGGATCGGCGGAGAATGGCCAGCCCGCAGGCTCCCGTGGTTATTCCAATGGGACGTCGGTGACAGGTCTCGCAATGCCTGCGCATTCTCGTGCGACGGCGCGGCCTTCGACGAGCCTTGTGGAGGTGATTTGGCGGCATCGGTGGATGGTTGCGGTGAGCACGGTGGTATGCGTGGCGGCCGCACTGGCCTATTTGGTGACGGCCGTTCCATTGTACACAGGGGAATCGCGTCTCGTTGTGGAACAGATCGGGCCTAAGGTCTTGGAAAACATGGACACCTCCAACAAATCGGAGACCTTCCTGTACACCCAAGCAGAGCTTATCAAGTCGATTCCCGTATTGGAGATGGCCGTCCAGACCTTGTGGAAGAGCAGACCGCAGGCATTTCAGGAGGTCGATAATCCGGCGATGTGGCTCAAGAAGAATCTCAATATTGTCGTGGGCAAGAAAGACAACATCATCAGCGTTTCTTTGGAGTTACCTGACGCCCAGGAAGCCGCGCAGGTGGTCAATGGGGTGGTGGAAGCTTATGTGAAAAAATATGCCGAGCAGAAACGCTCCACGACGGTCGAGGTATTGAAAATCCTCCAGAGAGAGAAAGATAAGCGAGATCGCGAATTTGAAGACCTTCGCAAGCAGGCCCTGGCGTTTCGGACGAAGAACCCGACGGTCTCGGTTGCGGGCGACAGCGAGAGCGTGACCACAAGACGCTGCCTTCAGCTCTCGGACGAGTTGACCCGAGCTGAGATTGAACTGCTCCAGGCCAAAGAAAGATTCGATAACTTTGCGAAGATGCGTGCCACCCCCGAGCAGGTGAGCAAGTTGGTCGAAGCGGCCGTGGCCCAAGGCACGATCCGCCTCGATCTGACCCTAGACCAGCAGATCCATGTGCAGCAACTCCTGTTGGCCACGGAGAGCAAGAAGTTTGGCGAGGGGCATCCGAAGGTGAAGGCATTGCAGGGGCCCCTCGAAGAGCTGCAGCAAGAGGCCCGCAAGCTGAAAAGCAAGACGGTCACCGCGTACCTGGATGGATTGCAGTACGAATACGACCTGCAATACAAACTGGTTCAGGCGAAGGTGGAGAAGCTGAAGCGAGACTATGACGCGCAATTCGAGGTGGTAATCAAGGCCCTGATCGAGGCATCCGGATACACATTTTTGGTGGACGATCTGCATCGCTCGGAGAAGCGGTCCGACACACTGGTCGGTCGGATCATGGACCTGAGTGTCACGGAAGATGTGGGCGCGCTGAACATCACCGTGATGGAATTTGCCCAGGCTGGAGGAATGACTAGCCCCAAGAGATCCCGCATTCTGGGCCTGGGGTTGATTGGCGGGCTGATGCTCGGTTTCGGCCTGGCTTTGTTGCGAGACTTCTTCGACCATCGGCTCCGATCGGCTGATGAGATTGTTGCCCTGCTCGAGTTGCCATTGCTGGGCATTGTGCCCAACCTCAAGGGCAAAGTTGGCCGCTCGGCCACAGGCCAGATGGTCGCCAGCCATCCGCGCTCCGAATTTGCCGAATCTTTTCGGACGCTCCGGACGGCAATCTACTTTGGCTTGCCGGACAGTCAAACCAAAACCATTCTGGTCGTCTCTCCCTCGCCCGGGGACGGCAAGTCCATCGTGGCGAGCAATCTGGCGATCGCCATGGCGCAAGCCGATCAATCGGTGCTGCTGATCGAGGCCGATTTCCGGAAACCGACACAGAAGGAAATTTTCGGGTTAGAAAAAACACGCGGTTTTTCGGACGTTCTTGCGCAGCAGGATGCGTTGGATTCGGTGATTCTCGAAACGCCCATTAAAGGGCTGTCGTTGCTGCCGTGCGGCACCATCCCAACGAACCCCGTGGAAATCCTCAACGGCCAGGCATTCCGGCAAGCCCTGGAAGTGCTGTCGCAGCGGTACGACAAGATTGTGATCGACGCGCCTCCCGTAGTGGCGGTGGCTGATTCCCGCGTTCTGGGTGCTCTTTGCGATGTTACTCTCCTGGTGTTGCGTGCAGAGAAATCGACGCGTCGGCACAGCTTGGGCGCACGCGACGAACTCTTGAGCGTGGGTGCGAGAATTCTCGGAGTCGTGGTCAACAGCGTACCTTCCGGGAAGGGACGCTATGCGTACGGGTATTATGGGTACGGGCATTATGGGTATAGGCGAGGGCAGAAGGACGGCAGCTCCGATACCAGCTATAAGTACGACGAGACTCCCAGCGAAACCTTGGAAAAGGTTGGCGCGAAGTCGTCGTGAAAGCGGAGCCTCTGATCTACGAAACGCTGGGCTTGCCGCAGCGAAAGCGGCTTGAGCGGTTTGGCGTGTCGCGTTGCGTCGATATCCACTGCCACTGCCTGCCCGGCTTGGATGACGGTCCCAGGACGCGGGAGGAGGCAATTTCGCTTTGCCGAAAAATCGTTGAGGATGGCGTCACCACAACCATCGCCACGCCCCATCAACTTGGCCGTTACTGCCGAGCGAATTCCGCGGCGAAGGTTCGCCAGGCCGTCGGCGAGATTGCCGCCGAGTTGGCCAAAGAGAACCTTGCTTTAGAACTCCTTCCCGGCGCAGACGTTCGCGTGGACGAACGACTGCTTGAGCTGCTCGACTCCGACGAGATCCTGACGCTTGCGGATCGGGGAAAGTATCTGCTCCTGGAATTACCCCACGAGTTGTTTGTCAACCCTCAGCACTTACTAACGAAGCTGATTCACCGCGGTATTCGGCCCATCATGACCCATCCGGAGCGTCATCCGTACTTGCAGGGATCGCTGGAAATCCTCAAGCAGTGGGTTCGCCAAGGGGCCGTGATTCAGATTACCGCCGGCAGCTTTCTCGGCGATTTCGGCCGACTTGCCTATGAGATGGCCTGGGAAATGACTCGCTGTGGCCTGGTGGGCCTTGTGGCGACGGATGCCCACGATCACCAACGCCGAGTTCCCCGCCTTTCCGCGGCACTGGGAATGCTTTGTGCGGAAATGGGGTTTGAATTCGCCCGACGCATCTGCCTCGTCAATCCGTTGGCTGCGCTCGACGGTGATGATATTGATCAATAACTTTGCAAATTTCCTGTAGGATGGGCTCTAGCCCATCGAGATTTGACGTGGACGGGCTAAGAATCTATCTCAAAACTCAAAGAGAACCACGAAAGACACAAAACAGACGAAAAAAGGCAGTTGTATTTCGTTCTCTTTCGTGTCATTTGTGTGTTTCGTGGTTCTTCAAGAGTGTTTTGAATAGTTTCTAAAGCCCATGTTACAACTTGTCAAAGGTATTTTTATCGCTTAGGCAGGAAGTTGGTGAAAATGAAACTGCGTCTGTTCCAAACAATTGCACGGTGGTGGTCGGATCGTGACCGAGGTCGGCTGGACAGCACGATCGAATGGCTATTGATCGGACTGCTGGGATTCATGCCCCTGGCTTTCGGGGCCGTAGAGCCCTGGAGTGAAATGGTTACCTGTCTCATGGTGGCGGCCATGTCGGTCTGTCTTGCCCTGAAGTACACCCTGTCGGATAGTTTTCGCATGGTGTGGACGTGGCTCTATGTACCCATCTTGCTGTTTCTTGCTCTCGTGGTATTTCAGCTTATTCCGCTGCCGAACTACCTGGCAACGTGGTTCTCATCGCAGACGGTGACGACCAAGGGGTCTTTTCTGGCGGACTTGCAAGAGGACGGATCGCTTGACAGTACCACGTTGAGTTTTTACCCCTATGCGACGAAGCACGGCCTGCGTTTGGCGCTGGTCGCGGCAGCCGTTTTTGTCGTTGTGGTGAACGTCTATCGTGAGCGCAGGCAGATCAGGCGGCTCCTTTGGGCAATTGCCGCGATTGGTTTTGTCTTTGCGGTCTTGGCACTGCTACAGGTCATGACCGGTGCCACCATGATCTATTGGACCGTTGCCACTCCGGGCCAAGGTGCAGTAACCTCCGGAAGCTTCGTCAATCATAGCCACTACGCGCAATTTATGAACCTCTCGATGGGAGCCGCCTTGGCCTTGCTGTTGTTTCGCCTGGAAGAAACGAGGCGGAGGCGGAAGCAAAGCACCTCTTCGGACGGTGCAAAAAAGTTCTTTCGATTGCCCTCGTTTTCGTGGTTGATGCTCATGTTGGTCTTGGGCGGGGTCACCATCTTCACATCACTCAGCAGAAACGGCGTCCTCTCCCTGGTCATTGCGGCGACGTTCACCGGAATAATGCTTGCGCTAAAAAGCAAGCTCAGGCGGCGTGGTTGGCTGCTGGTGATCATCCCTTTTATTGTATTCGCGGTGTCACTGTTTGCTGGGTTTGACGCCCTCTACGAACGGCTGGCAACTCTCCAGCAGGTCGATATCCGGGAATACGGACGATGGGAGCTGACCCTGGGTACGTTGGATGCATGGCGCCACTATCCGGTTTGGGGAACCGGCCTGGGGACCCACGAGGTCGTCTTCCCGATGTTCGATACGGCGACCACGCCGGCTTTGGCGGCGCACGCCGACAATGATTATGCGCAGATGCTCGAGGAAACCGGACTGATCGGCATGGGCTTGGTAGGGATATTTTTGTTCGGCTTCTGGTGGCGCTATGGACAACTGATCCGAAAAGGAACCCGTTCCGTGGCCATGGCCGCGTTCGGACTCGGATTTGGACTGCTGGCCGTCATGATCCAAAGCACGACCGACTTTGGCCAGCACCTACCGGCCAACTTCTGCCTTTCCGCGATTGCCTGCGGGCTTCTGGTCGCGATTGCGAGAATTGACCGCAGAACGAATGGGGGCGGTGGAGGGCGAGATTCTCGGCAGAAGGTTCGTCGCGGGCGGTGGCTTATCGGGATAACGACGTTGATCGGGCTGGCCCTCCTCTGGAGTTGGGTTCTGTGGGATATGAACGTGTCTCGGATGGGGGATCGTTATTGGGCCCAGGCCATGAGTGCCGAGTCCAGGATTCGCCAGTGGAACTGGCAGGCCATGGATGAAGACTATGCGCAATTGATCGGCAGCGCAGCGGCCGCCGCGGAATGTGAACCCGAGAATGTCAAATATCGGTACTATGCAAATATCTACCGCTGGCACTCCATCAGCCGCGTTGTCGATCCCAACACCGGCCAAATCGTCCTGCGTCCGGAGTCTCTCCGTTTCGCCGAGCGAATCGCCGCGGAGTTGTCGCAGGCTCGCATCCTTTGCCCGACCTACGGGCCTGTTTATACCGCGGAAGGGCAGTTGCGACTGCTGTTTCTCGGGCAGGCGAGGGGCGCGGATCTGATCCACAAAGCCTATTTGCTATTGCCCAATGACGCATTCACGTGCTTTCTTGCTGGCGTTGTGGCAGCTCGGGAAGGCCAATTGGAAGACGCCACGGCCCGATTCAAACGCGCAACCGAGTTGGACGGATCCTACTACCGCGAGATCATGCGCATTTTCAGTACCGAGCTAAACCGGCCAGATCTTGCCCGGAACCTGGCCAGAGACGAACTCGCCGGAGATAAACTGGGCGTTGAGGAATTGGCCAAAGATAAGGACACCCAAGCCGACCGGGCCGAGGCCAAGTTGGCTCGCAATAAGTGCTGGCGTCTGCTGGCACTTGCCGCGATGCTTTCGACAACCGAGGAGAATGCCTCGCTGGCGGAAGAGATTCGGCAAGAGGCCATTCCCATCCTCCGCAAACAATGTGAATCGGAGTACGCCACCGCGAATGAACTGGCGACACTTGCGGGTATCTCTCGTAACGACAAGGACTATGCGGGTGCGGCCGACTGCTATCGCCGCGCGCTGGTGCTCAATTGCGACCAGGTTGATTGGCGACTTGCGTTTGCATATACCCTAGCCGAATTGGGAGAAACGGAAGAAGCCTCTCACCAGGCCCACATGTGTCTGCGAATACGTCCCGGGATGGATGGGGCCAGGAATTTCATTCGCAAGTTGAGCGTTCGGCCGAAGACGGACGACCGCAGCGAATAGATCGGCGGAACCTACGGACCATGTTGTAAATGGGAGCGGGTCGCCAAAGCAGGCAAGGTCGTGGCCGTCTCGATGATCTCCACGGCCTTGCTGAATGATGCCGGGAAGATGTATGCCATTGCAACCACGGAACGGGCGCATAATTCTTGGCCTGTCCAGGAAAAAAACCTATTGCGGCGGCGGATTGGCAAATTACGCTGTAGGGTACAATATAAATATTATTTATCAGAGTATCCCATTTCGAGACATCTTGAAAAAACTGCGGGGGCCGGTTTGGCCCCCACAGTTGCTTCAACTTGCCAAGGTTCCTGCCCCACTTCAGCACCAACCATGTGCCGTCGCGGGCAAGGCCCTGCGTTCCCCTTTTGCTGCGTGGAGACTCAGCGCACGTTCCAGAACTGGGACATGACCCGTAAAAGGGAGCCAGTAAAGGAATCCGTACGCCGCGCAGCTTCTTAAAAGTATTATCGCCAAGGACATGCAGGGAGATTCAGCGACAAATTCTTGTTTTGGCTCGGGATTTTTCTCAACTGATGGGACTCGCTGCGCTCGGCCCACCCTACGGCTTTTTCGGGTAAAGAACGGAATGAATTCCGTTCTACTCGACGGTCGTCAGTCCATGCCGGATGGCGTACTTGGTTAGTTCCGGCAGACTATCAACGCCAATCTTCTCAAAAATCTGAGAACGGAAGGCATGTACGGTCTTGTGGTTGATATCCAATGCCAAGCCAATCTGCTTGGCGGAACGGCCCTCGGCGAGCATTTGTAGGATTTGCCTCTCGCGCGACGTCAAGACCGAGAAGGGGGTAGCACTGGTAGCGCTCTGGCCGGGTGTTTGCAACACGTAGTTGTCCACGATGATGTCGGTTACGGCAGGGCTGATGTATTTTCGGCCCGCGACGACTTCTTTCAAAGCATACAACAGCTCCTTGAAAGCCGAGGACTTGATCAGATAACCGACCACTCCCGCGCGAAAGGCTTCGGCGATGAACTCGCGATCGGAATGCATGGACAAGCAGATGATCTTTGCCATGCAGCCGCCGGCGTGGATTTCCCGCGCCGCCTCGATGCCGTTGAGTCCGGGCATGGCGACGTCCATCACGATCAGGTCGGGCTTTAGCTCCTTGGCAAGCTGGATGGCGGCAAGTCCATCGGCAGCCTCGCCCACGACGGTGTATTGCTCGTTACCCTGCAAACATACACGCAGGCCGTCCCGTACGATTTGATGGTCGTCCACGAGTAAGATATGTCGAGTAGACATAATATGGTTTTCTCATTTAGGTATGCTTTGTATTCTCTG
>JBAWVO010000205.1:0-11985 GCA_037147235.1 Planctomycetota bacterium | reverse complement strand
CAAGCCACAACAAGCGGGGGCAGGTGGTGAAGAAGGTTGTCGCAAAGGGAAACATCGGACTTTCCGAGATCAAGGCGGCTCTGACTTTCCTCAAGCTCATGGGAGGCGTCAAGGAAGCGACCGAAGCTTTAGCAGCGGCCCAGGAGATCAAGGAGATCGTGTAGGGGGCGACACGGATTCAATTATTCGACGTGGTAGCGGTGTCGCCGGGAGTCAGAGGAACGCAGATGCTTTTGGCACCGGATGATTATCTGCGCGCGACGAAGGCGGTAATTGGGTCAATCAGTCGGCGTGGAGGAGGCTGAGTAGGGAAATAAGACGCTGACAACGTACATTCCCCAGTCTCAACCGTTCGGCTAAAACTCGGTGCCCGCGGGTTGGGGTGGTGGTGGAATAGTCTCTGGCGTAGGCGTCATCTGTGGCTGCTGCGGTGCTAGCGTTGGTGCAGCCCACGATGGCGGATAGTTGGAGTAATACGGTTGAGCCGCTGGGATTGGTTGCGGATAATAATACGCAGGTGCGGGAGCAAAATTGACCCTGTATGGGCGGGGATAGTAGCCACGATAATAGTAGGGTGAATAATAGGGCGAATACGGACGATAGACCGGGACGCCAACTCCGATACCAACCCCAACCCCACCAACTCCGATCCCAACCCCAACTCCAACTCTCACTCTTCTCGCCTGAGCCGAAGGCCACGAAATGGAAACCACAGCCAGGACAAGACCACAGATCAGCAGAGCCTTCCTGAGATTCATCGCAAACCCTCCTTTTAAGACACAAGATTTCCAACGACTGGACTGAATTCTATCAATCTCAGGAAAAAAAGCAATAATCAGCCGGCATTTTCACCCTGAATGCTTTTAAGTGGAAAAGACGGTCATCATAATAAACTTGCAGACGCTTTCTCTGCCCGTTTTTAACGATATTTCCGTCAAAATGCGGGGAGATTGGAAGACTTTGCCGTGGTAATTGACCCACCCAAAGCCATCGGAGAGACATGCCGATAAGATTTTTGCCGATTCACCCCAGAGGATTCACCATGAAATGCACTTCACAGACTGTTCAAGAGCAGCCAGCCAATCTTATGGCTCTTCACCAAAAATTGCAGGAAATGGCCGTCAGAACGAAATCATCGACCACCAGGCCAGTCGCTCAAGGGCTGGTGATGGTGATAAAGGGGAAGTAGGCAGCAGAATTGTGCCTCCGATTCAACTGAGCAGCATCCACATCAATCTTTGTAATGAATCGCCAGCCACACCGTCTTCTCGTTCGGGTCAGTCCAGACAACTCGATGTTTCGCATGGGCCGGTAGGTTCAGATACGAGCCTCGCCGCAATTCCACCGGCTCGGCATCGCCCTCGAAATGTACGGCGGCACTGCCTTCCAAGACGATGACCAACTCGTTTTCCTCCTGATCGTACCAGAATCCAGGTGGGGAAGCGTGGCCGTGGGAAACGATCCGCTCGATCCGCAAGTTGTTGGCTTGAAGAATCGTGGTGAATAATTCTTCGGGAAGATGGGTGGGCAGGTTGTCGAGCAGATTGTCGGCCTTCATCGGGAGTCCCTCGTGTTCGTTAATATCCTCTTGGTCTACGCCATCCCAGTAAAGTCATAGCCTTCCTCAAAGGCATCACAGTCGATCATTATCGCAGTATCTCCGGTACACCCCCAGGTCCAATCCAATTCATTCCATTCCATCTACCCTTCACAACCTGCTTGTTTCCAAAATGAACTTCGATCTGATGGGGCGTACGGAGATTCAGGTGAATACGTGACACGACTTCCTCCGCTGGGGTGACCACCGTGATTCCTTGCTCATTTGTGGCCGAACAGTTCCACGTCGCAATGTCACCACTAGGCCGCTCTACGACGTAGGCCGAGGTCAAGGCCACTTCCTCCAGGCACTTGAAGATTTCGTGGACATCGTTGTCACAGCATCCCCCATCGTCACCCCAGTAGCCCGTTACCCAGGTGTTCGACGGAGCCTTATACCAGTCGCTAATCATGGGAACGTATGCCTCGCCAATGATTCGCCCAACCGAGCGGCCTTTTCCGGGTCGCTTCGGGTCGGGCTCGAATACCGATGCACGAATGTACGGATCGGGCACGAAGGCCCATTGTAGCTCGCCGCTATCGGGTGCAACAACCTGCACACAACTCCCCAACGCATTCTGAACCTGCCGGAGATAATCCTCCTCCCCGGTGAGCAAGTACAAGTACCATAAGCCGTAAATTCGCCACGCACTCCATCCGTGGGGTGAATTCATCATGTTGGGCCGCAGTAGAACGTCGTATTGAGATTCCCAATATCGCAGACTGCCACCGTTCATTCGACTGTCGGGTACCAGCAGTTGCGAGAGGCATCGGTGACCGTTCTTCAGGAATAGAGCAGAGTCGAGGTACTTCTTGCGGAGTATCGGATCGGTCTGCTTGAGGGCGAATAGCCCCAACTGCGTGTAGCTGCAAGCGATCATCCCATCCTCGAAGGTCATCTCGCCCTCGGTCTGGATGTTGTCCAGGCTGTGAGCCAACTCATCGATGGCACGCTTCACCGATTCGTAATGCCGGTCGAACTTTTCCTTCCATACCAGGCTGGTCGAAGCCAACTTATGCTCCTCGGCCATGACCTCCATGATGGACTTGGCACAGTAGGTTACCGAAGTGTAGTGTGTGTGACCGTTCCGGTAGGCACCGTCGGCGGACTGGCAGGTAAGCATGAAGTCCGCCAGTGATGATGCCATCTCCAGATCATGAACGTCCTTGGTTACCCGGTACTTCGCCGCCAGCAGGCCCGCCATGAGGGCGTGATTCTGAATGCGGTTGACGGAATCGCCAGCCGGTCCCGTGGCCAAGGGGCGGCCTGTGGTCTTGTCGTACATGAGCGGGAATATCTCATCGAACTTGCAGGCGATCTGGGAATCAACCACCTTTTTAGGGAAGTGCCGCCTCGCCAGGAAACCGCTATAGAGTCCCATCCAAGTCTCGGCATGGGAAGACCCCTTCTGGGGCTTTGCGATGGCTTCCTTGCGTGCCTGCTGTAAGTACCATGACCAGGGATGACGCACGCTTAGTGTGGCCTCACTGATTTTTTCGTTTCCGGCTCGAACACGGATCGTGTGAAGCCCCGGTCGGCCTTCCGGGTTGTAAGTCGCTTCATAAATGCCTTTCCCTTGCCCCCGAGCCTCGATACTCCTGGTATCGCCACTTGGCAGGACGGCCTCAATCCGGCAAGGCGGTTCCGACCAAATCGCTAGCCGAATTGCCTCGCTTGAAGTCACTGTATAGCGGTCAGCCTCGATCATCGGTGCGTGGGTCGTATCGCTCAAACTTCGTTTCACATCATTGAGGCTGGGAATATCCTCCAAGTAAATCGTCCAGGAACGTGTCTCGCCGGGCCGAATCGTGTTGAGTGCCTGGGGATGACGCTGGGGCAACGGACCGCGATTAAGAAGATCAATCGTTGAGGTAAAAATCAGGTGCCCCAGTTGCTTGTAGTCGTTGTGCCAGGAGGCAATTGGATCGGGCGAGCAGATGCCGAGAATGTTGCCAGTTGGATTCATGAAACAACCCCAGAAATGGGTTTGTTCGCACCGCAGCAGGGTTGGAAAGAAGACCCGCCGCCATTCGGGATACTTCGATTGGGCACAATCCAAGCCAAGACGTATACCGGCTCGTTCCGGGCCGAACGGAGTGTGGCCGCCGTTGTGGAGGGTCGCAGTCATTGCCAGCTTCTCGCCAATGATCGCATACGCCAGCCGAAACGTCATGCCGTCCTGGGTGTGTTCGTAGACGGCAGCGGCCTTCCTTTCCAACGGTATCCTCCTGACTTGCCCCTTTTCCTCCACGATCCAGGCAGGCCCAGCATAGCCGTCTTGTCGAAAACCAACTGCATCCCACCGTCCCCCACGAAGGATGTCGAAGTCCGCTACAGTACCGTCACCGTGCAATGACAGCCGGATCGTCTGGCCGGTCAACTTGACCCCGCTCTTCCTTGATAGGGCAGTTGATTCGGCAGCCTGCGCAAGGTGCGATTGCCCAGCCAGAATGCACAAAAAGAAAACTGCAAGCCGTTTCAATTGCTTCACCCTTTCCCATCTTCGCCCACATGATCCGTCCAAACGAATGCCACCTGGGTCAAAACATTGTGTGCGAAGTCGCAACCAGCTTCCCGCAAGGCTTGCTCCACCTTCAACTTACTCGGCGGATCGCCATTCTGGTAGACAATGCCCCAGAACACGGTTCCGCCGCCGTCCACATGAACGCCGGTTGCCACCTGCTTGACCAGGAGCATCGGGTTCAACCGAGCCATCAAGTGCTGAATGGGGTGGAACTCATGTTCGTCCCGCACGGAAAACGCCTTGGGCAATTCGATTTTGGTGTGCATGAAATAACTCCTTAACCTTGGTGCTACCTGCCTTTGGCTAATGGACAGCCATGAATTGTTGCGTCAATCATATTCACTACTCGTTCCTCCAATCGAAAACGCCCTTTCGCATTTCCTTGGTGGCGGCCGGGGCGTCGAACTTCTCGGGATCAAAAAGGCCGTTCCATCTAATGAATTCCTTGTGCCGTTTGTGCTTGGGGTTCGACACTGCCTCCAAATACTCTGGGTAGCCGTAGCTGCCGCCGACATCTTCAGGCGGACAGGCCCTTTCGCCCTCCAGGCACAACGGATAACGGGCTCCCTTCTCGGCAGACAAGAATCCCTCGAAGAGAATCTCATGCTCCCAGCCGTCGCCAAAGTCGTATTCGTACTCGAAATGAAAACGCTTGCCGTCCTTGGGAATGATCTTACTGAGTTTCGTGCGGAGTGAGTTCACGGGTGGTATTTCACCTTCCCAGCCCTCATAAAGCAACTGGGGATCGCCGTAAATAACGCCGTCGATCTTGAATTGGTGCAAATGTGAGTTCGTCCAGCCCATCGCCGTCTGGATGTGTTCATGCAGTTTGTCCAGCGTGCAGTCCTTGGTCTGGATTCGTCGCCAGATTGGAGGTTCAACATCCTTCAGCATGATCTTGAATTGAAAGACTTGCCCAGTTGGCGGTTTTTGCTTGGAGGGTTTCGGGGCTTTGCCTTTCGGTTGTGCTGGTCCAAACGCCAATTGTAAATGTTCCATTAAATGTCGAGTGACAAGCAATGTCACCACTTGTTTCATCTCATCACAGTCTGGTAGCGTTTCGGCAAGTGCCATTGCCATTCCAGCAACTTCGGCAAAGGTATATTCTGAATCGCTTTTGGTGAGTTTCTTTTTGCTCGTTGTTGAAAAATCAGGAACAAGCCGAAGGACTGCACGATCAGCAGGTGACAAGAGTAAATGTGCCAGTGGCTTTTTCATGATTCCCATTTTCTCCGCTCCAGCAAGTGCTAGGGCGACCCATTCAGCGATTTCCACAGCTTGATCGGAAATCGCTTTGGCCTTCCCAGGATCGTTGGCCTTTGGCTTCTTTGGTGCCTTCATTTCTTTCGTCGTCCTTTCGAAGCATGAGGCAGGCTGCCCTTCACGTCAGGGATGCCTGTCAGGAAGATCGCGTCGTACTGGGCATGGTGAAAAGCCAGGAACACGAACTCGTTCCAGTGATGCGTCCACGAACCATATTTCAGCAGTTCGTAGAGTCGTTGCCCTTCACCCTGCACTTCCAGATTGAGCATGGCCCGGTTGAGATAGGCCGCCCAGTCCGTTTTCGTTGCCGTAGTCAGGATGTAAGGCGTGGTTACGGCCACATGATAGTCTGCCAAGTCTGCCAGCGGTGGGCAAAGTCGAACACACCAGAGTTCGCCTGGGTTGCCCGTGTAGCCCGAGGAGCAGATGCCAACCAGTTTCCGGCCCGTGACCAATTCCTCGAATTGGATTTGCTTGCCCACCGTGCCACAATGCTCATAAATACCCATGCGGGACTGCTGAAATTGCCGGATGGCCTCGGCCATGCTGGGGTCGATGCCTAATTGGTCAGCGAGATCGAGCAGGCAGGTGCCGAGGGTTTCGTGGTCGCTGCCAAAACGAAGGTCGAAAAACGCCCATGTGGTAAAAAAACTGCGGGTCAATGGACTCATGGGGGGCCCATCAGGCATGTATTCATCCTCGGCGGCTGTCACAACCTTGCAGTACGCCTTCAGTTCGGGCAGAACAGATACACATTCGGCAAAGACCGATGTGGTGTTCTGCACGGCGATATAGACCGCATGGAGCGGATCGTAGCCATTCTCTACCAGCGGTTGTAAGTCATGCACAGTCTTGGGAATGTAAAACGATTTCCTCGCCTTTGCCATATCCTTGCGGAATTGGCTTCCCCAAGTTTTGAAGTTGGTCGTGAGTTTCTTGCTGATGCATCCCATAAGATTCCTTTCCAATACGTTCCTACGAATTGCTTGCTTCCCGCAACCTTTTCCTCAACGCCGTAAATCTCTGGCTGGTATCCTGCCGCCGCACCGCCATGCCCAACGCCTTCTTTGTGCCGACCAGGACGACCAGCTTCTTTCCCCGCGTCACTGCCGTGTAGAGCAAGTTCCGCTGGAGCATCATGTAATGCTGAGTATGGATGGGAATCACGATACAGGGGAATTCCGACCCTTGCGACTTATGAATCGACAAAACGTAGGCCAAAGCCAGTTCGTCCAAATCCCCAAAATCATATTCTACCTGACGACCCTCGAAATTGACCACCATTTCCTGTTCGATCCGGTTGATGGACTCAATTAACCCGAGATCGCCGTTGAAAACATCTCGATTATAGTCGTTTTCGGTTTGGATTACTCGGTCCCCAAGGCGAAAAGTCCAGCCGAACCGCTGCACTTCCGGGCCGCCATCGCCGGGATTGAGGGCCGTTTGCAGGACTTGGTTCAGATTCCTGGCCCCCAGCACCGAACGGTTCATCGGCGTAAGCACCTGGATGTCCTTCTTGGGATCAAAGCCAAACCGCTTGGGAATCCGCTCCTTGACCAGCCGCACGATCAGGTCTTGGATGGCCTCTGGCTCCTCGGCTTCAATGAAGTAGAAGTCGGACAAGCCTTCATCGGGTGCCTTCAAATTCGGCATCCGGCCCTGGTTGATGGCATAGGCGGCCGTGACGATCTCACTTTCTGCGGCCTGCCGGAAGATTTCGGTCAAACGGACCACCGGCACTACGTTGGATGAAATCAGATCGGCCAGAACGGAGCCAGGGCCAACGGAGGGAAGTTGATCCACGTCTCCGACCAGGATTACGCAGGCGTTGGACGGCACGGCCCGAAGAAATTGATGGCCCAGAACGACATCGACCATCGAAACCTCGTCCAGAACGAATAGATCGCCGGTGAGCGGGTTCTGCTGGTTCTTCTTAAAATCACCGGTGGCCGGATCGAACTCCAAAAGCCTATGGATGGTCTTCGCCGTCTGGCCGGTCGATTCTGCTAACCGTTTTGTTGCTCTGCCGGTTGGTGCCGCCAGCACGCACTTCACCTTCTTAGCGGCGAAGATTTCGAGGATGCTGCGAACAAGGGTGGTCTTGCCGACGCCCGGCCCGCCCGTGATTACGAGCATTTTCTGCTGCGTGGCCTGCCGGATCGCCTCTTGTTGCCCCAAGGCCAGTTTGATCCCGAGTTTGCCTTCGACCCAGGTGATGGCCTTCTCCGCGTCGATCTTGGGCATGGGGTGTGGCGTGGCCGATGCAATCCGGTGAACCGACTGGGCAAGGCCAACTTCGGCCCGATGAAGGGTGGTTAGGTAAAGCCAGAATTCGCCTTCGACCGTTTCCCGGATGACCGTTTTCTCGGCCACCGCTGACTTCACGGCTGCTTCGACGATAAGTTGGTCGATCTCGACCAATTTGGTCGTATGTTCGATGATGCCCGGCTCGGGGTAGCCGACGTGGCCCCTGCTGGCCAAGTCCTGAAGCGTGTACTGGACGGCGGCCCTGGCCCGAAAGGGACTGTTGCGGTCGATCCCCATCTTGGCCGCCAATTCATCGGCGGTCTTGAAGCCGATGCCCCGTATGTCGTCGGCAAGCCGGTAGGGGTTCTCCTTGATCTTGGCGATGGATTCCTGGCCGTAGGTGCGATAGATTTTCACGGCCCGACCAAAAGTAATGCCATGCTCGGCCATGAAGAGCATGATTTTGCGGACTTCTTTCTGCTCCTTCCAGCTTTGGCTAATTCGTTTGACCCGTTCGTGGCCGATGCCCTTAATGTGCAAGAGAAAGTCGGGGGCGATCTCGAAAATTTCCAACGTTCGTTCTTTGTAGATGTTAACGATCTTGGCAGCAATCTTCGGCCCGATGCTGCGGATAGCCCCAGAAGCAAGATATTTTTCGATGCCTTCCGCAGATGCCGGGTGGGTGGTCTTGAGTTCGTCGGCCTTGAATTGCTGACCGTGCTCACGATCCACAACCCACTTGCCGGTGGCCTCCAGGTGTTCCCCAGCGGAAACCGAGGTCGCACTGCCCACGACGGTCACCAAATCCTGGCGGCCTTTGACGACAACCCTGAGAACGGCAAAACCATTCTCAGGGTTGTGGTAGGTGACTCGTTCGATAAGGCCGGTCAAGGTTTCGGGCATGGATTATTGACTCAACCCCCAGCCCGCTTCACTTGGTAGCCCATGCCCTCAAGTTCTGAAACGATCCGGTCCCGATTGTCGCCCTGAATCTCGATTCGCCCTTCCCTGACCGTCCCGCCAGTGCCAAGCCTTGTTTTCAGCTTGGTTGCAAGCTCGGTAACGCCACTTTCGTCCAATGGCAGATCAGAGATGACGGTCACGCCCTTGCCCCGCCTGCCCTTCGTCTCCCGACCCACTCGGACGATGGTGGACTTGTTCGGGGCCGATGGCTCGCTCTGGCAATTGCATGTGCTTTTAAGTTGATGGCACTTGGGGCAAAGCAGTTTCCGCCAATTGTCCTGTCCCATGAGTCAATCCTTTTCAATCATGCAGCGGGTTCCATTCCGTCACTTGTAGTCCAGTATGTAGGAGACAAGCCTCTCAACATCGTTGTCACATCAATAAGTGTCGCAAGAAAAGTAGCATGCACACTCCGTGTGCCGTCCGTGCCCGCTCGGCGAGTGGGCAAAACACGACAGTTATTTATGCGCCGATCCCTATCCGTTATTATAGGCTCTGCTTACCCGCTATTTGTCCCTGAGAACATTGCAGGCGGCGATTTCACTTTTTCTTCTTACTGATCTTCGCCACAATCCGGTTCTTTTCCATCTTCTTCCGCAGTTGGGCGAACTTGGTCGCCGGTTTGCGGGCCGTTTGCCGTTCATTTCCAGCCATTAAGTCGCTGTTCAAAAATAACTTAGCCGTTTATATCCAGGCATCTTCGTATTTTCCGGGGTTTCTTTGGGAATGGCTAAGTCCACGAAAACGAAACGGCTAAGTTATTTTTGAACAGCTCCTAAAGTCGTTCCTTTTGCTGATTGCTGCCATGAATGACTTAGAATCAGTTCTTCATGGTTACGATAGCCTTGATGACTTCTCCCTGTCGAACGAGAGCATACCCGCCTGTTTTAACCAACTGTTCCTGAAAATCAGGCGGGGTACAAAAGCAACAGATTTCGTCCCCCTCCATCATGGCGGCCTTGAACTGCTCCCATTCCGCAACCTGATTTCCAAAAGGAACGCCATCAACGATATTGTCTTCCTCGACATCTTCCACTGGAACCGCACTGCCCAGCCATTCTTTGGGAATTGAGTCTGCCAAATTCTCTTCAGGTGGCTCCGATAGAATCTTCTTATAGCACGTCACGCACAATAATCGTTCCCAGTCCTCCGAGACCACCGCCAGCACTGAGGCCCTCCGTGTCTTGTTGCAGTGGGAGCAATGGAAGGTAGCTGGACTCCGAACACTCACCAGTTGCATGTTGCGGTTTTCGGGAAATCTCTTGATTACGAGTTTGGCAAGATCGGTCATGGATTCTACCTCAGTGCAGAATTTGGTTTTCTCTATTCGACAGCATTTTCACCCCCAAACCCACTCGGCAACTTCTCCACCGCCTCTCGATGCACAATACTGCCCCGCCGTGGCACGATCTTAGGCACCGTCCTGCCGCTCCCAGTCCAAACCAGAGTCATGTGCGGCCTGCGAAAATGCGGGATAACCTCGATATGCTTTCCCACATCCCAGCCGACTTTGCCACGGCGATGGGCTTTGTCAATATATTTCTGATCGCCGCTGGCATCGAATTTGGCACGGTCGTCAGCCAGGACATCAGCGGAAATTATACTGGAATCGTTTTCCAACAGACAGAGGGAGCAGCAGAGCCGCACGCAGTCCATTATCAACGATTCGGGGACTTGGATACCAATCTCCGCAAATAACCCTTTTGTGCCGATGCTTGCAAGGGATTGCTCCACGGTCAGTCCCGGTCTGCGGGGGAAGTTGCGGTAGGTGCAGACTGGCACTCCGACCTCGCCCATCAACTCGCCAATGTCGATCAGCACCGAAATGCCTCCACCATCATTGATCTCCCCCATCATGATGCAGTGGAGGGCAACTTCCTCCCCCTTCCAATCGAACTTCATTGGGTTTTTGGTCGTATCTTTGGGGAAGCGGATGCAAAGTGCTGGGAGCGGCAGTTGGATCAGATTGGAATCGAGGTCGAGATTCAACCGTGTCAGCATCGGGATAATGCTCGGCCACATATTGTAATACGGTCTTCGGGCTTTTTCCCAATCCCGTTCGTTCAACATCTGCCAGTAAGATTGGGCGGATTGCAATTGTTTTGCGTCGGCTATCGCCCTTCGATAAAACTGGTCAATGTCATGGGAGGGACGGTCGTCGGGGTCTGCCCGCCGTGTCCAGTCTCGCATCGTGATGTAGGTGTGGAAATCCATGATGATTACGCGGCATGAACCGCTTCATCTTTCAGTCGCGGAATTAGGCACTGCCTGCTTCGTTGCCATTCCACCTTTCCGCATAAGCCAGATTATACCCGCCTTTTCAGCCTCACCCAAACGAACCCAAGAGCATTGAGGCAACTGACTCTTTCCTCTGCAAGTGTGCCAAGCTTCTTGCTTTGCCGCAGGTTGGACACCCAGTTGCCTAGTGCGGGGTTTGGTTGGTATCTGCGAGGAACATTGCAATGTCCGTATTTATTCTTGAACGCTTTTAGATCGATGATGCGTTGTTCCCAAGTCGTCCGCCGTTCCCAACAAATGCCGATAGCATCTAGGCGGCGGACTCTTTCCTCAGCAAGCTTGCCATGCTTCTTCGCTTTGCGGACGCCGCTCACCCACTGACCCAGAGCGGGATTTAGGGAATACCGCCTCCGAACATTGCAGTGACCGTACTCCTTCTTAAACTCTTCCAGTTCTTTGAATCGCTGCTCCCATGAAAACTGGTGACTGAGCGAATCAGGCTGCTTCGTTTTCTGTTTCATTCTGACACCTGTTCTGCCGTTCTCTTTTCAGCCACGGAATTAGACCCTACTTGTTTCATTGCTCGGCTTCCAATTCCCTGCATTATACCCCAGTTATCCAATGGCGGAAGCATTTCATTGTTCCATCTCCCTTCCGGCCCAGCCGTAATTCAACTTCTACCAAATTCCATAAATCCGCCACCGCCTATACAAATGACTTCTTGCTCGCCGTGGACGGTTCGCCAACTTTCGTAACCGCATGAGACGTTCATAAATTCAATTTTCTCAACTTCTATGATCGTGCGTCCGATCAACCACGTCATGTCTGGTTTCGGTACATCTTGAATCGTTGCGTAGTTGTCGGACTCCATAACTCACCCGTTCTCCTCATCCCCATTCCCCTCGACGGCTTCCAACTTCACCCCCCCCCCAATCCTCCCCAAGCAGAGCGAGGATCGCCCCGCAGTCCTGCGAATTTTCTTGGCTAGGTTCGGCCACAGCCGCTTTCGGGGGATTTTAATTTTGCAAAGCTCAGATTTTACCCCGTTTGAGGGTTATTCGCAATGAAGTCAGGGCAATAAGTCCCAGCCCTGCAACGAATTATACTGTCCGCGGTTGAGATTGTCCCAATCCATACCAGCCCGAAGCGCAAG
>JBAWVO010000204.1:0-12010 GCA_037147235.1 Planctomycetota bacterium | reverse complement strand
AAGGGCGCAATACCACCTTTGGGGATAAGTCGGGTTGCGGAATATAGGACTAGGTGCCCTACTGGATCTTCGGGTGGGGCGTGCGATGCCACGTCAATCGCACAACGCTGCCATAGCGATCGCCAGAAATCGTATGCCGTAACGTCTTGCGCCAGCCCCAACTTCTGCCGAAACGTCACCCACTGCTCATTTCGACCAGCTCCGAAGAACGCGATGAACTGCGTTCCAATCTGGCTGCCGAGCCGGCGAGACGGTTCCAGGTTCTGGTGAGGGTCGCTGGCCAGTTGCTGCCGACCAGGGTCCAATGCAAACGATGGGCCATTGATCGCGAATCCGCACGGCAGGTGTTTACGTGTGGGCGCGGCAACCCAGATTGTCGCTACCTCGGGCGGCAAGGCGGCTACACCCCTGCCGTCAAGTACAAACAACACCGAACCGTGCTGCCCGCTAAACACTAAGGCGGCAAGCTGAGACTGCCCGGCAGATCGCGCTTGGGCAAGTGGATGCAGGATTCCACGCCAGCAACCTGAGACGCCAATGGGATCGGCCTGCCACTCCACAGACTCACTTCGACCGTCCGGACCAGTGACTGTCAAACGTCGAATATGCCTTGCGAAGGCAAGCAAGACGTGCGCGGTATTCAGGAATCGCTGAATAACGTCGGTTGATGTGACCCCATCGTTTAGTGGCAATTCAAGCACCGTAAACGGCGGATGCTTTAGGCCCACACGCTCACGCAGTTGCTCCATGGCCACATGCTCGTCCCCCGCCAACCGCCTTGGAAACATGCCGCCTCGAATCTCGAAACAGAGGCGGCCACTATAGAGGCGAGGCCGATCCGTGATAAGGTACACGCTCTTGAACCCCAGGCCGAACTTTCCCGTGAGTTGCGAATCACTCTGGTCATCTGGCGTGGATTTATTTGAGAGAGCCAGAATGAGCATGTTTCGTAGATCGCCATGAAAGCCTAGTTGCTCTGACTCAGTCGCGCTGCTGGTATACTGATTGATCTGGCGCCCGCGATGAGCAAACACGATTCGATGATCGTCCCACAGTAGATCGAAGTCCACTGCGTCATGCTCTTTGTGCTCCGCTGAAAAGAATTGAGCCCACTGAACGCTCGCATCATCGGCGTTCTGAAAAATCTCGAAAGGAACGCAGTCGGCGGTGTACTGGTAGTGCCGGCCTATCTTGTTGCGCACGGCCGACAAAACCTGCGACTGTGCTTCCGAGCTATTTTCCAGCAAATCTCGAAACTTGTCCTTCGCCGGCTTGGTTGATCGCTGCTGGTGGCGTGCCAAATCCCATTCGTCCAGTACGCCAAGCAATCCCGGAGCGCGTCGCATTCCGAGTTGCTCCAGTACAAGGAAACCGTCTTCAACGACATTGGCTTGAATAACTTCGAGATCGCGTTGGTCGCTGTGCCCCAAATCGTCCCAAATGCTGTGATCACGATAGAAAATGCAGCTGTAAGCACCCTCGATAATCCGCGATGCTGATACTCGCAGAAGTTCACGTAAGCGGTCAGCCGGCAGACTTTCGACCGATGCCGTCCGCAATCCAATCCAGTGAATCGGGTGCCCGAACACCGTGACGCTGCAAAAGGTCTGCACTCCGCGTAAACGCCCCAGTCCGACAAGAAGGCTATCCGGTTGCTGGTCCAAGGGGGCATTGAAGTTGCCGCCGACGAGGTTGCCAAGTTCGACCACGTCCCCCGGAGCCAGTCCAACGATTGTCCATACATTCGCCGTTTTATCCGGCAGTGTGCTGTGACATCGACGCCGGATCTCATCCAAAGACCAGCTTGGGCCGAGATACTGTCGGGCCAAGTCCTCAACGCCAGGCGCCTGACCCAAGAGTGCCAGGAAGCCGCCAATCTCTTGATCGGACACAATCCCCCGCCATGGAGCAAAGTATTCCCGCAAACGATTCGCAGCGGACTCTGACAGGCGACGCCACCGAGGCATGTTCTCAACATCCTTCCTGTTCTGCAATAAGGCAACCAGCTCTCTGGCTTCCGTGGGTAGTGTGCTCTGCGAGGCCGTCTCCTGCTCAAGAATGCGCTGTAATTCGTCTTCAGGCATTGCATCGAGTAAGACCGCTTCTGTGTCCTCTTGGACAAGATAGTCTGGGTCGATGCCGTGCCGATCAAGTGATAATTCCGAAGGCGATCGCCAGTTGCCGCGTCGTGTCGGCAACAGCAAAGACTCGATTTGCTGACGGTAAGCATCGGGGCTCACGAGCATACGCAGATACAGGTTGAACATTTTCAACAATCGCTGCTGTTGAGCCGCTCTTGTCTCGTTCTGGTGTCGCTTAGCTAAGAATTGGAGCAGCCTCGGAAGTCGGGATGCAGGCACCGCAATCCGCACCGGTTCGACCATGAACTGCCAATCCGCTGGATAGGTTTCCGCGGCCTTTTTGAGCAAGGCAAAGCAGGGTAGAAGCGATGGAGATGCACCGTCAAATGCCCTCAGCCAATCGTCCAGGAGTTCGGTGGGCACCTTCCCAATTCGGTTCTCGGGCTTCGTGGCAAGAGCCTGGCCGAGCAAATCGAGGCTCTCTGCAGCGGATGGAAATAGATCGTTTCGGACTTTCTCGAAACCGCAATGTGCAAGTGCCGCCGGCAGGAGAGACGCTTCCTCGATCACGGCACCAGTCAAGCAAGCAGCAATAACATCCTCAATGCCGGGGGCATAAATGACCATTGAAGGGCGCACGTAGTCACCAGCCGCGCGAGGCAGCCACTCCAAGTTCTTTAGTTGCTCCGCGGTTGCCGGCGGGACTTGGGCAAGAAGGTCCAGGGCATCAAGAATGACTGGCCAGCATGGTCCTGGTTGAGCTTGTCCAACGGCAAGACCGAGAATTGCCTCAGCGTCTAATACGGGCGCCAATCGGCGCTGGCGACTCCATGACTGCGGGTTATTACTTCTGGACAGGATAGTCAGATCAGAAACAAGTGGCGTATCCCACGGAACATCGCTCTCCCAATAACAGTCGTTACCGACAGCAACATAGTCACCCAAAGTCGTGTGGTGAATTGGCAACCGACGACAAACTTCATCATTGGTAAGCTCGTGGAGCAATTCGTCGTATTCGATGTCATTCGGTTTGAGACTGGTTAGTGCGGCTGGATCGACAGATTTCACCAATGCCGCAGCACTTTGCGGGCCTATTTCCTCAACACTGAACTCCCGCCGATAATCAAGGCCCAGCATGGCCGCCAGTTCGGGATGAATAACTCGCCATTGGTCCCCGGAATGTCGCAATGCCAGCCATACTGCGCGACTCCAGACATCACCCGACGCGACAGAGGCAACGAATAGCGCGTTAGTCCTTTCAACTTGATGCGCGTCGGCGTGCAAGAGATAACGGATGCAAGATTGATAAACGTCGCGGTGTGATCTTCTACCTTCCTGATATGCGAGTAAAGTTGCGAGCACATCCTTACGGCTTGCCGGCGCGGCCAATGCTGGCGGCGTGGAGCCGACCAAACAACGCAGCATCTGTTGTTCGCGGCACCGCGGTGGGTCTTCCCCGGGGAACAAAAAACGGTATTGACGCTCTGACAGCAAGACGATGCGGTCATTAGCTAGAGCAGATTGAAGCTGGTAGGCCAACGGAGACGGTTCGGCGAACAACAACCTCTGGTTCTTGATCGCCATAAGTTGGTTTAACGTGGATGACGTTGTACTCCGCTCGCGACAATCTCTGCCGGGAAACATTGCAAGGTCACTACACCGAGATACGACTTTCAGCCGCCGCGATCCAGCCGCATTAATCAACTGAGCCGCCAATTCCCCAATCAATAATCGTTCCTGGTAGGTGAGATCGCGCTGCTGAAATCGGTAAAGCGTCTGCACCAGAAGCACAGCTTCATCAGCCGTCAACTCACCTTTAATGGATTCCGTGATATCAAACCATGCTGGCACAATCACGACGCCTACGGAGTGCTTGGCAAGTTCTGCGAGCGCCAGCCCCACAATATCAGAGTCAGAAGTCACGAGCGGCAGTCGTCGCGCAGGCGGCACCATGGCAAATAGCTTTTTCGCCGTGTCCTTATGCTCCGTCAATGTCACCCATGCCACGTCGCGGATTATGCGACGTACGAGGCCGACGAACGCCTCAGTGCATGCCGTGCGTTGTTCCGCCGGCACGCCTTCCAATAGCGAAATCATGTATTCGAGGCGTTCTTTGTGCGCGAATACCTCGGTTGGCTCAACGCTCTCGATCAGCCGACATAATTCAGATGGCGGCCATGGGCTGGCCGAGTCGTCTTTGCAAAGGCGGGGGAACCCACAGAAAGTGACGACGTGCCGTAAAACGACCTCGCGCAAACCTGGAAAGACCTTGAGTGGAAGCTCGTTTTGCGTTGCCCGAGGAATCTCGTGCCAAGGGGGGCACCCATCGAGCAACTGCCACCCGGCGTCGTCGGGCTGATAGCGGAACAACCACTGATGATCGCGACATATCGACTGGCGGTACTGCCGGACAAATTGCGAACGCTGTAGGGCCTCAGTAATTCCACGGTGGCAATCAGTTAGGCCCGAGGTCTGGAAAAAATCATGCAGTGTTGGAAGTAATAGTGGAAGGCTTCCTTTCTCAGCCAAGCGGCGGTTCCACGTCCGGCGAAGTTCAACTTCATCGGTAGGCTGCGAATTGGAGATGTCTTGCGTCAATCCCTCGATGCGAGTTCGACCAGCGTCGATAAAGAAGTAGCCGTGTACGGCGAGCGAGATGTTCCACCTGCCTCCGAGAATTGGTTGAATCTCAGGTTCGCCGAGCGGCAGGAAAACTGACCACGCTATGGACAGATTAGCAGAGCTTCCTTTGGCCGGGGATTCCGCAATGAAACAAACCGCTGCATGTTGTTCGGCCTTCTCCGGAGTCTCCCGTTCGTCTCCCGTCTGCAGATCGGTACAGCTCATGCTGGGCCACAGCTTGCCACAGTGCAGATCCAACAACTCGCGGTCATTCAGTTTCTGCTCTCGGCCCGAATAGGGATGGCCTTCGATTATCTGGTCGCGGCAGCCACGGTTTACGCTGCCTGAGAATACTGTTGGCGATGAGCCGGCGATCAGATCTTCAAGCCTCGTGTGCCGCGGTGCCCGATGGCACAGTTCCAACTCAAGGGTCGGTGGACCGGCCTCGGATGGCCACACAACGATCTTCTTGAGAGTCCGCAGAAGCGGCAGGACGCTTCCAATCCTCTCTTGAATGCTTTCACCAAGAATCAGCCGGCTTCCAACGGCAGAGTCGCCGGGCCAATATGGAATAATCGGCTTGATGTTTCCGAGCGTGTCTTCACGGCGAAGGGGAATCCAAAGTCCGAACCACTTATCGCTCGGCGGAGGGCTGAGGCGACTGCAAATCGCTTCGCGACAGGAGGCAGGGAATTCATCCCAGTCGGCATGAATATGGTGTTGGTGTTGATCCGACCACGGGTTGAGAATATCGCACCGAATGCCGCCCTCGACAGAAGATCCGACAAAGAAGAATGCCTCGCAGAGGTGGTAGATGCTCTTCAGGCCCAGGCCGAACTTACCAATCGCGCTCTGATTGCCCGCCTTGCTGTTGTGTCCGAATGAGCGCAGTTGTACCTCGTCGTCACTGGTGAATTCACCGTCATTCAGCACGAAAATGGCCGGACCACGAAGAAGGGGATGGTCAGCGTCGTTGATGCCCTGGCTTGCACCCAAGTGCAGGATAGTCGCGCCTGCATCGTCAGCGTTCTGAACGAGTTCCTTGACCAGCGCGAACCCGCCACCCTCGCGAGTGTAGCGGTCCTTCAGATTCACTCGAATCTGATTGATGAATCCGCCCGCTGACGCCCGATAGCCTTTGTCCGACACAGTACAACTCCCTAATTCTGCCCGCCCTCAGTCTATTATCGAGTGATCCGGTTAAGAATACCTCTGCAACCGCATCCGCCGCGTCCGACCCGTCCGACCCGTCCGGCACCAGACAATCACACTCGGACGCGTCGGACGATCTTTTTCTAAACTCTCAATTCGCCCACGTCAGATCCCTACAGGGCGTGGTCCAGGCCGTCGGCGATCCATTCCAACTTAATGGGCTTCCCGTGTCACAATCCACGGTGTCCACGATTCATCCGGTTCGCTAAGCTGAATGGCGCACCGACTTGCCCGCAGAACGCCCGCAGCCCTTCCTCGTTGAATTGCAGGCCATTGCCAGGCAGACCGAAGGAATGGTCATCGAAGAACTCAAAGCCTCGATCCAGAAGGTCGCCAAGGGGCACTCGCTTCATGCGGTGTTCCTCGGCACGGGCTTCATCAATCGAGTGAAACTGCCTGCCATCCACATTTTGGTACGCAAAACCCATGATACTTCTCCTGGGAACTAAGGCATCCCTGTCTTTCCCGCTCCCACCAGCGAAGCCGCCAGCACGTCTTCAATCGTGGATGCGTACAGAATCTTGATCCTGTTGCGAATGTAGTCGGGCACAACTTGCACGTCGCGCTCGTTTTCTCTGGGCAGGATGACTTCCGTGCATCCAGCATCGACGGCGGCTTGGAGTTTCGGCAGAACGCCGCCGATGCCCAGCACCTTGCCCATGATCGTAATCTCGCCCGTCATGGCGATTTGATTACGAACAGGCCGACCGGTCAACGCCGACACGATCCCGGTCACGATGGTAATTCCGGCCGATGGTCCTTCCTTGGGAATGCCCATCATCGTCGCCAGAACCGCGATGTCAAAGTTGTTTTGCCAATCGTTGGGCAGGCCAACGTCACTGGCGTGGGTTTTGATGAACTTGGCCGCCGCCGCCACGCTTTCTTTCATCACTCGCTGCATGGAACCCAGGCTTACGATCCTGCCGGTGCCCTTCAAAGCCTGGACCTCAAAGTTGAGGATGCAGCCCCGGTCGTCGCCGATGACCGCTAGGCCGATTACCTCGCCCACGGTGGGCTTGTCAGGGAGGGTGACGTGCTGCTCGCGGTTCGCGTCGGCCAGCTTGGGCGTAATGGTCTGCCCCGATTGAGTGAGCTTGGCGGACAACACAATGGGGCCGTACTCGCCGGGAGCCATCAAGTGAAGTTGATTGCGTACTCGCTGGCGTCCTTCGATTGCGAGCGAAAGTAACTCGCCAAGCTGTTCGTCGTTGATTTCGCCGTGAGGGCACATCAGTTTCAGCAGGCCGGAGAGGGTCTTCTCGACACCGCGCACATCGCGGCCAGTGATGCCGGTGCCGGCCGCCGACAAATCGACCATTTTGTAGCGATCTTTGAGCGGCCCCAGCACGTCCACGCGGCGCAACTCGTGCATGATCTCGGCAAAGTAATCGGTGATGAAGCCATAGTCCCGCGACATGGAATCCGGCTTGATCTTCGGGATTTCCCAGCCAGGGGTATAGCAGTGGATGCGGTCGATGAAGGCTTCAACCTGGAGGAAGTCTGGGAGCGGCTCGAACAGGTGGTAATACTTCTCGTGCGGGAGCTTGTTCTGCACGTCCAGGTTACCCACCATGACAATGGAAGCAAACGCAAGAATTTCTTTCTTGCCCCGACTGAACTTGGCATCCTGCATGTAGCCCTGCATTATCGACACCAGGGCCTTGGGGTCGGTGAAGTCGGTGTTGGCGATTTCGTCGAAGATGACGGCGTCTCGGCTTCCGACAATACCGACTTTGCCCGTGGCATTATTGATGAACAGTCCAGCGGGAGTTGCCTTGCCACCAGAAAGGACATGCGAGTAATAGCTGACATTGCGGTACAAGTACGTCTTGCCCGTCTCCCTGGGTGCCAGTTCAATACAATTGAAATTTGCCTCCGCCAGCGGTACCAGGCGCAGCATGTAAAGCAGCTTCTCGCGCCGCGACATCAGGCCAGGGTTGAGGCCCACTGAGTTAATCAGAATGTCCAGCCACTCGGACTCACGAAACTCCCGCCGCTTGGCGATGTACTCGGCCAGGTCGATCACCGAAATCTGAAAGGGCGTGAACTCGGCAACCTTGAATGGCCGGATCTTCTTGTTGTGGACCTCAGTTTCGTCGTAGGTCAACACGATGGTGCCCCACATACCGCCGGACAGAAGCATGGGGTATTGCCGCACCAAACTCTCGCTGACGTTGACGAAGCTCTCGTTGATGGCCGAAATTGTCCCCCAATACTTGTCCTCAGTCTCCTGCAAGCGGATTTCCAGGCTGGCAATGATCGCATGGCTGCGGGTTTCCCGAATGCGGTGTCGAATCTTCTCGGCCTCGGCCCCGTGAACGAAGTTCTCGCGCAGCCGCCGCACCACCTGATGCAGGTCTTCCTTGAAATTCTCCTCGGTGCAATAGTTGTCGATCAGGTACTCGACCACGTACCGGGGGAACTCGTCCACGCCGGTATTGATGGTCAGCCCTTTGTTGACGACCTTACCCCGAAATACCTTCTTCAGTTGTTCGTTCATGGTGGCTCTAGCGCAGTTCCTTGGGCACCATGCCCATAATCGAATCCAGCCGGTTGTCCAAACGGCGACGGATGCGGCTGGTGTCCAATGTGATTTCAATGGTCGTGTGGATGCTCGTTTTCATGGGCCGGTCGTGCCAGAGGTAACTTCCGACTACCGTTATATCACGCACCAGCTTCCCTTGCTTTTGTTCCTCCGGTAAGATGTTGTCGGTCTTCGGCTTCCAACGGATGCGGTAGGTCTGCGTCTGCCCGCTAAAGATTTCCGTTCGCAGTTGTATTTCTTCCAGGTTGGTATCCAGCCGGAACAGCAAATCCTCGACAAACAGTTGCTTGGACCTGGCCTTGACCATGATGTCGAGCGTCTCGCCCTCGACTGGGCTGCCTTCCACGGTCAACTCCACGAACTCAAATGCCGGCTCGGAAATCTTCTTCGGTCCCAATACGAACATCGGGATCAGGCACTCGGCCATGCTCAGGCCACCGTGGGTGTACCGCTCGGGATCGTGCCGCCCGGAGGGACGCTTCAGTGTGAGGCCCGGCCGGGGAAACAAAACATGCTTGAACGCCCAGGAAGCTCCATTGGATTGGTTGATCCTGTCCGGGATGCCCATGTCCTCAACCTTGAACGAGACTCCCTTTTTGGCATCCGCGCCTTCCAACGGGTACTTCAGTCGGCCCACCCGGTACTTGACATCGCCGGCGTCAGTCAGCCTGTCCTGGGGCACCACGAACGTATCCACGGGCAGCGGGGTGAACCCGTGGTCGGCAACGACAAATACCTTGGCATCCTTCGGCAGATCGCGCAGCACGCTACGGACATCCTGCTGGACAATCGCCCGCACCGTATTGGCATAGATGAATGCCATGTCCTGATGCGTACTGTGCAAGTTCTTGTCGGTGAAGTTGAAGATCACCATTTCGAGTTGGTCTGACACGTATCGGGCGGTGATGCCGCTTTCCAAGTCCTGTTGGTCGCGCTCGACCTTGAGCTTGATGTTCAGCCCCATGTGCGTTATCAGTCCATATTCCAGCAACTTGCTCTCCGTCGTGCTGGCGAATTCGCAGGGTAGGCACCCGGCCGAAATCGCTTTGCGGCTGATATGGGTTTCCGAGGGTAGGATCGCGCTGGCCGGGATCGTTTTCAGAAAGTCGTACTTCTCTTCCAGCACCGGCTTGACGAACTCTTCCCAGGCATCGGTGCGGAGCCCGTCGAATACCAGGATCACCGCCCTCTCGCCGGCATCCGCGTCCCAGTGTGTCTTGAGCACCAGCGGCACGAATTGATGCGTGAACTTGACTGGGCTATCAGTCCGTTTGATCCAGGTGGTGTAGTGCAATCGGTATAGGTCTTGAAACTTCTCGTTGACCAGGTTCATGCTCTTCTGGACGTTGGCAATCGCCTCGTTTAGTCGGGTTTCCACCTGCTGCCATCGCTGGACGAGCGCTGGCCAGAATTCGTTGAGGGCCAGCGGCAGCAAATTCCCCACCCGCAGGAGGCGCTGAAGGTCGGTTCCGTAGTAATCGAGCCGGTCCACGCGGTCCTTGGTCCACAGATCGTAGAACCAGGGAAACTCAAGTTGATCGGTCTTGGCAACTTTCAAACGTTTGGCATGGTCGTGCAGTTTGGCGGCGATTTCAAAGTAGCATATCGCGCGCCGGTAGGCCGTCAGAAGGTCGGTCCACTGCGGCGTCGGCCGCCGGGCGGCCAGGGGCAGTTCATCCGGGCTTGCCGTCCCTTCCTTGTCGATGGCCGCCAAAACGCCCCGGTGGAAACCGAGGTTCTGCCCGGAGATCAGGTCGGCTAGGAGCGACACCAGCGCCAGGCTCCGTACCAGGGGCGACAGCTTCTCGGCCAGAAGCACCTTGCGGGCCTCCGCCGGTTGGTCGATCTGGCAGCGGTTCGCCAGTAGGAACGCCAGCCGCTTCTGTGGTTCTTCGATCAGAAATTGTTCAATCTTGGCAACGTCGTCGGCCAAGCCGTCTGGATCGGCTTGAAGAAGCTGCTTGGTGGTGTTGGCGACGACCTCGTGGGGAATATCCTGGTAGCGGCCCAGACCCGGATCGAAATTACCCAAGAGGACTTCGTATTCGACGCCATGCTGGTTGAGGATGCAGGCCAGGGTAAATGCCCGCACGACATCCTGCGGGTCATGGTCGAGCATCCAGCACCAAGGCCGCTCAGCGGCGGCCACCTGCGTCTTGAGGGATTCCAGCACCGCCTGGGCCTCTTCCGACGCGCCGCTGGCGGCGAACAGGTTGCGGACCTCTTCGAGCCGCTGGTGCCGTTCGATGCACAGGGAGCGGATTTCCTGGGGAGTGAGGTTCTTGAAGGGGTTAATGCCCAGGGTCGCGCCGAGAACGATCTTATATAAGTCACTGTCGGTGAATCGCTGAGGATTGGCGTCACGGAGTTGCTGATAGGCGTGAAGCGTGCCTTCCAGGTTGGCCAGCACCAGGCGGCTCAGGTTGCGGTCGTTGACTTCCTTGGGCCAGCGGTCGTCGCCGGTGCGCTCGGCCAGGAGATCGCGGAGCGTAAGTTTCAGCCGGGCGCGGCTGCTCGAACGACATTGCAGGTCGGGGTAAAACAGCGGCAAACCCCGATCCTCCCGCGAGCGGTCCACGAGAACGATCTTCAACTCAGCGTTGTCACGAATCTGCTCGAACTGGTCACGGAAGCCCAGATTGCCACTCGGGAATATGACCGTGAAGCCGTTTTGGACGGCCCAGCCGTCCACGACGGCCGCCCCACGGTGGATCATCCGTTGCGGGTCATGCACGATGACCAGCCGTTCATTGCGCAGCGGGTTCAGCTTTTCTAGCGCCCAGTCTTCGATCATTCTTTGGCATCCTTCTTACTACGCCCACGCTTGGGCTTGGACTCGTCCTCGCCCTTGCGTTTGAGCATCCATACTTCCAACTGCAACAGAACCACCCATATTGGTCGTGCCCGGATAACAATGGTTGTTATAAGTTATTCAAAATAAACGAGTTATGAATTCTCGGCAAGTTGTTATCTTCAGAGGTTAGAAAACAAGTCCTTGTGGGCGGCCTCCCGCCTTCGCGTAGCGACGGACCCTGGTTCCCGCTGGGGATTTGCCACGACTAGCAGCCCGCGATCGACCCATTCTCGAATCACCTTCGAGACCGACAGCACGTTTTCCGTGCCCATCAACTGGCGTACTTCGGCATTTCCAATCGAGCCATGCTGGTCAACGTATTGGCTGACCTGCTCCCAAAGAGACGGACGATTCTCGTTGCACAGCGTGACGATGACGGCCTCGCGCTCGATGTACGGACGTGTATCGTACAGGGGCGGATAGCCGCGTCCAGAGTCGATCGAGCGGAACGACTCCGTTTGCCGCAGGGCGCGGGGGGGGACGATTGGACTTCCTTGTCCGGACATGACTCTCCTCCTTGGGCTAGATGTGCGCGAGTTTCCCACCATTCGGCCAGCTTCAGCAGGGCCGATACGGCGATTATAGGCAACCCTTCTGACTTCTGTAAAGCCGAAGCTTTGGGTGTTTTCTGATTCCAGCTTCTTCATCCAAATTGCTAAACCGTCCCGATCCCAATGGATCAGCTTGACGCGATCC
>JBAWVO010000203.1:0-12031 GCA_037147235.1 Planctomycetota bacterium | reverse complement strand
CAACCCCACTCCCACCGTGCAGTGGCAAGTCAACACCGGCACCGGCAGCAGCTACAGCAACCTGACGGACGTGGGCGTGTACACCGGCAGCAGCACCGGCACGCTGACAATAACCAACGCCACGCTCGCGATGAGCGGTTACCAATACAAGGCCGTTTTCACGAACACTGCTGGCACGCCGGCAACCACCACGGCAGCCACGCTGACCGTTCAGGTCGCGCCGAGTACACCGAGCGTGACCACGAACCCGGCTCCTCAGACGATTGTCGTGGGCGGCACGGCGAGCTTCACGGCGGCGGCTAGCGGCAACCCCACTCCCACCGTGCAGTGGCAAGTCAACACCGGCACCGGCAGCAGCTACGGCAACCTGACGGACGTGGGCGTGTACACCGGCAGCAACACCGGCACGCTGACGATAACCGGTACCACGCTCGCGATGAGCGGTTACCAATACAAGGCTGTTTTCACGAACGCAGTCGGCACGCCGGCGACCACCACGGCAGCCACGCTGACGGTGTTGGCGAACAGCTTTTCCGTGCTTGCCCCGCCCGCGAGTGTGGCGATTGGTTCACCGGTACTCATCGCGCTGAACAGTGTGAATTCGAGTACGCCGACGTTCAGTGCCACCACGACAAGCACCAACGATCCGACAGGAAGCAAGCTGACCGCAACCCACATGCCGCAGACCAACCAGGTCTTGAAGATTGTCACCGACCAGGGCGAGATGGACTTTCAGTTATTCAATAACTACACGCCCAGCACGGTGAGTCACTTCGTCGACTTGGTCAATACGAACACCTACACAAACACCTCGTTCTACCGAATCATCCAGACTTTCATGATCCAGGGCGGCTCGGGGGGGTCTGGAAGCACGATCCCCGTGGAGTTGAGAGGTGACTTGCGATTCACGTCCAGCGGCCTGCTGGCCATGGCCAACAACGGCGTGGACGGCAATAGCTCGGAATTTTTCATCACCAGCCCCAACGATACGAGCAATGGGTTCCTCGACTTCCGCTACACAATCTTCGGCAAGCTGATCAAGGGTGACAATGTTCGCCAGGCCATCGCTGCCAAGCCGGTATCGACCAACTCGTCCGGCGAAAACAGTCAGCCTGTGACGCCACTGAAGATTTTGTCGATGAGCATTACCACCGACACGCAGGACGGCGTTTTGCTTCTCAAGGCATTGCCGGAAGCGACGGGCAGCTATACGGTGAACGTGTCGGACGGCTTGGGTGGCACCCAGACCTTCACGATCAACGTCGGCACGAATTCGTTCGATCCGCCGAACCCCTGGGTCACGCCGATCAACGGCACCGACAAGATCTTCACCGCGGCCAATACGCCGGCGACCTTCACCCCGCAGGGGGTTTCCGCCGATGGCTCGGCGGCACAGGTAAACGTGCAATTGTTCCGCGCCGTGCCCGTCTATCCCGGAGATTACGTCGATAACTCGTATACCGGTACCAGCCCGGCGGCGGACGCGATCAATCCGAACATGACGCTTACGCAGAACGGCTCCAGCTACACAGTGACGCCGACCACCGGTTTCTACGGCGTCCAGGTTCTGGAAGTCACGTCCCAGTCAGCCACGGCCGCGGCGTGGGACGCGGGATCGGGTGTCGATCCGGTCTATCGCGCCTTCGTGCCGGTCTTTGTCGCCCCGCCGGCGCCACAGACCGATTCCATCTCTGTGAACGGACAGACCGTTACCGGGAGTACGTCTGCCAACAACTCGAACAGTAACACCAAACTCTCGTTCAATGTCTCGGGAGCGATCAGCGGAGCCACGGTTTCGGTCTATGTCGACGGCATCGCCGCGCCAATCGCGACGGGCACGGTTGCCTCGGGAGCAACAAGCATCACGCTGACCACGGACGGTATAACCACCCTTCCCGCCGGCGGCCGCCAGTTCACCGTCAAACAGACGATTGCGACATCCGCATTGTCGCTGTTTGCCAATTTTAGCACTTCGACAGGCTCACCGGGATCCCAATTCCAGATTCCGGCCAGTTCGGTCGCCAGCGTGGCTTCGGCAGGCACCGCGCTGACAATCAGCTAAGCCACGAAATCAATCGGTTGGAGATGCGGCTCCCACGGCACCGAGCAGCGGAGTGGTTCCTAGTGCCGTGAGGACATCGGCATAGGCTTGGGTGGCCTGCCAAATTGGTTCCTGATCTTCTGCTGGGTCTGTTCCAGGATGACCAAATCCCGGCAGGGGGAGAAAAAGGGCCGCGACTCTTTGTTTTGGCTAAATTGACAAGCATAGTCATTGGCACAAAAAGAAACAAAGATTCCCTCCCTTATTCCCCGCCTTTGTTCTTTCCAAAAAAACTGCGTGCGTTACGATGAGGCGACTAATTCATAGACGGTTCCGCGTTGCTGAATCCATTCGCGGTCGCCACAAGCGGCGTGTTCGGCTACCTCGCGGATCAATTGAACGGTTTCCGCTTCATAGCACGGCTCGCTTGGATCATCAGGCGGAACAACCATTTCCACTTCAACGGCCACGACAAATTTGCCGCCCTGAACCAATCGCGTTCGCTTTAACCGCTTTCCTTGAATTCGCATGATTTGACTCAATTGAAAAAATGAACCGTTACGAGTTTTGCAACACCACTTTGACGCAAATACGACCAAACCGCTTTGATTTCAACGCCATCCGGCAATGTTTCCGACACTTCCACCGTGGGATTCGGCGCGGAATCCGGCCATTCGGCCAAGAGAACGGCTTCGGCCATGCCGGCAACAACCTGCCATTCCAAAATGTCTCGTTCTTCGAGTCGTTCGGCAGCATGTTGGCCGACAACGTATTTCTCGGTGTCTACCAATTCTCGAATAATGGGAAAAAGTTTCTTCATTCGATCTATCGCCGAGGCATGAATGATGGCTGCCACATCCCCGTGCTAATTGTAACCACAAAACTAGCGAGGAGCAATGTTGCAAGAACGGTTCCTTGCTTGCGGTCGCAAGCGGCTGAAAACGCGCGGAGCAAGCTCCGCCGCTTCACATTATTCAAGATGCTTCGATTACTCAATGGGTTGGAGATGCGGCTCCCACGGCACCGATCAGCGGAGTGGTTCCTAGTGCCGTGAGGACATCGGCATAGGCTTGGGTGGCCTGCCAAATTGCGTCAAGCTGAGTGTTCTCGGCCTGGATGAGTCGCTGCCGAACCTGAAGCAGCTTGACCAGGTCGCTCTGTCCGGCAGCATAAAGGCGATCGACTTTTGCTGCCAGCTCCTTGATCGGCTCGATCGTCGCATGGGTGCGGCTGACAAGCTGCTGAGTTTGATGCCATTTGATCAGACTGGCCTTCACTTGGTTCCTGATCTTCTGCTGGGTCTGTTCCAGGATGACTAAATCCCGGCAGTATTCGGCCTCACGCTGGGACACAAGCGTCCGGCCGGTGTTGAGTACGGGAACGGGCGTACTGACCGCGAGCCCATAGAAAGTGGTTCCCGACTCGTTCTTCTCGTAGACGGGGCCTGCCGAAAAGATCGGGATGCGATCGGCTCGAGCAAGGCCAATAGCCTCGCGCGAGCCAACCGCTTGAGCCCGTGCCGCTTGGATCTCGGGGCGACTTTCCAAAGCGGTACGAATAAGATTGTCTTCATCCCTGGCCAGCGTTTCCTCAGGCAATTGCAATAGGCCGACAGGTTCCAGGCAGTTCATGTATTCACCGATTCCGATCTGCTGTCGTAAGTCGGCGAGGGTGCCCACGTAGTCTTGGCGAGACACTTCCACTTGTTGGATGGAAGATTGGTTCTCCACTTCGGCGAGCACCACATCCACCGTCGCGACCTGATTGGCCTGCATCTGCCGCTCCATCGTCTTCACCAATTGCCGGTTGAATTCAGCCAACTGCTGTGCGACGCGCCACTTCTCGCGCCGATACGTGGCGGTTTGGTGTAGTCGATAGGTCTGAACGAGGGCCGCAAGTTCGGCTTGCACAAGGTTCCACTGGGTCTGGGTAAAGGCAGCCCGGGCAATCTCCGTGCGAAATCCGGTTCGGCCTCCCAGTTCGATAGGCTGAGCCCAGGACATCGAAACCTGCGTTTCAAGTGGTCTGGACCCTTCCCCTCTATTCTTGTCAAAGGTCCACGGACGCACGTCAAGCGATACAGTCGGATTCAGGCTGGTGGGGAACTGCTGGGCAACTGCCCAAGCAGCGTGCGATACACGCGTGTTCTGCCGAATCGCCATCAAATCGGGATTCCGCTCCAAGGTCCATTCCATGGCCGTTTTTAAGTCCACGGGAAGGGTTGCTGAAGCGGCTTGTACCGGCTCGACAGGTCCATGGATCGGTCCCTGGAGCGCAGGTGATGCGGTGGGCAACGGCGCAGGCAGTAACGCCTCATTGGACTTGGGCCAAGCGGCGATCGACGACTGAGTCAGCCCCATGCCAAGAACCAGGATCAGTGATAAGATGCGATACATAGCGAGACACTGCCTATTGGGCGGCTTTTGCGGGGATCTGCAACAACCGAAATATTTAATACAGCCCATCTTACTGTTATTATCGACACGCCCGCTTTCGTTTCTCACCAATTTACTCGGCTCTCCGCCAAGTTTGTGGTGCGGGCGTCTCGCCTGCCTTGTTCACTCCATGAAAACGGTTCGTTGACGCGAAACGGAATTCCCTCTCTGTCCATTGGTGGGGTTGGTGGAATGTAGTTGGCGGGGGCGTGGCAGTTGACAACATGGCTTATTGACAGGGCTGCTTCCGTAGATCAAAATCAAGACGTTATGTTGGCCTACCGCCGTGGCGTTCCGGTAGGTGCGAAAATACCCAAGAACGCCGTGCGGACGACGGGGTCAGGCTGGCACTATCTTTAAAACATAAAGTGGATAGTGGCGGCCTGACCCTGCGGGAGCTGCTGAGTGGCCTCCGACGGTTAGCGAGTCTTGGGGTTAATCGGCGGCTGGATTTGGCGAAGCGATAGACAGTCTAAAAACGCAAAAAGAGGACCGTGTTATGGGGAAACGACTCGTGGCTCTTGGCCTTATACTGCTCATTGCGGGCTGCGGGTCGGCGGATAAAGGTCAGGAATTGGAACGGCAGAAATCGCTCCTTGAACTGGCGAAAATTAACGACGAGAGGCTCGCAGAGTTGGCAAAGAAGGAGCAGGATCACAGCGCAAACGAGAAGAAGAACAAAGAGAGCTTGGAGCAGATCAAGCGACAGGAGGACGCATTGCAGAGGCGAGAAGAGGAGATAGGTCAAAAAGAGAAATCTCTCGAATATGCCAAGAGACAATTGGCGACGGCTGAGTTGCAAAATCAGCAAGCCCGACAGGCACTTGCGACCAAACAAGAAGAACTCGATCGTTTGGTTGCTCGCCTCAAGCAACGGGAGGAAGCCGAGGAAGCAGCGCGAAGCGAGAAAGCTGCCAAGGCTGCTGCCGACAAAGCCAAGGCCGACAAGGCTGCCGATGCTACAGCTACCGCCGAAAAGGCCGAAGTGTACTATAAACGTGGCCGTACTTACGAGGGAAACGGCGAGCATCGCGAGGCGATTGCCGCCTACACTGACGCCATTCGGGTCAACCCAAAGTTTGCTTTGGCGTATTGCGGTCGGGGCAATGTTTACAGATACCTGGCTAATCGCACTCACGCGATCGCGGATTACACCGATGCCATTCGGCTTAATCCGAACTATGCCGAGGCGTATTACGGCCGCGGCGCAGCCTACGACGTAATGGGCGAAACGAGCAAAGCTGAAGCAGACTTTGCGAGGGCGAGAGAACTCGGGTTTTACGAGAAATAGAGGTTGAACATTGCCCACGAGAAAAAAGGAAATCAGCAAATGAGTGAAAACACTTTTGGCGCGAACGAATGGCAGCAAGCCCGTATCGAGGCTCGGGATGCCTATAAGGAAATCGTCATCCCTTGGCTGATGGCTCTTCGCGACGGCATCAATCCAAGCCTGGCATTAAAGGCAGGGGAGATCGACGAGGATATGCTGGGCGACGACACCTTCCAAGCACGTTGTGGTAACTCCCACTCTTCTCGTCTTCGTGAAGGCTGGCGGTTCCAGGCTACTGCCAAACTTCAGCTATTGCAGCCCGCGACGTGGAAGTCCTCCGTTGTGATCGAATGTTCAAAGCCTTATAGGGCCGGACAGTCCGGTGCCTTGCCGTTGCAGAAGTCGCAGGTTGCGGAGTGGTTCTCGCACCAACTTGTAGAGGTGGAGAATCACCTGCGAACGAACATGACGTAGCAGATTGGCGGGTTCTCGCGAATCAGATTTTACTGGAAAGCATTGCGGATTAGGACATCGGGAGCCATGAGTACAGGGGACGGCAAGGACATTTACCGTGAAATGGTGACGACGGTTCGCCAAAGGCTGACGGCGTTGCCGGTATCCAGTCCGCTCCGACTCGCATTTCCAGCATCCATCCTGGACGACGCCGCGCGACGAATCGAACAAGCCAAGGCTGCCGATCTTGAGTACGGGCCATGGGCACCACCGTTCAGCGTGCTATCAGAAATACCGGAAGCCGCTGTTGCGGAACTGGACGAAGACCTCATCTTGGTACTTGGAAACGCGAAATCGAACAAAGTCAAGGATGTGGCGCAGTTCCTTGGCACACCCGCTGGCCGCAAGGTGGCGGAATGGTATGGCGGCCTGTTCGACCTCTGGGCGCGGGCTAGAGCATTGAAAGCAGGCTGCGAGGTCGAGTTCGACGCACCGCTTCCAAATGGACGTGATAGCGATATGCGTTTGGCACTTCTGGGCCGTCATGTTCGTGTAGAAAACACCGTCATCGGAGAAAGCGAGGACGACCGGGAAAGTTTCCAGAGCTTCCTGGTGGCAAAGAAGCAAGACCCCGCAGTTCTTTGGCATCGCCCAGGGAAGTTTGATCCACTAGGGCCCAAAGTGCCGGGGCTATATCACAATTCTCTAAGGTTATACGCCAAGGTTTACGAAAAGATTGCCAAGAAACTGGACGCGGACAAAAGTCAATGTGCGGCGGATGAGCCGAACATCCTCTTGGTTTCATTCGCGGGAGCCTTCGTCCATCCCGGAGAACCGGGCTGGGGGTGGGCGCTCGACGAGCTTTTCGATAACCAGCCGAGCATGGGGCGCAGGATTCTGCCGCCTCCCCACCTCACCGACATTTCCCTTGACGCTTGGGTCATGTTTACCGCAAAAGATCTGTTTCGTCGCGGGGTGATCTCGGCCAAGCAGTACGACGCACGCATCGACGACTACCACAGGGTAATCTCGGCTCCGCGGCGAGTCGGAGGAATGTTGATATTTAAGAACTGCACCTTGGCAACCGCAAGGATCAACTACAACGCCACTAACGAATCTTCGATAACCCACGCGGAGATGGCCGAACTAGAGCGGATATTCACCTCGACATGCGGCTACGCCGTTTAAGTCGGAAGAGAAAAAGAATAAGCATGCCGACAGCAGAGATCGGTCCAGGGAGCCGTTGAAAAACACGCTGCCAACACCGGCCAGCCGCAAAGTCCCGCTTCGCGGGATCAGCCTCCGGCTGAAGGCTCGACCTAACTTTGAAACACAAAGTGGATAGTGGGGAGCAGAGGTCGAGCCGACACTATGCACTTTAGGGCTTTTGAAGAAAGGCTTGTAAAGGCATGGCCCAGGTGGTTTTCTTCGCGGATGAAGTTTCAATCGTCCGGGACTTTCGGTTTGCTTGCCATCTTCCCCAGCGATAAATCGCTGGGCTATTCTCACGCGCCCCTCCGGGGCAGGAACTCGTTTTGTTCCCCTTTCCCTGACCTACAAGAGGTCGAGGACGATCTTCAAAGAACGATCGATCCGGTGTAGTGAGTCCTGGCATACGCAGCCTAAACGCTTGATCAAGCGGCGGCGATCGACGGATCGAATTTGGTCCGGAAGGGTCACGCTCGTCGAAGTTACGCCGCCTTCCGGTGGCTCGATCATGACTTGATCGTATTCAGCCGTATCGTGCGACGTCAGCGGCATGATCACAACGACCCAATTATGACGGTTGTAGATATTGCTGGTGACCACCACGGCCGGGCGAGTCTTTTGAACCTCGTCGCCGATCGTGGGATCAAGCGAAACCAGCCAGACATCGCCGCGGGTTGGAATGGGATTGCGGGGCATGATGGGTCAATCGCACACGTTAGGAGTGGCCGTCCCATGTTTCTCGATCCACATTTTCCCAATCCTGATTTAGCGTGCGAGAGACATTCTGGAACATTTCCCTCTTGCCAGCAAGGTATTATACTGTAAGGACTTCTGACAATCCGCCTCGCTTACTCGATTCCTGAAAGTCAAACTATGAAAACGCTTCGGTGGTCACTGAATTTGCTTTTGTTCCTCTTGATTTTCATTGGCATGGCCCTGCCGACTGCTGCGGCTCCGGCGGCACATGGGGTGCCCGTAGAAAAACCTTCGGCAGATGCCCCCCTGGTGGCGGATAAGATTCGCGAGGCAATGCAGGACCGCCGCTATTCCGATGCCGTGAAGGCCATCGACGAGGCGGTCCGGGTCAAAGACGCCCCGTGCGATTACCTGCTCTATTTGAAGGGCCGCGCACTGCACTTGGGCGGCAAGTATGACGAGGCCATCGCCGTTTTCGATCGGCTTGGCAAGGAACTTCCAAGTCAGGCTGGAAAGCCTAACGTACGTTCAAGTCAGACTGGAAAGCCTGACGTACGTTCAAGTCAGGCTGGAAAGCCTGACGTATGTTGGGCACGTCGGGCACGCTTTGCCAAGGCTGTGTCACTGGCCCGCAAAGGCGACTTCCGCGCCGCCGAGTTGATTTATCGGGCCGAGGCCGAGTATCTGCTCTCAACCGATCGCAAACAACAGATCGCCGACATCTACCTGGAGTTTGCCGACGCCTACTTCAAGCCGCCCAAGGAAGATCAGAAGCCCGACTACGCTAAGGCTTTGGAGTTCTACAAGAAGGCCCTGGAGACCGGGGCCAACGCGGAGAAGCAAATCGAGATCGAGCTGCTCATTGGCGAGTGCCAGCAGAACCTCGGCAAGTTTGCCGAGGCGGCCGCCTTGTTCGAGCAGTTCATTAGGGGTCTTTGTCTTCGCCGAGAACATGCTCAGCGGTAAACCGTGGCCTGGCGTGCGGCTGCTGGTTTCCAACGGCCGCGAGGTGATTGGCGAAGCGGTGACCGACAAGGACGGAGTTTTTCAAAAGAGCTATAAGAACCTCGTTACTGCTGAAGGCAAACCGCTTGCGGCTTCGCAAGGCCCACTCAACTCCAGCGACATCCGCGTCTTTGCTGCCATTGAGAACAACGTCGCATCGAACATGCTCAATCTCCAAGGTGTTGGCGTCGCACAAGGCCTGACCGACAAAGGTTACATCTACACCGATCGTCCGGCCTATCGTGCGGGCCAACTGGTGAATGTCCGCGGTTGTCTCCGCCGCGCGGCCGATGACGTCTATGCGATCGACAAGGACAAGTCGTACACGGTCGATGTCTTCGACGCCCGCAATCGGCCGATCTGCCAGGAAAAGGTGAAGCTCAACGCCTTCGGCAGCTTCCACGCCCATTTCGTCCTGCCGCCCAACAGCCCCCAGGGTCAGTATCGCGTGTTGGTTCACGATAACGGATCGCAAAATTTTCAGGGCACGTTTCTCGTTCATGAGTACCAACTCGAACCGATCCGTCTGGTGGTCGATACGCCGCGACGGGTCTATTACCGCGGCGAGCCGATCGAAGGCGCGATCCGGGCCGAATTCTACTACGGTGCCCCCGTGGTCGGCCGCGAGATCCGCTATCAACTGGCCGGCGACCGCATGTTGACGGCCACCACCAACGCCAAGGGTGAGGTTCCCATCAACCTGCCAACCCGCGAATATAGCGAATCACAGATTCTGCCGCTTACCGTTCAATTGCCCGAAGGCAATGTGAACGCACAGGTCAATTTCGTGCTGGCTGCCCAGGGGTTTTCTGTTGGCGTGAGTACGGTACGGCCGGTCTATGTGACGGGCGAATCGCTGGAAACCACCGTGAATGTCCGCGATGCGGAGAACAAGCCGCTGGCCCAGAAGCTCAAGCTGAAAGTATTGGAGCGGACGCTGGTCGCAGGTCGGCCAGGCGAGCGGTTGGTCGAGGAGCATGAGCTGACGACGGCTGCCGACGGCAAAGCCCGGCAAACGATCAAGCTTGACAAGGGCGGCACCTATTTCCTGCGAGCCGAGGCGGTCGATCGCTTCCACAATCCGATTACGGGCCAGGCTTCGCTACAGATCAGCGGCGAAGACGACCTCGTGCGGCTTCGCATCCTGGCCAACCTGCACACCTATAAGGTTGGCGATACGGCCGCAGTTCAGTTGCACTGGCGCGATGCTCCAGCCCTTGCGCTGGTGACCTACCAGGGTGCCCGGGTGTTGGATTATCGACTGGTCGAGTTGAAGACGGGGGCCAACAAACTAGAGATTCCGATGACGGCGACTCTTGCGCCGAATTTCGAGTTGGCCGTGGCCGTGATGACGGATCCGCGACCGGACTTGGGAAGCGATAACATTGTAGGATGGACCTCCGAGTCCGTCCAGATTCCGGCGACGGATCTGGAAATCCATCCTCAAGGCACAAGGACGGACTCGGAGGTCCATCCTACGGGGCCAGCAAAACCGCAAGTGGGAAAGAAAGTCGAGAGCAAGCCGCGTCCGATTGTTCGCTTCCATACTTCGACGAGTCCGTTCACCGTCGAGCGCGATCTCCGCGTGAAGATTGCAACCAAGCGAAAATCCCCCAATCCTCTCCTGGAGGGAAATCCCCTTACCCCGGCCCTCTCCCAAAAAGAGAAGGGAGATAGCGTTCGCCCCGGCGACGAACTTGAAGTGACCGTTACGACGACCGATCCGCAGGGCAAGCCGGTGGCGGCCGAGTTGAGCCTGGCGATGGTCGAGCAATCGCTCTTGGACCGGTTCGCCTCGCCGCTGCCTTCGATCGGCGATTTCTTCCGCGGAACTCAGCGCGAGCCGGCCGTCCGCTGCACGTCGAGCATCATGTTCTCCTATCGCCCAGCCACGCAGCCGATCAATCCGCGTCTGCTGGCAGAGAAGGATCGCGAGGAGATAGCGAATGAGGAAGCGGAAAGCTCGAAGGCTGCGATTGCACTAACAAGAACTACGGCCGACGGTACGGTCCTAAGCCTGAGTGATCTGCCACTCATGGTCCAAGCGGAGGAGAGCCAAACCGGGCGTCTGATGTTCGGCGTGGGGGTCAACAGCGATGCTGGACTGGTGGAAAATGTCACACTCGATGAACAAAACTTCGACCGAAAGGTCTACCCTGTCGCCGATCTCGTTCTGCCTATCAAACAATCAGGCTTCAGTGGCCTGCAACTCAATGGTGGCAACACCTACACCGGCGGCACGAACATCACGGCCGGTGACCTCAATGGCCTGATCGCCCAGAACCAACGCCAAGTCCTCGTCGTCGATAACTCGGGCAAGTTCCGTAACGTCCGTCTTGGCGATAACGGTCGGCTCGACGACAAGCGGGCGGCGGCCATGGCTGCCGAGTTCAACGCCTCCGGCGCGATCCTGCTTTCCGCCCTGCTGCCGCAGGAAACCGGCTACTGGAACCCGGTCGTCACCACCGGCGCAGATGGTACGGCCACCGTCACCCTGACCGTACCCGAGCGATCAACCGCCTGGAAATTCCTGGCCAAAGGTATTTCGACCGAGACCCTGGCTGGCGAGGCAAGCAACGACCTGACCGTGAAGAAGGATCTGTTTGGCGAGATCAAGCTGCCGCTGGCTTTTACCGATGGCGATACGGCCGAAATCCCCGTCACGGTACATAACAATGCAGTTGACAAAGGACCGATCGAAGTCGTGCTGCGGACGACCATCGCCGGACGGAAAGTGGAAGAGACAAAGACGATTGAAGTTGCGAGCAAGGGATTGCAAGAGGTGAGTTTCAAGGTGGAGTTGCTTCGTTCCTTTCTTCCAAAAGGCGGGGGGAACGACAATAATTCGACCGATCCGACCGATCCGAGTGCGCGTCCATTCTGGAAAACTGGACTTGCCTAGTTTTCATGGGGCGCATAGAA
>JBAWVO010000202.1:0-12048 GCA_037147235.1 Planctomycetota bacterium | reverse complement strand
GACTTGGCCGTGTTGTCGTTTCGGTATCGGGTGGTGCAACTGAACCAACTGGCGTGGCAGGACTTTGAGCAACGGACCAGCCCGATCCTTGCGGCGTTGATGGCAAATATGCAAAGGGGACCGAAAGAAGCGGCTCGGGTCAAGCTGGCCTGTTTACGAATGTTGGCCAAGTTGCAGCTTGACCCCGCGCGGCGGGAATTGATCTCCGGGTTTGTCGATTCCTATCTGGAGCTTACAATAAAAGAAGAGGAACAACTCGGGGAGGAGTTACAGGAACTTCACCCCCAAGAAAAGGAGAGTGTAATGGAAATTGTGACTAGTTGGATGAAAAGAGGTTTGGAGCAGGGACGGCAGGAGGGGCGGCAGGAGGGACGGCAGGAGGGACGGCAGGAGGGGTTGACTCACGAGCGCAAGTTGGTGCTGCGCCAGCTCCGAAAGCGACTAAATGATCTTGATCCAGCAGCGGAGGAACAGATCGAACTCCTATCGGCTGATCGCCTTGATCAACTCGGCGAAGCCCTGCTTGATTTCAACTCATCGGTTGACCTGGACACCTGGCTGCAATCGCAGGGGAGGAATGAATTGGGGATTGCAAATTGAAGAGGAGGGAGCTCCGCCCTTCATCCCGACGCGCAGCCCTATCAGGACCTCATCGACCGACTTTTCTACCGCATGGCAGGCTTCACGGACGACGAGTCTGTTGGGCTAAAAGAGCGGTTGGCGAAAATGCTGTAGGAGAATTCCGGGTCCGCATGGATTGCCCTACCCATGATTTTCCCTGTTATTTCCCTTGGAACTGTACTGGGCATGGTGTGCTGGGCATGGCTTTACCGCCGCTGGCGATTCTGGTAGATTAGGCGAGGTGTGGCAGTCCGTGGAGTGGCCTGCCGATCCATGTTGGCAACCTTCGTTAAGCGGAATGTGCAATGTCCTTGTGGTTCTCTGATTGGGTGGTGATTGCCCTCTACGGACTGGTGATCGCCGTTGTGGCTTTCGTGCTGGTGCGCAAGAGCGGAACTGCGGAAGGGTATTTTCTTGCCGGTCGCAGTTTGACATGGCCGTTCATCGGGGCCTCGCTCTTCGCGGCGAACATTTCGGCGGAACATATCGTGGGACTGGCTGGCGCAGGCTGGCGAGGCGGCATGGCCGTGGGTGGGTTCGAGTGGATGGCCATCTACTGCATGATCCCCCTGATCCTACTGTTCTTGCCTTTTTATATCCGGAACAAGATATTCACCGTGCCGGAGTTCCTGGAGCAGCGGTTCAGCCCTGGCGTGCGGATGTTTTTCTCCGGCTTCATGGTGATCGTGGCTGTGCTCGTAAAGGTCTCGATTTCGCTTTGGGCGGCGTCGATATTTTTCGACAACCTCCTGGGCTGGAATCGGATTTGGACGATCTGGATCGTCGGGCTGGCCACCGCGGTCTATACGATGAAAGGTGGCCTGCGGGTGGTCGTCTATACCGACGCTTTGCAGAGCGTCGTCCTGTTGGTTGCCGCAGTGGTACTCACCACCCTGGGGCTTCGCCAAGTGGGCGGCTGGAGCGGGTTGCATGAGAAGCTAGGCCCCGAAATGTTCCAGATGGTCAAGCCACTGACCGACGTTGACTACCCCTGGTTCGGCATGTTCTTCGGAGTCTTCGTCTTGGGCAGTTTCTACTGGTCGATGGATCAGGTGCTGGTTCAGCGGGCTTTTGCTGCCAAAGACCTCAACGAGGGCCGTCTGGGAGCGATCTTCTGCGGCTTCCTGAAGCTCGCCACCCCTTTTCTTCTGGTCGTGCCTGGATTGATTGCAAAGTGCAATTACCCCTCCTTGCCCCTGATCCCCGGCAGCGAGAACCCTGACACCGACCTGGCCTATCCAACCTTGCTGAGAGACCTGATGCCTCACGGGCTGCTGGGGTTGACCTTTGCCGGCGTCGTCGCCGCACTGATGGGTCACTTGAGCGCAACGTATAATTCCATCGCCACGCTGGTCACCCGTGATTTTTACCTTCACTGGCGGCCACAAGCTTCCCAGAATCGTCAGGTGCTGGTAGGGCGCATCGTCGTGCTAGCCGTTTGTGCTCTCGGCGCGCTTTGGGCTCCGATCATCGGCAACTTCCAGGGCCTGTGGAACTACCTCCAGTCGGTGCAGGCCTACCTGATGATGCCCGTGGCCGCCGTTTTCTTCTTCGGCGTACTCTGGAAGCGGACCACCACGGCGGGAGTGACCGCCTGTTTTGTGGCCGCGGCCGTGCTGGGACCAATTTTCATGTACAACAACCAGTTGGTCATCCAAGGTAAGCAATCGTTCCTACCGCTGATGGATCACTGGCTCTTGAAACCGTGGTTGCACACCGCTTTTTTCAATTTTTTGGTGTGCAGCGCGATTTTGGTCGCCGTGAGTCTGATCACTCGACCGGCCTCTACCGTGCAGCTTGCCACGACCACCGTCTCGGATTGGAAATCGCTGCTGGCCGCCGAGCGGGTGCCCCTCTACCGAAATTACCTCTTCTGGCTAGGGCTACTTTTGACGATTTGCACCGCGCTGTGGTATACGATGCGCTGAGATTGAGGACGTGATACACCGTTCCGCCAGGAGAATTCCGCTCCCAAATCGGCCGCTTCCAGTATGGGCATGGCATTGTGCCGTTGTCATCCCTTTTCTTCTTCCCCCTTTTCTTCTTCCGGTTTTGCGGCCGAGCGGCCTCGCACGAACCAGCGTTCGAGGAGGTTCATGAGTTGGTCCCTGATGCGCTCGTCGCCCGTTCGGCTTTCGCATAACTCCCTGAACCTCGCTCGGGCATTTTCCACACGCCGGTCAACGCGATCCAGTAATTTCAAGCAGGGAGCCATATCGGTGGGGAGTTTCACCTGCCCTGTCGCGCCGAGATTGGCCAATCGCACCACAAGCTCCGCCTGCCCGCGTGATTGGCAGTCGATTTGACCTTTGCGGGCCTTACCGAAATAGACGGTATTGGGGAGAAACATCACGTCGCCGGACAGCGTCGCCGGCCGCTCATCCAAGAGGATTACGAGAGAATCCGATTCCGGTTGCCGGCCAAGCCATTGGGCTAAAGGCGTGGCGTCATCGAGTTCCGCCGCGTCCCAGATATCGGCTGCCAGATCCTCCACACGAAATCGCTTGGTGCCAGCCTTGGAGCGTTGCTCCATCTTCTCGATTTCAACGACGCGAATGTCGCGAAAGTGCTGCGCTGTTGCGTCGTGGAGCCTGCCGATCAACTCCGCTCGCTCGTCGCGGGAAGATGCGCCCAAAAGCTCGAAAACGGCATCGTCCAAGTCCCGCCGATCGGGCTGCTGCAATTCTTGCGAGAGCATCAGCGGGCCAGTCGCCAGCCTGCGGGCGCGGTCGGGCGAGTGGCAGTCCATCAACTGCTCTTCGATCAATCGGCCCACGGTGCGCTTGCCCAATTGTTTTAAGGCGTCGGCGAGCCGCTTGGCGAGTTCCGTCGGCACGTTTCGTGGATCGGGCACGTCGAGGAGGTTCACGTCCACCACCTCGGTTTTCAGATTACCCTCGGTTCCCGCATAGCGGCCGTAAAATGTTTTGAAAAGACCGACGAGCGTGGAATTCAAGATCGCCACCAGGGCCGATTGCTCCCTCTTATTCAGGCTATCCGAGGAAACGTCGAATAGGTTGTGATTACAAATCAGACGTTCAGGGTTTGCCGCGATGATATGCCGATACTGCTGCGCCATCGGCCAGAAGGCAATTCCAGGGCGCACCAACCCTGTGAGGTTGTACCACGGATCGCGGGCGGCACAGGTCGATCGCTCGGGAAGGGGAACGGGTTTTGACTTGCTTGAGGCGAAAGCCGCCGTCATGCCATAGCGCAGATACCGCCACGCCCACGGCAAACTTTGCTTGATTTCGCTCATTGGCTTGGCAACCAACAGAACCACCCGGTCGATATCGGCCGCGCGAACGATCGGGCGATTGACCTTCATCAGGCTATGCACTTCGGGGGCAAGGCAGTCGGCTTCGATGGGGTGTACGCTCCCGTCGCCAGCCTTGATAATGCGCAGCTTGCCGGATTCGACGTCGCTCCGCGGCGCGCCGCCGGCACTTCGGCGAAAGTCGCGGTCGCTCGCATGTCTGGCCAATAGCTCGGAAGTAATGTCCTTGGGCATAAAAAAGGCGTCGCAGCCAGATGTGATTCCGCGGCGGATTGTTGCGATTTCACCCAGGGCCACGAACCGCTTGCCAAAGCGGCGCATGATGTCGAAGTAGACGTCCGGCGCACGAACGTAGCGGCCCCATTTGCCCGCGCGATAGTTCTTGGCTCCGTGGCCGTTGATATGATTCATTGCCACTTCGGGAGAATCGGTCCCCTCGGCCTCCGCTGTTCCCTCGTCGTCCGCTTCGTCCGCCGATTCTACAATAGCAGCTTCCCCAAGGACGGTACCGGCGCGAACGCCGTCGTCCCATAGTTCTCGCTGCGTCTTGATGATGATCCGCCAGTTGTGATCTTCAAAATCGGCGTCCGTGCCGAGGATCCGGTCTCGCAGCACCTCGATAGCCGACTGTCGTGACGTTTCATTCTCGAGGGTCGGCGCGACCCCGATGATTTCCGCCAGCTTCCGAGAAAAACGAACGAAACGGACGCGGTTCGCCATGCGAGCCGATTCATCATCGCAGCGTTGTAGGATCGCCATGCACGTCTTGACTCGGGCGTCCTCAAACCACGGCTCGGCTGCGCTCTCCATGACCGCCAGGATGCGGAAATGCCGCAACATCCACCCTTGCAGGGCAAAGCCGTACTCCACGTCCATCCAGGACGAGCTGGTGAGGAAACCGAAGTAGCCGTCTTCTTTCAGAAAACGGGCCGCGGCCGGCCAGAAGTAGCAATGCAAGTCGCTGCGACCGGTCAGCCGCAGGCTCGGCCAGGCACTGTTGCATATCTTCCCATAACGGGCCTTTTCTTTCTTCTCCACCTTCTCTTGCCGAACGTAGGGCGGATTGCCGACTACCGCGTCGAGTGCCGGTAAGGCAATGGGAAGTGGTTCCCCATCCGTGCCGGGAATGGAGCAGAAGGGTTGTTCGGGAGAGAAATCGAAAAAGTTCCGGCGAGTAATACGCGGATAGTTTGCCTCATCGTTAATTTCGCGCGCGGCCAGGTTCAACGTCGCCAAGTGGGCCGGATAGAGCGAAATATCGCAGCCGAATAGCTCGCCAATCAAGTCCAAATGAGGGCGTCCCGCGCCCAAGTGCCGCTTGCGGTAGTATGCCCGGACAAGAAAGCTGCCCGATCCACAGGCCGGATCCATGACCGTGTCGCTTGGGCCACGAATGCAAAAGGCGTTGATAAGGTCGACGGGATCGTCGCCGGTGAAATGCTGGCCGAAGCGATGACGCTCGTCCGGACCAATGAGTTTCTGGAAAATTCTCCCCACCACATCGGACGACACTGCTCGGAAGTCAACCGACTCGATGCTGCGCAGCAAGCCCCGCCAGGCGTCGAGACCATATTCCGGTTGAAAGACCACGGCGGTCGCCCAATCGGTCGCTTGGGGCATCAGCAGCGACTCGTAATCGCCGCTTCGCTCGACGGCATCCTGAAATAGTTGATTGAGTGCCGACACGGCATCGTCGGCACTCTTCACTGACGGACGAAGCTCAAGCCGGCGCAGATCGGGAAAACGGGTTCGCAGGGCCTTATAGAAAATAATGCGGTTCACCCAGACATAAGCCAGGGTCTTGGCCATATTATCCACCGCCTTGGCCCATTCCTCATGCGGAGTGCGCACAAAGGTCCATTCTTGCTCCGCCATCCAGCCTTCGACGCGGAGGCCGAACGACTTGTTCCTGCTGGTCTCTTGCAGAATGTAGGTGCTGCACAACTGAACCGGCCACTCCAAGTGACTTTCCAGCGAACGGATGAACAAGTCGTCCGGCTGCAACCACTCGGCACGGCGGCCGAAAAGAACATCGGCCAGCCCATGTAGCAGGTCGGGCAGAAAATGCGTCTTGATGAAGTTGAGGTTTTCCTCGCGGGCGACTGCGGCGGAATCGGCCAGATAGCGACCCAGTCGCCAGGGCCGCACTCGCCGATCAAGCAAGGGTCGGTCAAAGAGTTTTCGGTCGAAAAGAACGAACTCGTTGACATTCCAGGTGAAGAAGTATTGGACCGTCGCGTTGCTCGCCTTGGCCTCGGCGTCTTGCATCAGTTTGTCGGCATAGGCCGACCGGCCTTCCGGCGTTCCGGGAAGTTTCACCTCGCCGCACAAAAGCAGCTTGCCGTTGGGACCGTAGAATCGCAGGTCTTTGCGCTTTCGTCGCGCTGCCCCCTCGCCCAGGCCCTCCACGTGGACCTCGCGGAAGGGATAAGCCGTTGGATTCTGCCGGATAAGGATGTTCGCTTCAGACGCTATCTGCGAACAGAAGTCAACCTCGTGGATCGTGGGCTGTGCAGCCATGGCCCCCCCCTTGGACTCTGAAGCAAAACGCCGCAACGCAGTTCTCCTGGCGTTTTCAGGGGGTCCAAAGTGGGCATGCCAGGAACAAAAAAACCCCAAGAAACAGCGTCAAAACAACGATTCTAACCGATTGCACCCTATAAAGCAATGCACCGCTTGCCGATGTCGGAGCCGTGGACATGTTACCGGTTGGGATCGGAAACCAAGGCTCTTCCGGTTCTAGCTGCGGAACACGAATAATTTGTAGGGTGGGGAGAGCGCAGCGATTTATTGCGGTCTACTTTTGGTGGGGCTCGCTGCGCTCTCCCCACCCTACTTCTGCACCTAAAACTGGAAGAGCCGAACAAATCCATGTCACCGGTGCTCGTCCTGAATTTCTACCCCGCCATGCAGATTATCGCCATTGCGAAGCTGGCGGCGGCGGCCATCAAATTCGATGATGACCTCGCCTTCCGGGCGGATTGCTTCGATCTTGCCGGACATTTTTCCAACCGTAAAACTCTCGCCGCTTGCCAAGATCAATAGTTTGTCTCCCGTGCGATCCTTAATCCATACTTTCGCGGTGCCATCAACTTCGGTAAATCCGGTCACGAAGACATAATCGCCCGGGTCGATGGTTTGCTCGCGCCGCGCAGTTGGAGCCAGTGGCGTCGGGCGGACATAGGCAGTAAACAGGTCGCGTTTCACGATCGGCTCGCGATAGTCAGATCGCTTTGCCAGCTGAAGCACTGGGCTGGCTTCCTTGGGCAACTGGCTCTTTGAATCGGCCATGGGCAGCGAAAGGGCTTCGATCGTCATGCTTACATCCAACTCGCGGGAGTTTGGTATCGGCTTGATGTTCATCGAACGGATCTGATGCAGATAGCCAACGGAGTAAAACTCGTAGAGAAAATCGACGAGGTCGCCCAGGTTCGCCCGGCAGCGGAGTTTGAACGGGATCCGCGTGAATTGGTCGAGGCGTGTACCGGCGTCGGTGGAGGCAAGCGTGATCCCGCGAAGATTGTCGCGCGTGGCCAGATTGCGGAGCCAGTTCTGATAGAGCGAGCGGGCAAGTACCGGGTCGGGAGGCAGGGCACGTCGCTGCCATTGGGCAAGGCGTTTGGCGTCCAGGATTGCTGCCTGAAGCAGTTTCTGTTTGTTCTCGATTTCGCTCGCCAACTTGGTTTGCTCGGCGATCAACTGGTCGAAAGACCGGCTGTCACCTGAGAAGAAAAGAAACCACAGTACCGCTAGGCCGACAAGCCCCAGTGCCGAACCGGCCAGGATTTTCTCGCGACGCTGGAGCTTCATGGCTTTGCGCTCTTTTCCGGCAGGACCGAGGCCTCGAAGGAGCATGTGTAGGGTGGAACGGAGCGATCTTCGTGGCTACTCTTTGCGCTTATTTTACCACCGTGAGCGGCCACGATCTCCTCCAAACGCGCGATGTCGTCGGGCCGGCCGACCCGGCCTTTGAGTTCGATTTGTCCGCCGCGCAGGCTGCTGTTGATCGTCAACTCGTCCAGGACCGCATCCTGCGCCGCCGGGAAGTTTTGGTTGAGCGCGTAGATACGATCGAGCCAGATTACTTCTTCGTCGGCCCACTTCGCAATGCCGGCCGTGCCGGCGCGGACTTTCTTTGCCTGGTCGATCAAATTGTCCATGCCTTTCGATGTTTGCGTCAATTCATCGACCGAGTTAGCCAGCCAATAATGATCGATGCGGGCGTAAATGATCCATGCCAGCAGGAGCGTGGCGGCAGTTGCCGCGGCGATCAGCCATTTTTTACGGGGATCGCGGGCTGTGGCACGGCGGCGGGGATGGAGGAAATCGACCGCATGGCTTGATGGCTTCAGCTCGGCCAGTAACATACCCACCAGCGACGCAAATCGGCCCGGATGTTCCGGCGGCGACTCGACCAGCGCGCGGCCGAACTTCACGCCGCCCAGCGGATCGAAAAGTTCGACGTGAATCTCCAGATCCGCCTCGATCGCGCGGGCCAGGTCGAGATGGGGCGGGTGTTCGCCGCAGAGCACGATCGACTCGATTTTGCGGCCGCCCAATTGGTTGGAGGCCGCGGCCATCGTAAGGCGGATTTCGGCAAGCACCGCCTGCAAGGGAGGCGGGTCGCTGTTGATCCGGGTCGTGCGCAAAAAGACTGCCGTGCCATCAACAACCGCCGTAAGATCCGCCTCGATACCCAAGGAATTCACCAGCAACACCACTTGCCCACGCGGAATCGACTTTTCGCCCTCAAGCAGCAAGGCTGCTTCACAGGGACGAAGCAACAGCCGCCGCATCTTCAAGCCGGCGTGCGAGCAGACCGCTTCGATCTGCGCAAGGACCGCCGGCGCGATGGCGGTAGCCAACACGGTCCGAGGGCTATCGGCGGAGCCTTCGATGGGAATGAAGTCCAGTAGCCACTTATCGTCCAGTTCGTTGAACTCGCGCGTGGCCTGGAAGCGAACCAATTCCGGCAGATCTTCATCCGGGGCTGGCGGCAACTGTAGTTGCCGCAGTTCAATGCTGTTGCGTCCGACCGCCACCACGGCTTCCGCGCGGCCGAGTCCACGGGCATCCAGTTCGGCCGCAATCCGCCGCCCGATTGATTTGGCCGCGTCGGCTGCTGAGGCATCGATCTCATAAGGGATGGAAAAGGCATGCTCGATCACGACCTGGCGGCCCCGCCCGGAGGCAACCATCATGCGGATTTCACGAGAATCCCATTCCAGGGCAAAAAGTTGAGACATAGTAGTGTTGTTGTTTTCCCACCGGACCGATCAGACCGATCGGGCGGATCGGTCCGATCAGAGTTATTGGTGCATGGCAATGTTTAATGTTCTCCGGTTGCTCCGCTGCCAGTTTCGCCAGGAAAGCCCCCGGTCATGCGGCTCATATCTTTCCAGAGTAATACGCGTGTTGGCCGTTGGGTAGCATCAAGTAGGACTTGTAGCCGGGCAACGGGGTTTCCCTTGTCGAAATGTCCGATTATTTGGGCGCGGTAGACGCTTCCTCCGGCCGTGATGTAAGGAAGCATCGGTTTTATCGTGGCCAGCGGCATAACCCCCTCAATGAGTGGCCAGGCCGGGCAAGTCTGGTCGGCCTTGGCCGAAGGCGAGGCCTGATCGGGCACTCGATTGGAAATGATCTGGTCCGCCAAATCGGAGGTCATGCCTGGGATACATAGCAACACGGCCCGCGGGGCCTGGTTGATGTTGATCCGTCCCGCGATCGATTTGCCGGAGTCGGTCGTGCAGTTGTCGAATAGTTTGGGCAGGTAGGTACTCATCGCCGAGGTGTCGGATGTAAATGGGTTTTTGAGGTTGTGGTTCCCTCCCGGAGTATCACTGCTCCCCGACAACGAAATAGCCGAGGCACCGACTAGGTCGATCACGCTACCAAGGTTTTTGTCGGCTTTGCCCAACTTGGATGTAGCTAGGTGTCCGCTGCCGTCGTCCGAAGGTTTGTCAAGCCGGGATGCAACGATGTACTCGGCCGACGACTGGTCGAGCACGGAGGTCAGATCGTCGTAGAGCTTCTTCAGGTCCGACTGGTTGAGGTCAATCTTCGGCGTGCCGTCGGCCTTGAGGTTTGACTCTGCGCTCCATAACGTCAGGTATGCAGCCCAGCCGTGGTCCATCGAGCCGTCAGAATTGTCGACGCCGGCGATGGTCCCGCCGGCGGAATTGCTACTGCCATAGCCCATCTTCGCCGCATCGAGGCCAAAGAGTAACTCCGGGGTTACCCCACGTACCAACAAAAGCTCTTCGATAGAAGCGGGCGGGGCATTGCGCGGGGTATAGCCGGGCTGAAGACTGCCGTAGTACTCGCTCTCCGCTCCCTGCTCGCGGGGCGTGTCGTCGGCGTCGATCCAGTCGAGAATGGCATCGGCAATGGCGTCGGTCATGCCCGGCAGACCCATCAGGATCGTCTTGGCCTTGCCGGTGGTTCCGCCTGGACTGCCGCCCGGTCCGCTGGACTTATCGAAATTCAGAATCGTGGCCAGATTGATTCGCGCCGATTCGTCTTGCAAGCCGTAACGAGTACCGATGACGGTGCTGTTCTCGTACCGAGGCGCGATGAGGGTAAAGCGACCGCGGTCGCGAGGCGAATTATCGTCAGCCACAAGCTGACTGGAAAATCGCTGTGCGTTGTCATATAAACCACCAGCCGTTTTTTGGTCGTCCGTGGTCCGATCGAGGAACTGCCTAGCCAGTTCGGCACCCGACTCGGCGAAAACCCTGGCTTGCGACTGGCGGCTGGATGTCTTGGCCGCGCGATGTTCGTTGAGCATCAATTCGGCGAAGCCAAGACTGCCCAAGGCCAGCATCGTCACCACGATCAGGACCAAGAGCAGCACCACGCCACGACGCGGCCTTTGAAGGTATTTCATGAGCCACCCTTTCCCGCGCCAGGCGGAATTGTCGCTGGCGGGCCGCCGCTGGAAGGTGGACCTTGCTGGCCGCCTGGGCTGGCTCCTCCGCGACCGCCTCCACCACCAAATCGGCCCTGGCCCGGTGCGCCGTTACCGCCTTGCTGACCGCCTGGGCCACGACCACTACCGCCCTTTCCGTTGCCACCACCACCTTGCGCGCCGCTGCTTTGCCCTTGAGCCTGTCCGCGTTGGCCGCCTGGACCCCGGCCATTTGTGGGACCGGTTTGTGGTGTTTGATGGGGAGGGGTGGAGTCCGCTTGGGTGGGTTCTGATGTTTCCGCCTGCTGATTGGCCCAGCTTTCTGCATCCACACTTGCATTGGGCAGACTGACAAGCAAGGAATAAACGGCCGCCGGACGCTTCTCGATGTCGAGAACATTAGGCAACGATTTCTGCGATTCGCGGCGAAGGGAAATCGAAATCTTTACTGCGGCGGGCAACATGCCCTGCTGCGTTGAATCCCATTGGCTGTCGCTCGTTGTGCCGTTGGTCGTGGTATTGGTGCTCGATGTGCCGCCGCTTGTCGTGTCCCCGCTGGACGTTGTGCCGCTCGCCGTGCCGCCGTAGTAAGTGAGCTGGAGATTGACGACCTCCGGGGCAAGCAGTTCCGTTGCCGGATTGGATTCATCGACTTGGCCGTTTAACGAGCCGTAGACAAACTCGGCCCGATCCTGCTCGTGGCGATAGAGGCCGCTCAGTGAAGTTGACGCGGAAGCTTCTTTTGACATATCGACACTGCTCGGTGCCCCGAGGCTGTAGGATACGACGCGAATATCGCTGAGTCGGGCTGGCTGGCTGGAATCATTGGCAACCGACTGTAGCGATGCGAGGGTTGCCCGCGGTCGCCGCGCCGTCTCGATCTGGATCGCCTGGGCCGTGCCACAAATCCCGCCGGAAAGCGGCGTTGAGTCGCTCGAACCCGACGTGTTGGGTAATGGGACCTGGCTGGAAGTGCCGGACGAAGATGAAGTTGCCGGCTGGAAGGGGATCGCATTGCGGAGATCGTCGGCAATGCGTTGCAGTAAGACCCGCGCGAGTTGGGCCTCCTCAACTTGGTCGCGACTTTTTGCGGCCACCGCCAAGTGGACATGGATGCCCACGCCCACCAGCCCCAGGATCACCACGGCCAAGCTAAGTGCCAGGATCACTTCTAGGAGCGTATAGGCACGACGGAGGGGAAGCAGGGGGGCAGGGGAGAAAGGTAGAAAGGAAGCGGGGG
>JBAWVO010000201.1:0-12060 GCA_037147235.1 Planctomycetota bacterium | reverse complement strand
TGTCGCAAGAAAAGTAGCAGGCACACTCCGTGTGCCGTCCGCCCCCGCTCGGCGATTGGGCAAAACACGACAGTTATTGGTGCGCCAGTCCCACTCGCCCTTACTTCTCCGCTGGCTTTTCCTCGCTAGGCTTTTCCTCGCTAGGCTTTTCTTCGCTAGGCTTTTCTTCGCTAGGCTTTTCTTCGCTAGGCTTTTCTTCGCTAGGCTTTTTTTCCGCTTGAAGTTTCTTCTCGGCTTCCTCCTCCGTCGCTCGCGCGAGCTTGATGCGGAACTCCTTCACTTTGAAGGGGATGATTCTCCGAAGTTGAGTGGGCATGAGGTTCTCGTCCTCGCCGAACCATATCCGTGGTTCGTAGAAGACATGGTGAAATTCAACAAAAATGGCATTTTCCGGCTTGATCAAGCGGGTCACCTTGGCATAGAAGGCCGCCCCGGAATAGGGTTGCGATGGACCTAGTTGAGCCTCACCCTGAGCATCCTTGACGATCTCGCGCCACTGATTCGGGTATTGCTTGTCTTTGGCAAACCGCGGATCGACCTTGGCGGCAACGATAACTCCCGTCGGCGTTTTCGTTGCCACGCCGAATCGCGTGGTGCTCAGTTCGACCCGCTCGAAAAGCCTGAAGGTCGTGTAGAGAAAGTACTCTTTCATACCGGGTTTTGTGAGGGTCGGCAGTCCGCGAACCATCAGATCGGTGGTCTTCAAATAGCCGGCCCTGGAAACCATTCCTTCCTTTTTCTCACTACCAGGTTTTCCTACCTTCAGAATGCCCCTGGAAAACTCATCACTTGTGAGTACTCCCCAATCGCCATAGACGATGAAGCCAACATTGATGGTACGGATAACATCGCCTGCCTTGCCTGTGCTTGCAATCTTTCCCGGCTTCAAACTGACGGGTGCGGAAGAACCCTTGTCCAAAAATTCCTGCACCTTGCCCCGTGGTGCAATCGCGGCGAGTACCGCAGCCTGCTGCTTCTCATTCAGACCTTCGGCCATCGTTGGGGCGGGTAAACACACGACCTGCCCATCGGGCATCTTCACGCCCTTCTCCACCAATTCATTCAGTAGTACATTCTCAGGTACAACAGGACCGCCGGCTGCCACCAAAACGGCCAGGACTTGAAAAACCAGTACATTCATTGTCAGGAACCTCGAAGTTCAAAAATGTAAGGTTTTATTTTAACAGAAAAGTTCCCCCCAGTTCTATAACAATTAGGAGTTAGAAGTTAGAAGTTAGGAGTTAGGAGTTGGAAAGCAGACTAATCCTCACAAATCATGGATCTTGTATATCTTGTCCACGCAACCCATTTTGCCATACATAGCCATCCTTCAGCCATTCCCATTTTCTACTCCTAACTTCTAGCTCCCAACTCCTAACTCCTAACTCCTTGTTTCCAACTCCCTGTTTGGGGCTAGCCCCGTTCGGCATCCGACGGTACACTTAACAGCTTACGATTTGTCGCGGCATGGTGTCGTGAACGGACCATTGTTGGAATCGCTTGAACAAGGAGAGAAGTTATCGTGTACAAACCGCTACGGAAGATGACGGCCATCGCGTTGCTGCTGGCCCTGGGAACCTTGGTTTCTGCCCACCGGGCGGCAGCCGCAGCCCCAAAACCTGCCTTGACCATTGCTTTCGCCGGCTATGATCAACTCATTGGCAGTCTCAAGACCCTGGACGAGATCAGCGGTCATACAAAGCTGGCGGCCAAGGCCGAGGGGAACCTCGAATTGATGACGCGCGGCAAGGGTATCGCCGGCTTGGATAAGTCGCGCCCTTGGGGCATCTTGGTCTCCCTGGGCGAGAACGATCAGCCGGTTGTGCAAGGCTATCTTCCCGTCTCCGATTTGAAAAAAATGCTGGCCTCGATTCCCATGCCCGGCGAGGTTCCGGCCGCCAATGCGGACGGGGTCTACGGATTCCCCATGGGCACCAAGACGGTGTATGTCAAGCAAAAGGGCAAGTGGGCCGTCTTCTCGGACAATGAGGAAATGCTGAACAGTGCCCTGGCCGACCCCACTCCGGCAATTGCCGACCTAACGGAGAAATATCTCCTTTCCGTCCGCGGTTCCGTGCAGAACATCCCCGCGGCCAGTCGCGAAAATGCCCTCAAGAGTCTCCGCGGCATCGTGGAATTCACGCTTGCCATGCAGCAACAATCCAGCTCCGCGGAGGAGCGGGCGTTGCAGTCCGCCAGCATCAAGCAGCTTTTCGCCAAGCTGGAAACCTTCAGCAAGGAACTCGACGGACTGGTCATCGGCGTGGGGCTGGACCCTTCAAGCAAGGCACTATTTTTGGACATTGAACCTCGCGGTGTCGTGGGGACCAAGCTGGCCAAGAAATTTGACGCCATGAAGGATGCCAAGACGGATTTCGCCGGATTTGCCGTTCCAGGTGCCGCGATGACCATGCTGTGGGCCGGAACTTCCGATGACGAAGACTTGGCGGATGCCAAGGCAATGCTCGGCAACTTTAAGGCAACGGCCAACAAGATGCTGGATTCCAATGAGCAACTTGGCGATAAGCGCGATGTGGCCAAGCAGTTACTAGGCGATCTCTTGGATGTTGCCGAGAAGACCGTCGAGTTGAAGAAGGCCGATGGCGGCATGGCGGTTGTACTTGACGACGGGCCGGTGGTCGTCGCCGGTTTCCGCATTGCCGAAGGAGCGAAGCTGGAAGGCGCAATCAAGAAGCTCGTCAAGGAACTTGCCGCCGACGAACCCAAACTGGCCAAGCTCATCCAGTTCGACGCCGAAAAGTATGAAGGCGTCAACTTCCATGTCGCCAAGATTCCCATTCCTGATCCCAAGGCGGCCAAAGTACTCGGCGAGTCGGCCCAGATTGTCGTCGGACTCAGTGAATCGAACCTCTACTTTGGTGCCGGTAAAGATCCCGTCGCAATGATCAAAAAGACGATCGACGCTTCGAAGGCTTCGCCGGGCAAGGCGGTCAATCCCGTCGATCTGATCATCTCGGTCACGCCCATCGCCAAGTTCTTCGCCAAGGTGATTACGACCGATAACCCGGGCGATGCCGAGGCCAAGAAGAACTTTGCCAAGGCCGTCTCATTGCTCGCCAAGTCAGAAGGCAAAGATCATATCACGATGACGGTAAAGGCCATTCCCGATGGCGCAACCTTGCGACTAAATGTGGAATCGGGCGTCATCAAGACGATCCTCAATCTGCTGCCTAGCGATGAGTCGGACGAGAAGTAGATGTTTTCCACCACGCGAACCCACATCGCCGGCGTCCCGGTCCATGACCTAGCCCGTCAGTTCGGTACGCCGGCGTTCGTGTACGATGCGGCTGTGATCCTCCAGCGGCTTGCCGATCTGGCAGCCTTTGACCATGTGCGCTATGCCCAAAAGGCATGTTCCAACCTGGCCGTGCTGGATCTGTTGCGCCGCCATGGCTCCCTGGTCGATGCGGTGAGCGGGGGCGAGATCCGCCGTGCCTTGGCAGCCGGTTATGCGGTCGAAGGCACGCCGCCGCCAATTGTCTACACCGCCGACATCTTTGACGCTGAGGCCCTCAACCTCTGCGTGGAGCACAATATCCATGTGAACTGTGGCTCGCCCGACATGATCGAGCAACTCGGCCGTCGCGCCCCCGGCCGAAAAATCACGCTACGGATCAACCCGGGTTTTGGCCACGGCCACAGCCGCAAGACGAACACCGGCGGCGATCAGTCGAAACACGGCATCTGGCATGAGCAGATCGGCCTCTGCCTGGAAACTGCCGCCCGACATCTGATTATCATCAGCGGCATCCACATGCACATCGGCTCGGGCACTGACCTGGAGCATCTCTCGCAGGTCTGTGCCGCGATGGAGAAAGCGGCCTTGGCCATCGGTCCCACGGTCACGTCGATCAGTGCCGGTGGCGGCCTGCCGACAATCTATCGCCAGGGCGATGCTTATGTTGATCTGACGGCCTACTTCATCCTTTGGGACGCCGCTCGCAAGCGGTTGGAAGATCGTTTCGGCCACGCCGTCGGCCTGGAGATTGAGCCTGGCCGTTATCTCGTGGCCGAGAGCGGCTATCTTGTGACCGAAATCCGTTCGATCAAGCGGCAGGGCGAGCACTGCTTTTACCTTCTGGACGCCGGTTTCAATAATCTGGCCCGACCGATCCTCTACGGTTCTTATCATCCCATGTCGATCGTACCCCCTGACGCCGGGGCACCCGCTTGCGGGTCGCGGCCAGATCGCGCGGTGATCGTGGGGGGGCCCTTGTGCGAGTCGGGCGACATCTTCACGCAGTCGGAAGGCGGTTTTGTTAGCCCTCGCATGTTGCCTGAAGCCGAAGTGGGCCAGCTTCTGGTGATCGAGTGCGCCGGGGCTTATGGGTTTGTGATGGGTTCAAACTACAACTCGCGACCTCTGGCCGCCGAGGTGCTCATCCAGGAAGGCCGCGCCCACTTAGTCCGTCAGCGGCAGACGTTTGAGGATCTGATCCGCGGAGAGATCATTCCGGCGTATTCCGATAGCTAACCGCCTTTCAAACAACTCTCTAGCCCGAGCTTCGCAAGTTGTCCCTAAACGCCGAGGCGTGTACAATGTGTAGAGAGAGAGCAAATATCTCCTGCCGTGGGATCCTCGTCATGAGCCGCGCACCGATTGGACGCCCCCCCGAGATTCTACTCGTCGAAGACAATCTCGACGACGCGCGGATCACGATCCAGGCACTGAAACACGAGGACATCCGCTGCCGGGTGAGCTTGGTCCGTGATGGTGAGGAAGCCCTCCGTTTTCTCCGCCGGGAAGGCGTTTTTGCCAAGGCACCGGAGCCGGACGTGATCTTGCTGGACATGGAATTGCCCAAGAAAGACGGCCGGCAGGTGCTGTGTGAAATCCGTGGCGACGAACGGCTCCAGTCGATCCCCGTGCTGGTTTTGACCGCCTCGGCCGTTCATCGCACGGTCTTGCAGTCGCAAAATCTTCATGTAGACGGCTTCATGACCAAACCGGTCAGTTTGGATCAGTTCATTCAGGCGGTCAAATTGCTGCGCCGCTCGCGTTTGAGTGAGCTTCTGCTTCCGCTCGATTTGCCTCAGTAAGGGGATGCAGAGGCCCAGTGGATTGTCGCCCGATCCTCCACCTCGTCGAGCCACGCAGCATCGAGCAATTCCTCCCGGGCCGCCGGGAGCAGAACCACTAACCGTTTTGCTCCCAAAAGCCGAATCGGATGCAGGCTGTAGAACCAATCGAGATAGCTCAAACTCTCATGACTGGCGGCCAAGAGGGCTTCCAGCACTTCGGCAGTCAGATGTCGCGGATCGCCGACCGGTTCGAGAATCACTTGCAACGTCGTATGCGGATTATTGACCAAGACCTGCCGCACCAGCTCGACAGCCTCCGCGGCCCGAACGCGGAAATCGGCTGACTTCAGTCCGAGGGTAAACGCCAGCGAACGACTGCTAGCAACTGGCAGGGCCGTTTGAACGGGAGCGTCGAGATCAACACGACATTGGTGCTGGAGCGATGTCACGCGTGTTCCAGCAGCGGTTACTCTCCGGCTGTCCTTCTCCTCCCCAATCCCTGATCCCCAATCCCCAATCCCTCTTTCTTCTGTATCCTGGGTTCCGGCGGCCATTGGCCCCCGGCTATTTCCTCCTCCTCCCTCTCCTCCCTCTCCTCCTCCCCCAATCCCTAATCCCCAATCTCCAATCCCTTTTTCTTCCCCAACCCCTTCTTCCACCTCCGGCCAAGCGTCGAATACGATCCCAAAAACATCCTGAGCCTCTTCCATCAGGCCATAAAGATCTTCCAGATCGAGTGTCGGCGTTTTCAGCACGTAGTACGGCGGCCGAGGCTGATACTCAAGCCCCAGATCGCTAGCCGTCTGCCGAAACGCCGTCCCTGGGAGGATCGATAAATTGAATACCTGCAGTTCGGTAAACGGCCGCACGCGATCGAGATACTCCAGACCGCGACGCACCGAATCGACCGTGTCACCCGGCAGGCCGAGGATCAGATCGACTCGCACGCGAATGCCTTCGTCCAGCATCGCCTTCGTGCCGCGTTCAAATGCCTCCAAACTGATGTGCCGTCCCATCAGCTTCTGGGCCTCTGGGTCAACCGATTGCAGGCCGACTTCAACCTCTTGGAAGTTGGCCTCGCGAAGCAGTTGGGCCGTCTCGGCACAAATGCCTTCCGCTCGCAGTTCTGCCGAGTAGGTGAACTGCCGGTCGGGATTGCCCTGGGCCAGCAGACGGAGGAAGCCGGCAAAATCGGGCCGCTGATTGAGCGTGGGATCCAATAGGTAGATCTCCTTCACGCCCCTTTGGCAGGCATGCCGCAAATTGGCCTCGATCTGCCCGACCGACATGCGATGAATCGAGCTGTAACTCTTGGGATAGTAGCAGAACTTGCAGCGATAGCGGCAGCCGCGCGACGTCTCCATAAGCATGGGATTCTCCTCGGCCGCGTCGAGGATGCCTTCCACGTAGGGTGAACTGATCCGATCCAGATCGCCGAGCTCGGTGCGCGGGATCGGCATCCCGCCGCCACGGTTCCATAGTCCGGGAATACCTTCGGTCGAACGGCCGGCTCGCAGTGCCGCAAGCAGATCGACAAAGGTCTGCTCGCCTTCACCGAGGACAGCCAAGTTGATCGCCGCATGTTCGTATACCCAAGAGTTATCGCGGGTGATCTCCGGCCCGCCGAGCAGGATGCGAAGTTCGGGCTGCGCGGCCTTCAATTGCTGGGTAATCCAAATCGTCCGCTGGATGTTCCAAAGATAGCAAGTAAAACCGACAAGCTGCGGCCCGCGATCGAGAATCGCGGCCACCAAGGCCTGATCGCCGAGTCGGTTGGCTAGCTGGGCCGGGAGGATTTCAATCCGCCAGCCTTCCAACCCGCACCGCTGCGCAAAGAGCTTCAAGTAAGCTGCCGCCAGCGGCACATTGCCTTGGATCGGCTGAGGCCCGGGCGGCGGAATGGGCAGTTGCACAAGCAGGGCGAGAAGAGGATTCCGATTCATTGGATTCCGCGCATTTTCAGTGTACCACGGCATTCGCTTGCCAGGCCACTTTGCCGACAAAGAACGGCCCCATCTGGGCAATGTGGAGAGAGGTCTGTTTGGTTTTTCGCATGCGCTGCACGATGGCCGAAAGGGGATGGAGTTCTGGCCCCAGCAGGCCGATCACGAAATCGTTGTCGTTTTTGTCCATTCCATAGCAGGCGAGGCGAATATCGTGGCCCAACCCGGCCTTACCAAAGGCGCGGCCAATGCCGCCATGTTCGAGCAAGATCCTGCGTTGCTCGTCGGCCGAAAGTTGCTCAAAGGAGCCGGCTCGCCGCAAGGGATACCAAACGACCCACCGCAAGGTGGGGTCGAAGATGCGGCTTCGCGGCCGAGCAAAAAGCGTATCTTCCAAGTCAGGCTCGTAGCCTTGCGCGTAGGTCCGTCCCAGGGTTGTGTATTCTGGCTTGGGCGTAAGAACGGAAAATGGCGACCGATTGAGAAATTGGCGGAGGGTGGTGACAAAATAGTTGGGATCTTCGCTCAGGACGAGCAGTGCGACGCCGTGAGGATCATTCGCATCTTCGTAGAGTGCCCCGCTCACCTGGGCTTTTTCCAGTGCCTGACTCAACGGCGCGGAATCCGTGCTGTTGCCAAAAGCCAGGAACTGCATGAACAGCCGCCGATCCAACGTGACGGGCGTGCCATCCGCAGCGCGGCCTCTTTCGCAAATATCGATCGGTTCGTGCGTTTCGGTACTCATTTTTGATTCTTTCGTGTCCGTTTCCTGTGCTGTCCCTTGGGGCGTTCGGCTGGAGTGTTTCAATCGAGAATTAAGAAACCACCTCAACGGCAACGCAATCTGCTACGATTATGACTCAAGGAGGTCGCTCCCGCCAGTGGATGGCACGACACCAATTCTTGCCCTTTGCTTGACAATTCCCCCGTTTGAGGTATATAATAGACGCATCCTTCTGTCGCTCAGAAATTGCTGGTGGCTACTTGCAATCTGACCCGTCGCTGTCATAATGGCGAGAATCGCACTTGACATAGGAGACCGAACCCAATAGCTTCCGCAATTGTCTTCGGTCGAAGCACGCTTAGGAGTACGATCATGCCGTCAACGCGTCTTTCCGACAAAACCAAGGCCTCGGCACGAGGACCTATCCAGCTCAGTTACAATGCTGGTAGGGTGGTCGTTACGCCGGAGGATCAAGATCGATTCGTCCTGGCTTCTCAGCTTGCGGTAGCTGCTTGCCAAAGCGCCGTTGCCAACGAGAAAATCGCGAAGATGTTCGGTGACGAGTTCTTGTGTCCGCTGCACAAGTGGTGCCTTGAGCACAAGACCCATGTGTCCCAGTGCTACGTGCCCTGGGAGCGATATGGCAACTGCATAAAAGTGTTCGTTGTGATTCGTTCCAAGAAGTTCGATTTTGTGTTGAATGACGCGATCTCTGAGCTGGAGGGCCAGTTTATTGATGCTGGCTGGCTGTGCGATATTCTGCAAATTACTTCGGGAACGCCTGAGGAATTGCAGGCATTCTTTGACCCTGACAATTCTCTCCAGGTCTATGCAGATGGGCACACCACTCCAGCACGAAGAAAAAGCTAAACACCATCAGCAGTTCTTGCAAAGTATCCCGGACGACTACCCGGATTGGCTCTCTATCGTGGCGTTTTACGTCGCGGTCGAGTTGTTGGAGATGATGCTCGCGGACGAGCATGACTACCATAGCAAATGTCACGAAGACCGAAACCAGACAATTTACGGGCAGTACCGAAGCATCAGTGCTTCGTTTAAGGCACTGTACAACGCCTCCCTTGACGCTCGCTATCAACCCAAGGATCACGCTCTGTCGGCGGAAGAGGTACGGCGTGAACTAATTGACAAACGACTGGGGCAGATTCGGTCGTTTGTTGAGTCGCGGCGAAAGAAAAAGGGGGCCTCAAAAGAACCTGTCGGCAAGCAGAAGCCATAGGCTGTCTGAAGCACCCCAAACTGCGTACATGCTGGCCTCGCTCTCTGGGTTCTGCCTCGCGATTTATTCCCCCAAGCCGCTGGGGTCGCCACGCCCGGCGGCTTTCAAATCTATGTCGGGCAGAATGCCCAGCGGACATCCGACGTTGCTTTTGCGGCCTATGGAACTGGTCTGAGCCCGTCAACAGGCTGAGGCAAAAACACGGATTGTCAACACTTTTGTCAACACCCAAGCTTTTGAGGGTTTCCCCGAGAAAACGGAGGATGCCCTAACTGCTTACGATACAAGGGGTTTCGGCAACCCCTGAGCCTAGCCCCTTCAATTTTCGGAACTTATACGATACATTGGAGTTTCATCTAACTGCGGGCAACACCTGGGCTAACCACTCTGCGGAATGAAGTTTTGCAGCTACCGTGAGTTTATCCCTTGAATTACGGTCACGAGGCCATGGTTGCCCGCACTTTACTCACCCCCCTTTTTTAGGAGTTGTCCGATGAAAACTGTTTGTACTGCTTGGGTTCTCGTTGTCGCACTGTTGATCGCCAATCCTGCAGGTGCCGCCGGAAAGAAGAAGGACGGTGCCAAGAAAGACTGTGGCATTGCTTATTTCCAAACGATCGACCGCAAGCTGAAGCCGGTCACCCTGACCGAAGACCAGAAATCGAAGCTCGATGACCTCAAGAAGGAGTACGAGCCAAAGTTGAAGGATGCCTATGCCAAGCAGAATGTTTTGACGCCCGATCAGAAGAAGGCAGGCGAAGAGGCCAAGAAAGCAGCTCAGGCGGCCGGCAAGAAGGGCAAAGACTTGAAAGATGCTGTTACCGAGGCGGTTAAAAAAACGGACGACCAGAAGAAGCAGGAACAGGAAGCCCGCAAGCAGCTCAGCTCATTGGAAAAAGAGCTGCGAGATAAAGTTTCGGGCCTGCTGACCCCCGACCAGAAGGCGCAGATCGACGCCGCCAAGGAGAAGAAGCCTGTCAAGCCAGCCAAGGCGAAGAAGAGCGACAAGCCGGCCAAGGATGCCAAGCCGGTTGAGCCGGCCAAGGATGTCAAGCCGGTCGAGCCGGCCAAGGATGCTGCGGCGAAGTAGAAACTTGACGGCACCACGCCCGTGGAGATTCGTCCGCTTTTAGAGTGCGGCGATTTATCGACTCCCCCTCTCCCCATTTTGGGGGCGGTGCAGGGCAGGGGGCGAGGGCTTTTTAGATTGTAGAAGTAGGGTGGGGAGAGTGAAACGAGCCCCACCAAAAGTGGACCGCAACGGAATTGGTGGGGCTCGCTGCGCTCTCCCCACCCTACAATTATTCGCGTTCCGCAGCTAGGAGCCAAGATTGTCGTGGGCCGAGCGAGGCAAGTCCCACCAACTCTGTTTTAGCGCGATTTTGGTGGGGCTCGCTGCGCTCGTCCCACCCTACGTCTTCACTGCTAGCAATTTTCTGGGAACCCATTCATGCCCACGGTGCCATCGGACGGCGTGGAATCGCGCGCCGAACCTCAATACAACTTCAGGTATATCTGGACTATTTCGCTCGTTGCGGCCTTGGGGGGATTGCTTTTCGGCTACGACTGGGTCGTGATCGGCGGGGCGAAGCCTTTCTTTGAACCGTTCTTCGAGATCCATGCGACGTCCGGAACGATGTGGGATAGCTTTATCTCGGGCTGGGCTAACAGTTGCGCGCTGGTCGGGTGCCTGTTCGGTGCCATGGGCGCGGGTGCCTTGAGTGATCGCTTCGGACGCAAGTGGCTGCTCTCGATCTCCGCCATGATCTTCGTGGTGACGTCGATCGGAAACGCTCTGGCACCTAATTTCATCTGTTTTGTCCTGTGGCGAATCCTGGGAGGCACGGCGATCGGACTGGCTTCAAACCTCTCGCCGATGTATATCTCGGAAGTTGCCCCCGCAGGAATGCGCGGCCGGTTGGTTTCCATCAATCAACTTACGATCGTTAGCGGAGTGCTTCTCGCACAGATTACGAATTGGCTCTTAGGCCGAGGCCTTCCCGAAGCGGCTACGGCCCAATTTATTCATGATTCTTGGTACGGCACGACATGTTGGCGCTGGATGTTCGGTCTGACCACCGTGCCGGCTGCTCTCTTTTTCCTAGGCATGTTCTTCGTGCCGGAAAGTCCGCGTTGGTTGATCAAGAGGCGGCGGATTGCTTCGGCTTTCGACGTGTTGCGACGAATCGGCGGCGACAGCTACGCAAAGGACGCGGTCGAGGAGATTCAAGGCACGCTCGCCAACGAGACGGAAAAAGTCAACTTCAGGGAATTGTTCAATCCTCGGATGAGGAACGTGCTCATTCTCGGTGTTGTGTTGGCCGTGTTTCAACAGTGGTGCGGCATCAACGTGATCTTCAACTATGCGGAAGAGATATTCAATAACGCAGGGTACGGTGTCTCCGGTGCCCTGGCGAACATTGTTGCCACCGGTGCCGTCAGCATGATGTTCACCATAGGCTCCATGCAATTCGTCGATCGCCGCGGGCGGCGGCCACTCATGCTGATCGGTGCCGCGGGCTTGGTGATCATCTACTCGGTGTTGGGTGTCGGCTATGCCGTCGGTCTCCAGGGATGGCCAATTCTGGTCTTGGTCTTGGCGGCCATCGGCTGCTACTCAATGTCGCTTGCTCCCATTACCTGGGTAATTCTCTCCGAGATTTTTCCCAACCGCATTCGTGGAGCGGCAATGGCAGTATCCGTGTCGTCGCTTTGGATCGCCTGCTTCCTTCTGACCATCACCTTCCCCACGCTACAGAAGTTGCTGGGCATGGCCGGGGTATCCTGCCTTGGCGATCTGGGGCGGCCCGCCAATGAAGCGCAGAAGTTGCTAGGCATGGCCGGCACCTTCTGGCTCTATGCGGCGATTTGCATTGCCGGCTTCTTCTATATCCTCCGGCGACTGCCGGAAACCAAGGGCAAAACCTTGGAAGAAATCGAAAAAGAACTGGTCGATTGATCCAGGAAACCCCCTGGGGGGGCTGCCCTGACCTTTTCCAGAGGCCTTGATCTTGCCAACTGCTGTCACTGCCAACGGTGCGTTACGCGAACTGATCTGGAACAGCAGTAAGTGCTTTCAGCGTCTCGACTTCGTGCGCAACCCACCATTTCCC
>JBAWVO010000200.1:0-12065 GCA_037147235.1 Planctomycetota bacterium | reverse complement strand
CAACCTCGCTCGCGCTTCGGGTTAGTGTCAGTCTCAACCGCGAGCAGTATAGTTCTCGCGGCAATGATGGATGGGAATCCCAAGTGAGCGTCCAAGAATCACGGCATAATATGTTGGAAGATTCCGAGCCTTCCGAAGGTGACGCCGCAGTGCTTCGCCAGCGCGTTTTGTCGTTGCGCTTGCCGCAGCAGAAATCCTCCCGCGGCACCGGCAACGCAAAAGCCCCCTGGGCATTGGTCGTCGTGCTAGCGGTCGTCGTTGGCATACTCGTCTATTTGTTGCTCCAGCGGGGATCGTCCGACACGCACGCCACGGCTTCCCAGGAAAAATCCCCTGCGGAATCGCAGACAGCATCCTCCGGCAATATCGCCTTGGATTCCAAGGGCTACATCATGCCCGTGCAGCGGATCCTCGTCAGCCCGAAGGTTAGCGGCATGATTGTCAAGCTCGACATCCTTGAAGGCCGCCGGGTGAAGAAGGGCGCCATTCTGGCCGAGTTGGAAGACGTCGATTACAAAGCCGATCTGGCCCACTCGGAATCGTCCTTGGAAGCGGCCAAGCAGCGGCTGGCCGAAATTGAGGCCATGCGGCCGCAAGAAATCGGCCAGGCCAAGGCCGAGTCCGAGCGGGCCAAGGCCGAGTTGGTGCAGTTGAAGTCCGACTTTGAACGCAGCAGCGATCTTTATCTGAAGCAAAAGGCCCTTTCGCAGTTGGAATATGAATTGGCCGAGAGCAAGTATCACTCGGCCGATCAGCGGGTTCGCTCCATGGAGTTCGCCCTGAGATTTTTGGAGAGTTCGCGAGGCATGAAGGTGGCGGCCGCGGAAGCAGAAGTGCGGCAGGCCGAGGCCGATCTGGTCAAGGCCCGCTGGCGATTAGAGAACTGCAAGGTCCGCGCTCCGATCAGTGGCACCATCTTGAAGAAGAACGCCGAGGAGGGCAACCTAGTGAACCCCATCGCCATGAACGGCTCCTTCAGCCTTTGCGATCTGGCCGACCTTTCCGACTTGGAAGTGGAGCTGACAATCCAGGAGCGCGACATCAGCAAGGTATCGCCCGGACAAAAGTGCAAAATCCGCACCGAAGCCTATCCCGATCGCGTCTATGAGGGAGTCGTTTCCCGATTGATGCCCGTCGCCGATCGCAGCAAGGCGGCGATTCCCGTCCGAGTCAAAGTTGCTGTTCCGCAGGCCGAAGAAGGTGTTTATCTCAAGCCCGACATGATCGCCATGGTTTCATTCCTGAACGATTCCTCGGCACCGGAAGACAAATCGGCAAAAAACTCGACCGAGAAGACAGACACAACGAAGCCGCTATCGGCGGATCCGAAATAAGTAAACCTACCCAAGTCGCCCACCTTATGACGCATTCCAATACTCCCATCGTTCGTGTTGAGCATGTTCACAAATATTTTCGACGCGGCAGCGAGCGAGTCGATGTCCTTCAGGATCTCACGCTGGAGGTTCCCGAGGGCGAGTTCTTGGGGCTGATGGGGCCAAGCGGTTCGGGCAAGACGACGCTCCTGAACCTGATTGCCGGGATTGACACGCCCAGCGAAGGCAAAGTTTGGGTCCAGCAAGAGTTGATTTCAGAGATGTCGGAGGGTCGCTTGGCGCACTGGCGGACCAGGCACGTCGGTTTCATCTTTCAGTTCTATCACCTGCTGCCCGTGCTTTCGGCCTACGAGAACGTGGAACTGCCGCTATTGCTCTTGGGACTCTCGGCCGCGCAGCGACGCCAACAGGTGATGACGGCGTTGGACTTGGTCGGGCTTTCCGACCGCATCCGCCATCGTCCAGGTCAACTCTCCGGCGGGCAGCAGCAGCGTGTGGGCATTGCCAGGGCGATCGTCACCGATCCGGCCCTGATCGTGGCCGACGAGCCGACTGGCGACCTCGACTCCAAGAGCGCAGAAGAAATCCTCGACTTACTCGTCGAACTCCGCAAGGCCCTACAGAAGACGATCCTCATGGTCACGCACGACCCCCGTGCCGCCCGCCATGCCGATCGCATCCTGCATCTGGAAAAGGGCCAGCTCGTCGAGCAGGCCGTGGTGGCATGATGGATGGAAGGAGGCGAATCGCATGAAGTATCTGCTCTTAATTTTCAAAAACGTCGGTCGGAACCTGCTCCGCTCGCTGCTCACTGCGCTGGGGACGATGGTCCTCGTGCTCGTCGTCACGCTCGTTTGGTCGATCCTCAGTCTCATTGACAAGGCTACGGAGGAAAAGAGCAAGGACTTCAAGGCCATCGTGACCGAGCGCTGGTCGATGCCCAGCCGCATGCCTTTTAAGTACGAACGCGCCCTGGCCGAAGGTGCTGCCCGAGAGAATCATCCGGAGGACACTCGCCCCACCGATTCAATGGCATGGCGGTTCTTCGTCGGCACGCTCGACAACGAGAATCGCTCGTTTCGCAATACCATGTTCGGCTTGGCCTGCAATCCCGACAAGCTGCTGACCATGATGGACGGGCTGGAGAACATGCCACAGAACCAAGAAGACGAGATGCGTGGAGCCGTAGCCCGCTTGAAATCCAAACGCGATGGCATCATCGTCGGACGCGACCACTTGAAAAATCTCAATGCCATCATTGGCAACGCCGGCGATAGCACACTGCAAAACCCCATCGGCCGCCGCTTCAAGCTGACGGGAATTGCGAGCTTCACGGGCCTGGATTTCGAGTTTGAAATTGTTGGCATATTTCCGCCGGGGCGCTATGACAACTTCACCGCATTCAACCAAGGCTATTATCTCGATACAATTGACGCCTATCCTCAATCGCACGGCAAGCGACCACACGTACTGGCGGATCGCAACCTGAGCCTCTTTTGGCTGAAGGTGCCGAACAAGGACGCTTACAACCGCATTGTCGATCAGATCACAAGTTCCCCTGAATTCAAGGATCCCGAGGTCAAGATCGAGACCGCCTCTTCCGGCGTCGGGTCGTTCATGGAGGCCTATCGCGACTTGCTCAAGGGCATGCGCTGGTTACTGGCACCGGCCTGCATCATCACGCTGGCCCTGGTGCTAGCCAACGCCATCAGCATCAGCGTCCGCGAGCGGCGGACCGAACTGGCCGTGATGAAGGTGCTCGGCTTCCGCCCTGGGCAGATCGTGCTGTTGGTATTGGGGGAGTCGGTCTTTCTCGGCCTGCTGGCCGGCTTGGCCAGCGCGGGGGCGACCTATGCCGTGATCAATTGGTGGCTTGGCGGAGTGAAGTTCCCCATCGCCTTCTTTGATAGTTTCTTCATTCCGGTCAACGCCATCGGGTGGGGCGCAGCGGTCGGTGCCGGCGCAGCCCTGGCCGGCAGCCTCGTCCCGGCCTGGTTTGCCTCCCGTGTCAAACCGGCCGAAGTGTTTGCCAAGGTGGGCTGAGGAAAACATTCATGCTCTGGATCTTATTAGAAATCTCCGCCGGCATCCTGCTCCTGCTCTTGCTGGTCAATCGCGTGCCGCTGAGCTACACCCTGCGCAACCTCTCGGTCCGCTGGCTGACAACGCTCCTGACCGTCCTGGCCTTTGTCCTCGTAATTAGCCTGATGGTGGTCATGCTGGCATTCACCACGGGCATGAAGCGAATGACGGAAGACACCGGTGAACCGGCAAACGTCATGGTCCTTTCCGAAGGGGCCGACGACGAGGCGTTCAGTAATGTAGACGTCGGCGATGCGGCCAAGATGGAAAGCCTGCCGCAAGTCCTCCGCGACACCACCGGCAAACGGGCCGTTGCCAGCCGCGAAACCTACCTGATTGTCAACCAACCGGCGTTGCATCCCAAACCCGGCCGTCCGAAAGGCCGATTCCTCCAGGTTCGCGGCATCGTCGATGCCGGCATGGCGGCACGCGTTCACAACATCGAATTGCTCGGCGACGGAAAATGGTTCTCCCAGGCCGGAACCCAGGAACACCCCGACGGAAGTTCCAAGGCCGCCAGCCTGATCCAGGTCGTGCTTGGCGAAGGTGTCGCCCGAGAACTGGCTGCCGACCGTTCGCCCGAAGAAGCGGCCTCTGCTACGAATAAAGGGCGCCTCGATATCGGCGATCCGTTTCTCCTGGGGCGGCGAACATGCATTGTTACCGGGATCATGAAATCATCCGGCTCAACCTATAATTCCGAGATCTGGGGCAAGCAGGACGTGGTCGCTCCACTTTTCGGCAAGAGCGCGATCACCACCCTTGTGCTCCGCACGGCCGATGCCCAGGCAGCCGCGCAACTACGCGATTATTTCAAGGAGAAATACAAAGAAGGCTCCGTCGTGGCCCGCGTCGAGAAGGAATACTACGCCAGCCTCTCGGAAACGAGCAAGCAATTCCTCTACGCCATTATTTTCGTGACCGTGGTGATGGCGGTGGGCGGAGTGTTTGGCGTGATGAATACGATGTTTGCCGCAATTAGTAATCGCATCAAGGATATCGGCATCCTGCGCATTCTCGGTTACTCCCGATGGCAAATCCTCGTGTCGTTCCTGCTGGAATCGCTGGTCATTGCCTTGCTCGGCGGGCTGCTCGGCTGCGCGATTGGCTCGCTGGCCAACGGCACCACGGCCAATAGTGTACTCGGTGGCGGTGCCGGCGGAAAATTTGTTGTCCTATCGCTGGTCGTCGACGCCAACATCTGGGCAGCCGGAATGTTCCTTGCGCTCTTGATGGGCGCAATCGGCGGTCTGCTGCCGGCAATCTCCGCCATCAGGCTCAAGCCGCTCGATGCCCTGCGATAACTAGCCGAAAGGGCGATGACAATCGTAGGGTGGGACGAGAAATCCAGATATCTACTCAGTCCCACCACCAGCGGCCTTTGGCCAGCTCGATCTTGACCTTGTCGCGGGCCTGGGAAACCTTGGAGTCCTTGTCGTCAAGGATCTTCTCCGGGGCCAAGGCCATCAGCGGGTTGATTGTCACTCCGCCGCCCACCGGGGTGAGCAACTGGTGCCCCTTCCAGATCGCGTTCACGGCCGTGGCCACTTGCTTGGGTGCATTATCAGTCTCCGTGGCGATCGTGTTCTCATCGCCCAAGACTTCCATCTTCCAGTTGGCTTTGCCGTAGAAATCGTGCTGCTGGAGGTAAGCGGCCATCACGGAAAGGTCGATCAGGTTTCGCAGCTCGGCATAGACGGGTGATTTGTCGGCCAGCTCGGAATAAACCTTGGTAAAGGCCTGCACGAAGGCTTGGCTGGCTTTGTTGCCCTGGCCGGCGTCCGTGCGCTGCCCGCTGGCAGCCACCATCTCGTCCTCGCCAATGAGTTTCACGCCGTCCCCGACCAGCTCCATCGCGGTGCCGTCGGAGTTGGTCCGCACGCATTGGTAGTCGGGCGTGAAGAACCAGCGGGCCAGGGCGTTGCGGCTGATCTGGGCCGCGTTGGCGCGATCAACCCAACTGACAAGTTTCACCGGCGGCTTCTCCAGCCCAATGCCGATCAGCTTCATGCGATAATCGGCCTCGACCATCACAACGGCGAAGTGGGTCTTGGCGGAGACGCCATTGACGGTCACGGTCTGCAAGCCAAGATTGCTCTGCAAGCCCTCGACAATGAACTGCGTCCGCTGGGGATTGCGCGGATCGGCACCAGCACCGATGCTGTGAAGGAACCGCTGCATGGCCGCCAGGCCCTCCTTCGTCGGGTCAATCGAGCAACCGATGAATTTCGTCGCCGAACCGCTCGGCGGAAATGCCCGCAAGGCAACGCAGAGATCATCGAGCCGAATCACGGGGCGCCCGCTGGAAATGCCGATGACGCGGCCGGCCGGATCGGTGGTCCAACCTTCGGCAGGACCGGCGATTACGATGTCGCCGCTATCGGGATAGCAGAAAACATAGCGCACGCGGAGCATTCCGGCCAGGTAGCGCATCTCGTCGGTGATCGACCCATTTTTCTCGCGAATGGCCTTTTCCAAGTGCTTCAGCGAGACATAGCGCATGGTAGTGCGTTTCGCAGCCTTGGTGTTCAATCCGGCCCGGGCCGCAGCCTGCTGCTCCTTGGTGAGCCGGCCGCTCTGATCGGCGGACGATTTCAGCCGCACTACGCCGGCCGCATCGACAACAACGCCGCCGCCGCCAATGCCACCGCCGCCACCGCCGATCTGCGCAAAGACCATCTTCGGTGCCACAACGGCCGTGGCAAGCACCGCCATCCACGTCACTCTTCGCAGTACGAGGCTTCGAGACAACATCACTACATTCTCCTGCTTGCCGATCGGAACATTCATGCTGCGAACGGTTTAACAGCGATACAAACCTCGCGTCCTATCGCTACAATTCGGATCGCTTCAAACCGTGCAGAGTAAAAAGCCTTGCTAGCTCTCCCTTTGATCATAATTAGGTAGCTTGGGTAAAGCAAGCAACGGAAGTGAAAGCGGGTTCGGAATAGCATGAAATCACCCGAATGGGTGGTGCCTTTTACGGCTTTGCCGAACCCTGAATCTCATACAACCGAGTTCGTGCCTGCTGCTGCAACTCGCCGGTGGCGTGTTTGGCAATCCGCTGATAATAGATCTTGGCGACGTTTGGCTTGCCGTCCTCCTCCAGCGCGCGGGCGCGCTCCATGAGGGCTGCCATCTCGCCATTGGCGGCATCTTGCTCCTGCTGGTGTAGACGCTTGGCCTCGGCGACGCTCAGTGCCGGCCGGCCGGCGGTGCTTTCCTGGGCGGCATTCAAACGCTGCCCCGCGGCTTCACCCGGATCGGGCGGGGCGGGAATCGGATCGGGTACGTTCATTAACTTCATGTTCTGCCGGGGGGCCATGTTGTTCGGCCTCTGCTGCGGAGGAACCGGTCCTCCGGCTTGATCTTGGCCGGCCGCCTGAGCATCGGCATGGGCCTGCAACATCGCCTGAATCCGTGGATTGACCGTGCTGGGTTCAATGCCGGAAATCTGCTGCAACTGCTGCGGCGAAACGGGAAATGCCCCAACGACGGGTATAACACTGATCACATAAGGCGTCTGCGACGTATCGGACATATAGCCCGTTTGGCCGTTCATGATGGTCACCGACGGTGCCTGCGTGATCGACGACTGCCGGTAACCCTGGCTGAAGTTGGTGGCGAAATTGATCTGACCGTTCTTGCCGGCGAAACCAAAGTTCGTGGTTAATCCCGCACCGTTATCGGGTCCACCAAATTGAGGCCGGGTCAAGGCACCGCCGCCAAACGAGAAGTTGACCCCTCGGTAGTTCCCTGACCAGTTGATGCTGTTGTTTTCAAAGAAGGAGTCACGGTTGCTGTGGAAGGGCGTTCCAAGGGTGACCTGCTGGGCCTGACCGGGAACAGCAACCGCCGCAAGAGTTACGAGAACCCCTGCCGCTAAGGTGGTATGCCAAGTGCGCATGATCCTACGTCTCCTCCTCCAACCTTGCCCACCCTCATTCTATCGGCACGGTGGTGGGGTTGTCAAGAAAGGCTCCACTGCAAAATATGGCCGTAAACGGTCGAAATTTTGCCCTCCGCCAAGTTTGTGGTGCGGGCGTCTCGCCTGCCCGGTTCAACCATAAGGACCGGCGCAGAAATAACTGTCGTGTTTTGCCCACTCGCCAAGCGGGGGCAGACGGCACACGGAGTGTGCCTGCTACTTTCCTTGCGACACTTATTTCTGCGCCGGCCCTAACATATTGGGCAAGCGGGGACGCCCGCACCACAATTATCCGCAAACCCGGCGGAGAACCGAAATTTTTTCGTCAGCCTCTTGCGGAGAATTGCAAATCGGTTATAACCCCACATAGCATCCGACGCACGCCAAGGAAAAACATATGTCAAAGCTCAATGTCGCGCTCATTGGTCAAGGTTTCATGGGCCGCACGCACTCCAATGCGTGGGGCCAGGTCAATCGTTTCTTCAAGCCGCCCTTGCAGGCGGTGATGCATACCGTCTTCGGTCAGGCGGAAGAGAATCCGCAGGCATTTGCCGACAATTGGGGCTGGCAAAAGTCGACGACCGATTGGGAGCAACTCGTCCGCTCGCCGGAAATCGATCTGGTTGACGTCGTGACGCCCAACTACATGCACGCCCCCCCCGCTAAGGCGGCCATCGCTGCCGGCAAGCCCTGCTCCTGCGAAAAACCGATTGCCGGCTCACTGGCCGACGCTCGTGAAATGGTCGAGGCCGCACGGAAGGCCAATGTCAAAACATTCGTCTGGTTCAACTACCGTCGTGTCCCGGCCATCGGCTTGGCCTATCGCCTCGTCAAGGAAGGTCGGCTGGGTGAGATCCGTCATGTGCGAGCCGCCTACCTGCAAGATTGGGCCGGCGAATCCGTGCCTCTACTGTGGCGTTTCCAAAAAGAGCTTGCCGGCTCCGGTGCCCATGGCGATCTGAATGCCCACATTATCGACATGGCGCGCTTCGTCACCGGCCAAGAGATCACTGAGGTTTCGGGGGCAATTGCCGAGACGTTTATTAAGGAGCGCACGCTGACCAGCGGCGTTTCGACCGGCGGCATCGCGGCCGGGCACTCGGGCACCATCGCTAAAGGCCCCGTGACCGTCGACGACGCCGTGCTCTTCCTTGCCCGTTTTTCCGGCGGCGCGGTCGGCAGTTTTGAGGCCGCCCGGCAGGCTACGGGCAACCAGAATCGCAACACGCTGGAACTGAACGGCACGAAAGGCTCGATCAAGTTCGACTTCGAGCGGATGAACGAACTGCAATACTATGATGCCACGTTACCCCGCGAAGTCCAGGGCTGGAGTACAATCATGTGTACTCATGGCGGCGACCATCCCTATGTGGGCAACTGGTGGCCTGATGCCCACTTGATCGGCTACGAGCATGGCTTTGTCAACCAGGCGTATGATATTCTCCGCGTCCTGGCCGGCCAGGAGCCAACGCTGCCGATCCCCGATTTCAACGATGCCTACCAGACGCAGCGCGTCCTGGAAGCGGCTATGATCGCCGCCACCGAAGGCCATCCGGTAAAGCTCGATCAAGTCAAGTAACGATTGGCACCTGTGATTTACCTTGCGGGTCGCACGAGCGTCCCCCTTGCGACCCGCAGCATTTCGTCGCGCGACGAGGGCCCCACACGCAGAAGGATTCTGCGTGTGGGGTCCGTTTTTGTAGGTCAGGCTTTCCAGCCTGACAGTACGCTGCGAGGTCAGGCTGGAAAGCCTGACGTACCTGGTTTTGCTAAGCCGCAAGCGGCCGGATAACCTTGAAACCCAAACCCCGCTTTTTACGATGGAACCCAAAATTGCGCATTTTTCGTAAATTCATCATACGTGTTATCCTCTAAACATCCGATGATAAGATAAGAGTTTCAAATGCCAGGCTTGGTTTAGCGGGTGAGCTGTATAAGATTATTGATGTCAGCCGGACAGTAGGTTGCACTACCTAAACGCCATATACTGTTTATTTTAACTGACATAGGCAATATCGGGATCCAAAAATATGAAAAGAATTATCTTTATTTCGGCGACGACGCTACTGGTGCTAGTCGTTCTTGGCGGACTTGGAGCCGCCTACATCTTTCGTTCCCAGGATCGCGGAGGGGCACCGCCGGCTTCGGTGCGCAATGCCCCGGAAGCCCCCAAATTTGATGCGTCGAAGAACAAGCCCGCCACCACGGCAGAAAAGCCGCCCGAATATCAGCTTCCTACCGATTTCAAGCTTCCCACCGAATTGGACATTGGCACCCCCGAGGTACCTGAAGGCTTAAGTACTCCTGCCAGCGGACCCAAGGGTTGATCCTTCGGTCTGACGGACAACGAGTTCGGCGTGGGTCTCCTGACCCCGCCGAAACGTCGGACCGAAGGTCTCCCGGAAAATTGGAGACCTTCGGTCGGCGGCGTGGCTCGGTCAGAGACCGGCCACAACAAGGTTTTCTGACTAAATCAAACCTCAAGCCCCTATACTTAAAGCAATTTCCCTATATTGCCTCGTCCTCCGATTTATGTCGTTTTTGGCGAATTTTGCTTCCTTGGTGTGGCCTAACCTAGATCATCTTTGGAAACACGTTATCATTAAGGATTGAGGAAGTCGCTTTTTTTGGCCGTAGCAGCGTCTCTTTCTCATGTTTGACGACAGGTAACCTCCATGCGATTTTCGACCTTTATATTCCGAAACGTCCTGCGGCGGCGGATTCGCTCCACGCTCACCATAATTGGCATGGCCGTGGCGGTTATCGCCGTGGTCGTCTTGGTGGGCTTGGCCAATGGCCTGAGCAAGTCGATGCTGAAACTCTACGTTGATCGCGGGGTTTCGCTCATTGTCACCAAGGCAGACGCGGTCAACCCTCTCACTGGGACTTTGCCGGTGACGGTGGCCACGGAAACTGAAAAACTGGATGGAGTGGTCGCAACTTGTGCCGGACTGGTTGAATTTATGACGATCGAGGAATGCGGCTCCGATCCGATCGGCGTTCAGGGCTGGCCGCTGGGGACCTACATGTTCAACGAGTTAACGATCATTAGCGGCAAGAAATTATCGGACCAGAATTCCGGCCGCAAGGAAGTTGTCGTTGGGAGCGCGCTGGCCAATGTAAAGAAACTACAGTCTGGACAGACGATCACCCTCGCCGACGAGAAATTTTATATTGTAGGCGTCTTTGAGACTTCCCAAGATCTTGAAAACGGCATGGTTATCATGCTCTTGCCCGATGCCCAAAAGATTTTTGGCAAAACGGGCTTGATGACCGGATGCACGGTGAAGGTCAAGGATCCGAGCGAGGCTGGCGTTGCCGCCGTTCGTGCCGAAATCGAAGGTCCCGTTGCAGAGAAGTGTGGCCTGAAAGGTAAGATCCGTGCCAAGCCGCCAGGCGAGTTCGTAAAACAGAACGCCCAAGTCCGATTATTCCTTGCGTTTGCCTTGGTGGTCTCGTTCGTCACGCTTGTCATCAGCGGCATTTTGGTGTTGAACACGATGTTCATGGCGGTCTTTGAACGAACTCGCGAAATCGGGATTCTCCGAGCGATCGGTTGGCGTCCCTCACGCGTTATGCTGATGATCCTTCTGGAATCAATCCTCTTAAGCGTCGGTGGCGGAATTGTTGGTACGTTGGTCGGGTTGGGGGTGATCAAGCTCCTGGGTTACGTACCCATGGTCAGCGGCATCGTCCAGCAGGCCATTAGCGTCGATATTGTCATCAAGGGCTTTGCCATTGCTATTATTGTTGGGCTGATCGGAGCCGCCTATCCAGCCTATCGGGGTTCACGTTTGCTACCGACGGAGGCTTTGCGCCATGAGTAATAACGGTCATCATTTCAACGGCCCATCGGCCGAATCGCCCATCCTACGAGCCGAGTACGTCTCCAAGATCTATCCCGACGGGCAAGTCAGTGCCCTGGCTGACGTCAGCCTGGAAATCCATCGTGGCGAGTACGTCTCGATCATGGGGCCTAGCGGCAGCGGTAAGTCGACGCTGCTCAACATGCTTGGCATGCTCGACCGGCCGACCTCCGGCGAGGTTTTTCTCGACGGCCAACCCGTCTCCCGAGTCCGCAACCTCGATAGCTTGCGGGCACAAAAGATCGGTTTTGTCTTCCAGTCGTTCTATCTCCTGCCCGTACTTTCGGCGATGGAGAACGTGCAGGTGCCGATGTTTGAAGGCAATCTGCCCATGGCCCAGCGGCCCAAAAAGGCAATCGAACTCCTGGAACTGGTGAACCTGGGTCACCGCATGAACCACCTGCCGCTGCAACTTTCCGTCGGCGAACGGCAGCGCGTAGCCATTGCTCGGGCCTTGGCCAACGACCCGCTGCTGCTGCTGGCCGACGAGCCGACCGGCAATCTCGATTCCAAGTCGGCCGATTCGGTGTTTGAACTGATCGCCAGGCTGCATCGCGAGCGTGGCATGACGGTCGTGCTGATCACCCACTCGGACGAGTTGGGGATGCGGGCCGATCGCGTCATCCGCATGGCCGACGGCCGTTTGGTGAGCGACACCCGCATTTCCGGCAAACAGGGGGCTCGTAGCAACGGGGTGGAGAACGGCTTGGGACAGCACGATTTGGGACAGCGAGACACGGGGCTTGTGCGTCCGACACGTTCCAAGAGCATCCTGCCGCCGTTCGCGGTTCCCGATCACGGATAAGGATCGGCGCAGAAATAAGTGTCGCAAGAAAAGTAGCAGGCACACTCCGT
>JBAWVO010000199.1:0-12077 GCA_037147235.1 Planctomycetota bacterium | reverse complement strand
TCAAGCACTAGGTAGACAAGCTAAGGGTAGCTAAGACGAGAATATCTACCGCACCATTCGATGCTCCACCCACCCTACGGTGGGCTAGCAGTAACACAAAATCCAAGGGCCTCTTCCCTTTTCCGCCGGGATCGTGTATAGTTTGAGGTTGGTGTGTTTTTTGTTTTCCTAATACTAGCGCAAAATGGAATAAGCACATGAGTGGTAGCACTTCACGTCAGCAGGCGATTGCAGCAGTTACGAATTACCAACCCATTTCATCCCCGTTGAACTTCGCTAAAACGCCTTCCAGCGAATTCTACGGTTCCAACGTGTTTGGGTTGACCGAGATGCAGAAGCGGCTGCCGAAGCAGGTCTTCAAGTCGCTCAAGCGGACGATTGAAAAGGGCGAAAAGCTCGACTGTTCACTCGCCGACACCGTGGCCAACGCCATCAAGGCATGGGCCATCGAGAAGGGCGCGACACATTACGCCCACGTCTTCTACCCTCTGACAGGTCTGACCGCCGAGAAGCACGACAGCTTCCTTGTTCCCGACGGCAACGGCGGCGCGGTGGCCGAGTTTTCCGGCAGTGCGCTGATTCAGGGCGAACCGGACGCTTCAAGCTTCCCCTCGGGCGGCATCCGCGCCACGTTTGAAGCCCGCGGCTATACCGCGTGGGACGTCACCAGCCCGGCCTATATTCTCGAAAATCCCAACGGTACGACGCTCTGCATCCCCACGGCCTTCGTTTCGTGGACCGGCGAGGCACTCGACAAGAAGACCCCGCTGTTGCGCTCGATGCAAGCGGTCAACACGCAGGCCCAGCGGATTCTAAAGCTCTTCGGCCATTGTGACGGTGCGTTGGTTGCCTCGACCGCCGGGCCGGAACAGGAATACTTCCTCATCGATCGCAATTTCTATTTCGCACGGCCTGACCTGTATACCGCCGGTCGGACGCTCTTCGGTGCCAAGCCACCGAAGGGTCAGGAGCTTGAAGACCACTATTTCGGCGCAATTCCCGAGCGAGTACTCGCTTTCATGCTGGAAGCCGAGCACGAGTTGTTCAAACTGGGCGTGCCGGTCAAGACCCGCCACAACGAAGTAGCCCCGGCCCAGTACGAAATTGCTCCGGTGTTCGAGACGGCCAATCTGGCCACGGACCATCAGCAGTTGGTCATGGTCACGCTTCGCCGCGTGGCCGAAAAGTACGGCATGGCCTGCCTGCTGCACGAGAAGCCCTTTGCAGGCGTCAACGGCTCCGGTAAGCACGTCAACTGGTCGTTGGGCAGTTCCAGCCAGGGTAACTTATTGGATCCGGGCTGCACGCCGCACGCCAACATGCAGTTCCTCGTCTTCTGCGCCGCCGTAATCCGTGCCGTACATAAGTATTCGTCCTTGCTGCGAGCCGTCGTAGCGCATGCCGGCAACGACCACCGCCTGGGTGCCAACGAGGCCCCGCCGGCAATTATCTCGGTCTTCCTGGGCGAGCAGTTGACGGACGTTTTTGAGCAGATCAAGGCGGGGGGCGCCAAGTCGTCCAAGGGCCAAGGCACGCTGACCGTGGGCGTCGACGTGCTGCCGCCGCTGCCAAAGGATGCCGGCGACCGTAACCGAACCAGTCCGTTTGCCTTCACCGGCAATCGCTTCGAGTTCCGCGCGGTCGGCTCCAACCAGTCGATCGCCGGTCCCCTGGTGGCCATAAACACGATCGTCTCGGAGTCGTTGGATTACTGTGCCACGGTCCTCGAGAAGGCCACGGGCGGCGACGTCACTAAGTTGCCCGGCGCGGTACAGACGCTGCTCAAGGAGATCTACGACAAACACGGCGCTATCGTTTTCAATGGTGACGGCTACTCCGAGGCTTGGCACGCGGAAGCGGCCAAACGCGGTCTGCCGAACTTCAAGACGACCGTCGATTCGCTCCCCACGCTGCGTACGCCCGAGATCATCGAGCTTTTCGAGAAGTACCATGTACTCAGCAAGCGCGAGACCGAGAGCCGCATGGATATTTACCTAGAGCAGTATATCAAGACGATCAACGTCGAGGCCAAGCTCATGGTCGAGATTTCCAAGACGATGATCTTCCCGGCGGCCATTCGTTACCAGGGCGAATTGGCGATGACCTGTGCCAACTTGAAGGCGATTGGCTATACGTTCGACACGGATACGCTCGATAAGGTGACGGCTTTGGTCAAGGAATTGCAGGACACCACGGCGGCCCTGGAGAAGATCGCGGCCCATCACGGCGGCAGCGGCCTGCTCGAAGAAGCCACCTATTACTCGACAAAAGTCGTGCCGGCCATGTTGACCGTCCGCAAGGCTGCCGACGAGTTGGAAGGCATCGTGGCCGACGATCAGTGGCCGCTGCCAACCTACCAGGAAATGTTGTTCATCAAGTAAAGGCGGCAATTGTGGTGCGGGCGTCTCGCCTGCCCAAGATGTTGTGGTTGAACCAGGCAGGCGAGACGCCCGCACCACAACTTGGCGGAGAGCCGTAAAGGCGCAATGAACATTCCCGATCCATCCGGCCGAGTTTCTCGTCCTGCCGACGCCGCTGCCCTTTGGGCAGCGGCGTTGTTTCCGAGCTTTGCCACATGGCTCTACTTCGTCGTCCTGACCCAGAACCCATCGGCGGCCGTGCAGGCAGCCTACGCAGCGGAAAAAGTCTTGCAGTTCGCCTTCCCCCTGGTGTGGGTCGTGCTGGTCCAGCGGCAAAAGTTGCGGTTGGCGAGACCGAACCGTGCTGGGATGACCGAAGGTCTGGTGTTCGGCGCGGCGGTCCTAGCAGGGATGTTGCTGCTCTATTTCCAATGGCTCAAGCCGGCTGGATACCTAGCTGCCGCGGCCGTCCCAATTACGGCGAAGGCGACGGCGCTGGGCATGGGCAGCCCGGCTCGATTCATCCTCGGGGGCGTCCTGTTGTCTTCGATCCACTCGCTGCTGGAAGAGTATTATTGGCGGTGGTTCCTCTTTGGCGGCCTGCGGCGATTCATGCCGGTCGCGCCGGCCGTAATCTTGTCGAGCCTGGCCTTCACCGCCCACCATGTGATCCTCTTGGCGATCTATTTCGGCGGATCGCCTTTGGCAACAATCTTCTTCTCCCTCTGCGTGACCGTCGGTGGGGCGGCCTGGGCATGGATCTATCACCGAAGCGGATCGCTGTTAGGCCCCTGGCTCAGCCACCTTCTGATCGACGCCGGAATCTTCATCGTGGGGTACGATCTTATGTGGCCTTGCCCTTAATGTTGGTAGATGAAACCCACTCCCGTCATCTCCGGCGTACAGAGCGGGGTAATCAGCAGCGGGCCTTTTCCTTTTTCGGTCTTATTGACGGCATCGCAGGCTAGGTAGGCCATCCACCAGCCGAGCCAGACCTGCGAGAGATAGTGGGCATTGTCGTTGATCCGCGTCATTCCGGTCCAGGGTGAGCAAGCGTAGAAGAAGCACTTGGCCAGCGGGTCGTCGGTCATGCCGGCCAAGGTGAGAAAAGGGACTGCGCCCATGAAGGCATGGCCGCTGACACCGTGGGTTTTGTGAAAGGGCTTCCAGTACGATTGGTCCGCGAAAGACGAGGGTCGGTCGCCGCCTGTCAAGTATTGCATGGCGAGCATGGGCACGGCACCCACCGCCAATGCCCGCGTGGTGCGATCGCCGAATTCGCCCAATATTGCCATGCCGGGCCGGTCGTCGAAGTATTCGCCCAGAAGCTTGGCGGAAACATAGACCGGGATGGTGTAAAGGCCGTTTCCCAGCGGTCGGAACAAGTCGGAGGCGCGGTTGGTCGAGGCCGAGCGAACGTGCTGCTGATACCAGTTGCCGACGTTCGCGTCGAGGTTGGTGTTGGCAAATACCGCGGCCGGGGCGAGAATCACGAGGAATTTTCCAAGCGTGTCACGGCTGTAATAGTTTGAATAGTCTTGGCAGACATTGTCTCGCGTTGTCGCTAGGATCTCCCGCAAGGGCGACCTGGGACCACGGTCCGCCACTCCGCCACATGAAAACGGCCGGCCGTTCGATAAGTCGGGAGAGTCCGCCAACTTCGCGATACCCTGCGTGGCATCGCCGAAGTTCGGCGGCAGGGGTTCGCATTCGCCACACGCGAGCGGTTCCATGGTGCCTAGGAATTCGATAAGATTGCAATCGACGGGAGCGGTCCCGTCGGCAATCTCGTTGGGGGCGGTCGATCGGCTTACGCCAGCTTCGTCGGTGGGTAATCGGCAGACTTCGACGACCTGGGCAGACGAGGTTCGAGGAGCCACGGCCGGCAGGCTTCGTGACCGATGGACGGAGAGGGAGCCATCCCTCGGCCCGAGCGTATCCACTTGTCGGCAACCGAAAGCGCAAACCACCAGCACGGTCGCCATGACGATCCAAGCTCGCACGAAGATCACCCTATTCTCGGTTGTCCGCAAACGATTTCCCAAGATCGGTTTGAGACGCCACCCTACGGTTATCTACCAGGGGGGGATGCTACGACGATTAGGCAATCGACGCAAGATCAACCCAAGTGCTGCTATTTTTTGGGTGCCTCATGGCTGCAAATCAGGGATGCCAATCGATTGGCCATATGCATGGGCCAATTGGAGGGGAGTCAGGTGGTAGGTTTCACGCAGCGCGTCTTCCCAAGGCAGGCCGTCCTTGATGCCGTCAATGAGCTTGCGGTAGCGGCTAACTTTGCCCCGAGTCTTCGCGCTCGATGTGCTGGGCCGGCCGCTGGGTTCGTAATTCAAGAGGTAGTTCGTGATGCTGGCCGCCAACCCGTACTGCCATGCGTGGATGTGTTCGAGGGTATAGAAGTCGCCCCCCATGCTTCGCGAATTCCGCAGGGTGACCATCGCAGCCTGGATCTTCCTTTCGATCGACGTGTCGCCGGTCACGACACGATGGGCGATCCACTCCGATGCCCCTTCGTTGAGCCAGTTGGGTAGCGATTCGGCCGATTTGTAGCACCAACTGAAGCCGTGTGCCGTCTCGTGGACGAGTACGACGGCGAAGTATTTTGGATCCTTGCCCGCGTAACAGGAAATGACGACATTCTTGTTGGTATCGCAGTGGGCGACGCCCTGCGCGCCGGGCTTGGAATTTTGGTAAAAGATCATCTCGAATTGTTGGAAGCTCGATTCGTTCGCAAAGGCCACGATGATCGCCTTTCCCCGCCAAATATTCTTAACCGAATCAATTCCATAGGCCGCGCAGAGTTGCTTGTACATTGCGTCGAGATACGGCAGATACATACCATTGATAATTTGCGGGGGGATATCACTGTAGAATAAGAAACGCTTTGTTTCGTAGGATTTCATGCCGGCACAGGGGATTTTCAACGATACTTCTTCGATGAACTTCTTCTGCTTGGAAGCGGCCGTCTGGATTTCAGCCTCGGTAAAGTCTTTCCAAGCGTGGATGCTTTTGGGGCGAACGGCCTTGCCGTCGTTGGCGGCCATTTCGCCGTAAAGCGTGTCTTTGTATTGTTTGGCGAGACCTTGCATGAGCCGAGGGCGAATCGTGCTCGCGTTCTTTGCCGTGGCGCACTGATGCAGGGCTTTGTCGTAAGCCTGCTTCGCCGCCAATTCTTTCTTGAATTCCTGATCCTGGTAGAGCCGCAAGCCGGCTTCCTTGATTTGCTCGGCCTGCGCCTTGGTCCGGAAGGCTCCATGCAAACATTTGGCTCGCTCGAAGGCCAACAGTTGCTCTTCAATCGTGCCTTCAACGCCCTTGCAAATCTTCTTGACCTCCGCGTCAAGGTATCGATCAAAAGCCTTGTCGACCAACTTCTGCTCTTCCTCGTCGAGTTTCATTCGGGCCTTCTTAAGATCGGTTTCGGCCGGCAGTCGTCCGAGTTCGTAGGGCCAGAGCATCTGCTTGATCTTGGTCGGCATCTGCTCGTCGATGATCTCAAATTCGCCGAGATCCTCGGACTTAGTAATCTTCCAGGCCAGCGCGTACCGCCGTTCCTCTCCGTTCGTGAAGTGCTCGCCGGCGTCGCCCGACCCGACAACCTTGCCCGTCGGGTCGATCAGGAGGTACTTGAAAAATTCGCTTTTCATCCCCAGTCGCGCGGGCAGTAGCGGGTCGCGGCCGTGAAGGATGTTGGGGCCGTTGAATTCGCGAGCATTCATGTAGGTGAGGTCGAGGTCCGCCTTCTTATCGGCATTGATGGCCAGGATCACAACCGGTTTATTCTGCGATGCGAGCTTCAATTGGGCCAGGAACTGCGTCGGCCAATCGGTGGCAACCTGATAATTGGTGGCATAGACGAGGATGACGACCGACTTGCCGCGGAGGTCGCTGAGAGCAACACCAGGACCAGCCCAAGTTACGCCTTCCAGTGAAGGCGGGACTGCCGGTTTGATGGATTGCTCCGCGGCAGGTAGAGTGCCGGCAAGGAGCATGAAAATCATGGCGATCGAGCGCGCGCAAGCGAGTTTGAAACGAAAGTCCACGATCATTCTCCTTTGGACGTTTTATTGAATGTTCTCAATAGGGTCTATCGTTTCCGTCAGGATCACCTCGGTAGGGTTTTCCCTGCTGGTAGAACTGCAAACGCCGGGCAATGGCGTCGGCCAGCGGCTTGTTGCCCCGGGAGTTCGCTAGGTTAATCGCGGCTTGGGCGGCTTGGACGGCCTGATTGAATTGACCACATGCGGCTTGAGCCGCGGCCAGCGTGTCGATTGCCAGCGGATCCTGCTGGTTTGTCATCCTCACGGCGTGCTGAGCAAAGACCATTGCCGCTTCCGGATCGAGAAGATGGGATTCAGGACTCGTTGCAAACACCCAGGCCAGGAAGTTCAATGCTTGTACGGCTTCCTTGGTTTTGCCGGCGGCCTCTAACTGTCTGCTGAATTGTTCCGCCATGGCCCGCCGCTGCGCCATCGGCAGCAAGGCCAGCATGGGCCAAAGAATCTTTTCGCCCTCGCGATACTCTCCCCGGTGGAATCGCACGCTGGCCAGCAATTGCATCGCAGCTATGTTTTCCCTTTGGGAGTTCAGTTTGAGCGACTGCTGCAAATACTCGATGGCCTCGTCGGTCTTCTTGCGAGCTAGGGCGACTCTTGCCAAACCAAAACAGCCCTGGCTGAAGTTATTGATCGTCTCCCGGTCCTTAACGCTTTCCGAGAGCAGTTTCCGAATTTCCAGGTAATGCATCTCCGCCTTGTCGAGGTTGTTCAACGACAAATAGACCTCGCCAAGGTTCAAGCGCGCTTCCAGCAGGGAAGGATCGAGCCTGACCGCCTCCTCGAACTGTTCAATGGCGAGGTTGCGTTGCAATTCCACTTCATTTTTCAGGCGTGGAACTTTTGCCGCTTCGGCCGGATCGGTCTTCCCTTTGGCTTCGGCCTCGCGGGCTTCCGCTTCGCGCTGCTGACTCCTCCGCAACAGTACCCGGCCGAGATTATTGTGGGGCCGCGGAGAAATCGGCTTCAGTCGCACGGCCTCGGTCAAATGCCACCCAGCCTTGTCGAGGTCGTTCGCCTCCGAATAGGCATAGCCGAGGTTGCTATGAATGTCGGTCGCTGTTGGACGCGCGGTAATGCCATGATTCCACTGTGCCTTGGCGTCGTCTTTGAAATCGAGCGCCTTTTGGTGATGTGCCTTTGCCGCTTCCAGGTCGCCCTTGGATTCCGCCTTTGCCGCTTCGACATCCTCGTCCTGCCCCTTCTTCCATAGTTTGACGCCAAGGTTATTTAGCATGTTCCAATTGTCGGGCGTGATCGTCAGGGCATGCCGCAGATGAACTTCCACGCCAGTCCAGAACTGCAACTGGTATTTCGTCCAACTGACGCAGACTGTTAGCACGAGCATCATTGCAAAACCGGTCGCACACTGGAAAATCGTGCGGAACTTCGGCAGCAGGCTGATCAGATCGGCGATGCCCCAGGCCAGCATGATGAAAAGACCGATGTAGGGGACATATGTGTAGCGATCGGCATGGGTTTGCTCGCCGACCTGGACGATGCCGATCACCGGCACCAAGGTGCCGATGTACCAGAACCAACCGAACGCGAGGTAACGCCGCCCATGATATGCCCCCCAGATCACTAGCCCAGTGATCAGCAAGAGTACAACAAGCGCGATAGCCGTATAGACGTGATCGACATGGTCCACGTCGAGGAGGTAGAGCACGGACATCTTGCCTGGGTAAAACATCCGAGTGATGTACATCAGATAAGACTGCAACGAATTCTCAATGCGGAAGGCGAAGGATAGCTCCGAGGCGGAAGCCATCGAGCCGCCATGGTTCTGGGCATAGGGGGTAATTATCGCGGAGATAACCGAAAGCAGGAACAGAGGGATCTTCTCAACGACCAGTAGGAAGATTTGTTGGACGGGGGGCCCTTGTGGGGAAAACTTGATCTGTTGCACCTTCGCCACCGTGGGAAGCCGCTGATTTCGCTTGGCCCTGCGCAGCGGAACCGCGGGACGCTCGGCCGGTGCAGGCCGAAGCGGCGAATCAGCATCGCCCGACAACTTCAGCCGCCCCAACGGCCAGTAGTCCAAAAGCAGGCAGACGCAGGGAAGGGTGATGAGCATCGGCTTGGCGAGAAGTCCCAATGCCAGCAGGACAAAAACGGGAATATAACGGTAGACGTTGGGGTTCTTCGTGTAGCGAACGTAGGCCAGCAAGGTCAGAAGCCCAAGAAACGTGCTCAACACATCCTTGCGTTCCGCGATCCATACGACCGACTCGACATGCATGGGGTGTACGGCAAACAAGGCCGCCACGGCAGCACTGCACCAACTTCGGCCGGTCAGCCAGCGCAACAGCCAAAACAGCAGCAGCGTGTTGGATACATGGAAGAGGATGTTGGTGACATGATGCCCGCACGCATCCAGCCCATAGAGCTGAACGTCGAGCATGTGCGAAAGCCAGGTCAGTGGATGCCAGTTGCTTTGCTCGAAGGCGGTAAATGCCCAATAGACGCTAGCCCAGAAAACCTTGACGTCCTTGAGCAACGGCAGACCACGGATGACATTGAGGTTGTCGGTCACATAGCCGGGATCGTCAAAATAGACGAAATCGAAGTGCCAAACGCCCCAATAGGCAACGAGAATGATCGCGATCAACGAGAGGCAGATCAGCAGGTCACGAAACCATCGCGCCGGCGACAGAATCACGGATTCCAAAGCCGGTTGCGAAAGGGGCACTTGCTCGCTCGCCGTCGGCGCACGAAACGGATTCTGGGTTTGGTCGTCCATACTCATTCTACAATTGTTGCTGGTCCGATGTTGCGGGGACGGCAAAAGCACGCCCGTTCACGGGCGTTTCCACTTATCGTTATACACAAGTCCTTGAGCGACCCCATCCAGCTTGCAGGATGGGGTCCAAAATAGGTGTATAACAACCGGGGCCCACGCCCCAGGCACTGTTGTGGCCGGTCTCTGACCGAGCCACACCGCCGACCGAAGGTCTCCCATTCACAGGGAGACCTTCGGTCCGACGTTTCGGCGGGGTCAGGAGACCCGCGCCGAACGACCTTTGCATCGCCCCACCCCGCATCTCAACATTCTACTATAAACCGGCAGGTCCGGTGTGTAAACTTACTCACCCCAATGGCGTGGCCTCGTAAACCCAGATTGCGACGAAATGGGATGGCTAGGCCGAATATACCGACAAAGACGGACTCGGAGACTATCCAAAAACTCCCCTCTCCCTTTTGGGAGAGGGATCTGCCACTCGTCGCGTAGCGACGCTCTGATGGTAGCCGTGGGTTTTAACCCACGGCCGATGCATTCCGTCACCCGCTCGTCGCGTAGCGACGATTGAAAACATTCAGGCGTCGCTACGCGACGCAATGTTTGCATGCCGCTCCGGGTCCGTGGGTTAAAACCCACGGCTACCATCGGCGGTCGCTACGCGACCAGGAGCGGGACGTCAAATTAATCAGCCAGAAAATCGCTGCCCTGGGAGAGAAGCAGGGGGGTGAGGGCACATTTGCCCAAGTTCTGGCGTAAACATCCTTTACCTGGAGGGAGAGGGACCAGAATTTCTACTTTTCGGAGATTCTGAGCCTTGGCACCATGTGTGTCCTATATTTATTGAACTGGGCGAAAAGCAGATATCTTCCCTTGAATTCCTTGGCAACGACCGCTATTTGCGCCTCATGCAGCCGTTGGTAACCGAGCCAAGCTGTCTCAATCGCCATGCATCTCAGGGTTATCAAGTGGGCGATATCCGCGGCGGGATCTCCGTTTCGGTGCCTTGGGCACCTTCCGAGAAAGCAATCAATGCTCATTTCCCCATGTTGATTATGGCCTACGGCGGGATATGGGGCATTGGAATCCTCGGGCTGTCGGTTTTCTATAGCCGCCTTCAACGCCATCTATCGAACCTCAAGCTGGCCGAGGAGCAAATCAAACACTACACGGCCGAACTGGAGTCGAAAAACCAGGTCCTCGAAGAGCTAAACTATTGACAAGATTCGAGAAATCTGCTGAGAATTCCGGGGGGGAATCTATCTGGACGAGACGATCCGTTGGTGGAAGTTGCGCGCTTGTTGGCGATGATCGACGATTGGAATGCCTTTCTGAAGAGTGCCATGCCAGAAGAGGAATTGAGAGACACACGCCAGCACGGTCGCACTGGCCGGCCGCTGGGAGACGAAACTTTCCTTGGTCGTCTGGAGGAAATGGTGGGGCGCGTCCTCAAACCCCAGAAACGCGGCCCAAAACCGAAACAGAATACGAATTAAGTTATGCGTCCCAGGAATTTGTCGCAAGAGCCGATGGAGCTGGTCGATCGCCAGCACGGCCCTGAACCAGGGGAATGCGGTCCCTGTAAAGGGAAATCAATTCTGCTTCGGCTCTGGAAGCCGCACCATGAGCCACTGCTGCGTCTGGCCGTCGGCAAAGTGGATGAGTGCCGGGGAGGAATCCAACGTGAGGTTGGAGACTCCCGTCTCCATGATTGGCCGCTGTTGCCCCGCAACGCACCAAGCGACGCGCTGGCTCTTCTTGTCAGCCATCCCTTCCAGCGTCTGCACCTGGTCCGTTGCCATATTCTTGAGCGTGCCAGAGATGGCACCTTCTTTACTAATGGCGAGTTGCAGGAATAGGGTCGGCTCCACGCCCGTAGGCTGATTGTCCTGCGTGAGGGCAAAAACGCCCAATGGCAGCCACTCGCTGCTCTCGGGGTTCGTCTGCGGCGCACTGGCGGCAATCGCTTCGGCCTGCTCGGCATACTCGTCAGCCGTTGCGACCGCCTGGTCGCCGTAATACACCTGGTCGCCTTCGTAGTAAACATTTTCGCCGTAGGCGTAGCTGGTCGGTTCACCAGAACCGTATCCAGCCCAGGAACCCAATGCGGCCCAGGACGCCCAGCGATAAGGCCGAGTGATGCGCAACCTTGCCCAACCTGGATAATTGCTCCAGAAGTTAAGACGGGGATGGTTCTCGGCGACCTGATCGCGGACCTCGTCGCGCCGCTGCTGGCGGTTGCCCTGCAGCTCTTGTCGGTTCTCGACGCGGTTGGCCCGATTGTTGGACAGATTCTGACCGCGCGCGCCTGCCGGAAGGGTACCGGCGCCGGGTCGGCCGACCCCCGGTACACCAACACCCGGTCGTCCTGCACCCGACGCGCCCATGCCGGGTTGGCCAACGCCAGGGGTACCGACGCCCGGTCGTCCCACGCCCGGCGCACCAGCGCCAGGTCCGGCTGGAAGTTGTGCCGCTCCGACCCCGCCGCCTTGCAGGAAATCCGCTGCGGCTCCGCCCTGGCGGCCGCCGATGCCTGCACCGATCGCGGCTCCCGCACCGATCGCGGCTCCTGCGCCGATCGCGCCGGTCGAGGCCCGTGGCATATCCAGGAAGTTGTTCAACTGGCCAGCCGTGGGGCGGCCGGCTCCGGCAGTGTTCCCACCCGGTCTGGCAGCACCGGCTCCCGGACGTGCCGCGCCGCCCGCGCCGGTCCCCGGACGCACTGCGCCACCAGGGCCGGCCTCCGGCCGACCTGCGCCGCCCGCTCCCGTGCCAGGCCGCGCTGCGCCGCCCGCGGGCCGAGCCGCACCGCCCGCCGGGCGTGCCGCTGGTCTTGCTTCCATGCTTCCGCCCATGGAAGGTGAACGGCCTGCCGCCGACACTCCACCGCCGCCTGCGCGCGCC
>JBAWVO010000198.1:0-12155 GCA_037147235.1 Planctomycetota bacterium | reverse complement strand
CCATTAAACCATCAAGAGGCCAGAGTCAGTTTTAACAATACACGGGACATCCCCTAACGATCGGCCCGGCGATCAGTTCCGGGAAAAAGGTGATAAAAGTGGCGGGTCCAGCCTCCAGTGTCCAGCCAAGAGCGACAGTCATCATCCCTGATCTTCACGGCTTAGACGAATGTGCATGGCGATCGACTCTAAAACGGCCAACGAAAAAGGTTTTATCGTGGCTTGATAAGATGGTCTATAAGCTCATAGTTGCCGGAACAGCAGAACGACGTATCGTAAAGCACCAGTCGTGAATAGGATTCGCGTGTTGCGTATAAGGTCGGATGGGGTGGCTAAACTGCCTATCCATGTGCCTTATATTTAGCGACTGCCTTTTCTTATTAGTTAGCGAGGTTTGCTGGGACGCCAGTGGGAGCGGTCGCGTCGAAAGATGTTTGTGATCCGTTGGATAACGACCCCACCGAGAAACAACGGGCTATCAAGGTTGCGTCGCCACATGCGCCGAGGTTCGATGGCCAAGCGGTAGGCCCATTCCATGCCAAGGCGGCGAATCCAGGGTGGTGACCATTTCACGTCGCCGGAGTGAAAGTCGAACGCCGCGCCTACGCCGACCATCGCTGCGGCATCGATGCGGCCAACGTGATCCGCCATCCACTTTTCTTGCTTTGGAGCACCTAATCCTACCCAGACAATGTCGGCCTCTGCCGCGTTAATGCGGTCGACAATCGCTTGATCCTCAGCATCCGAGAGTTTACGGAACGGCGGACAGTATGTGCCGGCTACTGACAGTCCGGGGTACTTCTCCGTCAGTTGTTTCGCCAATTTTTCGGCGACGCCTGCCGCACCGCCCATAAAGTAGTGGCGGTATCCTTTATTCCTTCCCCAGTCGCAAACTTTCAGCATGAGCGTCGGACCGGTAGCACGGCCATGGTTTGCATAGCCCAGAAGATTTGCCGCAACAATCACGCCGATCCCATCCGGCAGAATCATACCGGCATTCCGCGTGGCATGAGCCATGTTCTCGTTTCGACGGCACAGCATGACACTGTGTGGGTTGGTGAGTGCCACATACTGTCGCTCTCCAATCTGACGCCAATGCTCAATTCTCTCAAAAGCCTCTTTGTATCCGATGAGATCGAAAGCAATGGTCAGAATGTTCGATTTGTTTACAGCCGTTTGAATAGTCATATTGTATTCCTAGACACCACCACAAAACGTGAACGGGATGAAACTGAAAGGACCACCACCTGAAGGCGGATGGGCCGGAGGTAGCCAGCTACTTGGTGGGAACAGGTGGCTGGGACGGACGCACCAAGTGAGCAACCGGCCATGATGCACGGCGTTCATCCTGATACAACCCGATCTTCTCGATAGGGATCCGCTTGAAGCCAAGTTTATAGGCAGGCGAGCCGTCTTGAAGTTGAAAGTTCTGATGGGAGGCGTCCACGAAGAGCGGATCCTGGTCCAGCAGGTTATCCTGAAATTTCACGAGCGGCCGGGCCTTGCCTTCAAAATCACCCCAGCGGCCGCCGACACAAATGTTTCGCGCAATGATGTTGCCTTTGGGGGCCATGGGATCGTCCTCCAGAAGGTTCACCAGCTTGGGATACCTCGCACTCCACGGCGTTTCCATCGTGGGCATCGACCGGAGACTGCTTCGCAATCCGTCGCCACCGCTGGCCGCCCAGCCCAGTCCCCGCGCATCCACGTGCGTGGCTGGAAGGCAGTCGACGAAAACATTGTTTTCGATCACGCAATCGCGGCCGCCGCCAATCATGGCCGCTCGCGTTACCTTGTAGAAGACGTTGCTGGAAACTTCCGTGCCACTGAACTGGTCGTCGAGGTAGACGCCAACGCAACCGCGTCCTTCCAAACCATGGATGTCATGGAAATAATTATTGCGGATGATCGTGCCGCGCATCGTCCAGTCACGGCCCGCATAGATGGCACCGGCGTCGTTGGACTCATAGCATACGCTGTGGATTTCGTTGAACGCGATCAGGTGGTCGTTGCCGCTGAAGCGGATCGCCATGTGCGGGGCATTCTCGATCAGGTTATGGGAAGCGCGGTTGCCAACGCCAGCCAGGCTGATTCCGGGCTGACACATGCGATCCCAGCGACTGAAATGATGGATGTGGTTATTGTCCGCGTGAAGCCCCGCGGGAGTCAGGGTTCTGCGGTCGCCGCCCTCGAGCGAGATGCCGCCGCTTGCGGTGTCATGGATGTCGCAGCCCACTACGCCGCTCTCCGTCGCCGACATGCTGACGGCATGGTGGCCCGTATTGCGGATGGTGCATCCGCAGATCAGGACTTGACTGCCGCCGGAAACCTCGATCGCGGTTCCGCGACAGGATTCGAGCGTCATACCCTGAAGGGTCACATGGCACGCGCCTCTCATGCTCACCAGGGTAGGCACAATGGAGACGATGGCGGTGTTTTGTTGCAGTGCCGCCGGGGACCAGAAGTAAAGCAACCCGGCACTGCGATCAAGATACCATTCGCCCGGACGATCGAGTTCGGCGAGGACGTTGAACACATAGAACCATTGGCCCTTGCGGTAGCCGTAGGCGTGGTATGGCGGTTTGAGAGTGATGACGCGCTTCTGGGCGTCGAGTGATTCGATCGGATGACGCTGTTCAGCCCAGTCCCAGAACCAATAACCATGAACCCACAGTTCCCGTTCAGCGGCCCATCGTTCGGGGCGGTCGCTGTCGTAAGCAAACTTGCCTTCCTTGCAGCCTTTCGTCCCCCGCACGTCAACTGGGGTTGGGCCGAGCACTTCGCTGATCTTGATGAAGCCTTCGTTGGGCCACCGCGCCACGGTCATGGGATTGTCCTGAAAGAAGAGTTCCAGCCATTTTCCGCTTGCCACCACGTCCCCCAGGTCCGTGATCCCCTGGGCTCGCAGGTCGGCCTGCCAAACATTGCCGCGGGCGGATGCATCGAGCCGCTCCAGCACGGCGGCATCGGTGACTTGCTTCCACCCGGTCACCACCCGTCCGCCGATAAGCCTCACGTTTTCCCCTTTGCGGGCACGATAAACCACCGGCGAATTCTCAGTACCGCTGTCCCTCTCCGTGAGTTTGAAGGGCTGCGTGCGATAGTAAATACCACCCCGCACTTCCACGGTCATTCCACCGTCTGGCAGTGGCCCGCCGGCACGGCACGCTCGAATTGCGTCGCGTGCCCGCTCCAGTGTAGCGAAAGGCATGGTCTCGCTACCGGGATTGACATCGCTGCCACTGGTCGCGACGAAGAATGTGGCGGCGGTGCCTTGGTTGGCGAGAGCCAGCGCAGCGGCAGCAAAGAGGGTGGCGATCGTTTTCATGTAGATTTTGAACGATGGGCCATAAACTTGGCGGGCAGAAAATGCGGTCATGCGGATTTTCCTTGGAGCGACGCCCGCAAATCTCTGAGAAGAAATCGTCATGACCAGCCGACTGCAATATCCAAGGATGCCCGAAGAACTGCCATTAGTTAATTCCGAGCAGGATCTATTTCCCATATATTTGCGTACGCTCAGCATATCGCAGCCGTTCTTCATGCCTGACAATTTCTTCATGGGTAAACCGCTGTGCAATTACCTTTGCCGGCACGCCACCGACGATCGCATATCGCGGCACGTCCTTAACTACGACGGCACCCGAAGCAACAACCGCACCTCGGCCAATGGTAACGCCAGAAAGAATTGTCGCTCCGTGGCCGATCCATACGTCATCTTCTACGACAACCATCTGCGAGTCGCCACGCGGCGAATCCCAAATCGTACTGCCAACGACGTCGATCCGATGATCGTTCCGGCCGATAAAGACAACACCTCTTGCCATTAAAACATTGTTGCCGAATTCCGCGTCGCACTCGACGATACAACCACGCCCGAACTGAACACGATCACCGAGCACGATATGCTTGTGCGGGGACCACAGTGTCACGTTCCAGGGAATGCGAGTCATCCCGCGGCGATCAACCCAACGACAACGAAGGCAGAATCTGATGTAAGCCCAAAAGGAAGAGGAAACATTTTTAAAAGACTTTTCAAAAGTGTCTTAATCACAGATCATGTATCCTCCATATTAGTGTAAGGTTAAAGCCGCTGCCATCACCAAAGCCGCTAATTTTTGTATTTATCACGCTGGCGGCCACATCGAGCCGCGTGGTTGGCAAGCAACAGACCGGAGAAGGATACCCGCGAGATTGGCCGCAGACTGTTTGTCAGAACCCACCTGCTCTGTTCCCGGGAATATGTCAGAACCTTTCCTCGTCGCCACTTCAGCAAACGCCAAAAAGCCCGAAACGCAACTCCCTGTTGTCCAATCCAGTTCCACAACCAAGGTGCCGTCCCCAGTTTCGCTGCAGCCTGCAGAACTTGGTTCTCGTATCGTCCAGTTCCATCTACTGATCTTTGTTCGCCCGGCCGACGTCTGAATGCGGCCAGTGGCACGTTAACAGCCGTCAATTCGGCAAGTGCCGCGAATCGCGTCCAGAACTCAAAATCCGCCGCGTAATCCAACGTAAGCTCAAGGTGACCGACCTTCTGCATCAACGATCTTCGCCAAAACATGCTTTCCTGTTGAAGATATCCCGCCAAATGCGAGCGATACCATCCTTGCGCAATCCATCGTTGCGGATAAGCACTCGATGTTTCGCTTACTTCGGTACATTGTCCGGCGACGTTCAGATACGAGGGTCTACCAGTGATCCAATCAACTTCCGGAAACTCCCCAAAAACGCTGTCAACCACGGAAAATGTCCACGGCATGTACATGTCGTCGGCATTTATCCATGCGACGACGTCCCCATCGGCAATATCCAATCCCTTCTGGATCGCGTAATACTGTCCGTCATCCCGTTCGGAAATGACAGCATCGATATCGTCGCGATAGCGGTTGATGATGTCAATTGTGCCGTCCGTGGACCCCCCATCAATGATAATGTACTGGAGGTTCGGATACCGTTGTCCGAGAACCGAACGAATGGTTTGTTCAATAAATCCAACCTGATTGAAACATGCCGTAACCACCGAAATACGAGTTCGCATCGTCGTTGCCAATCTTAAAATGTTTGCCCGCGTCAAATCATCTCATCCGTCAAGTCGGGGCAGCCTAACCGTAGAACCAGATTTACATTTGAAATGAGAGCACGTTCAGAATGATGTTACGCGGGTAGCGTACGGTCATGTCAGACCCTTCGTGACATTCACGCAACCTGATCTTTTACCTGGGCAAGACAGCCGATATTTGGTAGTTAATCCGAGTGTCACTGAGATAGCTAGCCCATTTTATCGAGCCTTACTTACATCAGTCTATACGACTATACGAGAATCCTCTGAAAGAAACATCAATCCCAAAAACATAGGCAGTACCAAGAATCTCTCTCCTTGAAGAACAAGACAAAGCACGAGGACAGCAAGAACACATTTGTGCTGGCCGATGAGCCGCCGCATTCCCCAATAGGTTCCAGCCAGCCAGACAAGCATGCCCGCGATTCCAAAGGAGGCAATGAAATCTGACATCCCATTTCCATTAGCTGTTTCCTGGTCAATTAATTCAGCATTCATTGCATACCGTGTTACCCTATTGATTCCCCAACCTGTAATTGGACGCTGCGATATATACTCCCAGTCGAATACGAGGGATCCATAACGTTGCGTTTCCCAACCCGCCCTGCGACCATCAACCAATTCGAGTTGATCCTGGAACTTTTCCCCAAGAAATGGAATAGTTCGGTAGCAATACCATGCGGTTCCGGTGAAGATTGGTAACAGAACAAAACAGAATAAAAGAACTCTTAGATTGCGAATCTTTTCGTCAATGGCACTAAACTGATGATGTAGAACAAGCAACAATGGAAATATGAGATACCCAGTGGTCGATAACGTACTGGCAAGCGCAATTGCAAGAACATTAAAGAACTTTCTGTATTGGATCTCAGAAAGAGCATCTTTCAGTGAGGCAAGGAATATTATCGCTAACACAAGATATCCAGAAAATGCCCCCGGCTCCCAAAAAATGCCTGCATTTCGCTCCATTCCGGTTGGAAAAAATGTGTGGACTATTAGCGGAAGATTACCTCTCGTCGCGGTACCTAGCGTTTCGGAAAGGTGAGTTATTAAAGACGTCGGGTCAAATCCGACCAACGAAAGCAAAAGACATGGCAAATAAAACAGAAAGCTTACAAGTGACAACAGATACATCGCGCGCACGTATGCCAGCGGAAAGTGACGAACCAAACGTATTGTGGCATATCCGATGAACAGTCTCGTGTAAAAGCCCAAAATTGTAGTAGCTGGCCAATACGAGAAGATGAGACATTGAAACAGAAGTAGACTGCCAAATAGACCGCCAACTACAATAAAATAGTCCGTAAAGAACTCCTCGGAGCGTCCCTTGAGCAGGAATCCAAGAAATAATGCGGCCGCAGTCCAAACCATCTGTCGATTAAGCACGCAATCGGTAACGAAAATAGGGCTTCCAGACAAATAGAGCAGAAGAATAATTAGACCAATATCCACCCGCGAGATATGCGAGGCTCCCTCAATGGAAATCGGCGGTTCTAAACGCAATGATCTAAAATACATGCAATGAGAAATTGCTAGTTTACTGTTTTCCTGCTTCCGAAATGATTGTGTTGTAAGTATTCACCAATGTTCGTACTACAACATCAGGCGAGTGACGCTGCAACGCAGACTCCCGCGCATTATTCCCCAACCGTCCAGCCAAATCGTCGTTATTGAATACATCCGCGATTTGTTCGGCAAGAACAGCAGCATCGCCACTCGGAAACAACAATCCAGTTTTTCCTCCTTCAACAAGACTTGGCGTTCCACCAACATAGGAAGCCACACATGGTAGCCCAACCAACTGCGCTTCGCAAAGGCTGTTTGAACTGTTTTCCAGATAGGACGCTATCGCAAACACATGCGATTGGCAAAGCTGATCGACTATCTGTTGTTGGTTGAGACGCCCGAGAAACTCAACCGCATTGGAAAGACCAAGCCGAGTAATCATTTCTCGCAAGTGTTTACCGTAGGAAAGCTGCTCGACCCCACCGGCAAGGGCGAGCGTAACATCGAGAAACTGGCGCTTAAGAATTGCGATCGCTTCGATAAGTATTTCTGTTCCGCGAGAAAACGTATTTGCGTTGGTAAACAGAACTCGGTGCCGCCTGCAGGAATCGAGATTCCATTGTTTCTGATAGAACCCGGTTCGCAAAAGCTCTGGGACATGGAAATATCGTGCATTCGTATTGATCGCACGAAGGTGGGCGCGATCCCACAATGTTCTCCCCATGTAGTATCGGTTACCTTTCAGAATCTCAACCTCGCGTTTCGCGGCGCGACAAATATGAAAATAGTCGCAGACTGGACCAGATCCGCGTAGAAGATGCAACGGATCTGGATGACGAAGAAGACTTCCAAGCGACACAGCGCCAAAGTATAAGTGATGTTTGCTGTACTCCTGCAGAATTCCCTGGAGTGAAATTACGCACGGAGCAGAGACAAGCTTTCTCGCGCCAAGTAGGCCGTAAAATCGTTCCGTCCCATGGATGTGGATGATGTCCGGAGCCACCTTTTTAGCGATTTGCGAGCAAGCTTCCAGATATCGCGGATCGTTGTCCGGCTTGCGAAAATGAAATATCGGTATCGCTCGCCCCTGTGAGATCGGGTAAAATCGGATATTTTCGCTAACATTAATTTCCGTATTCGACAATCCGCGCCCCGCGCACGCCACTGCAATATTCATTCCCGGAACCGTCGCCAACGCTTGCAACAAGGCCACCACCCAACTGCCCGTGCCAGCATGATCGCTTGGACTTTGGCCCAGCATTTCCGGCATCGGACTCGTTGTAAACCAAAGTACTTTCATGGTACACCGTCTAGGATTGTTGGGTTCGGATCTCGATAGGGATGCGGCGAAAACTGCCGCATACACACTTCGACCCCAAGTTCTGTTGCTAATGGTGGCAATCGTCTCAACTATCTGCGTCTAGCCCTTCGAATGAAGCTTAACACCGATTCCGGCACTAGGAACATGTAGCGATCTTTTAACCTATGCAGCGTTCGGAAAAAGCTGATCTTTGCTGGAGGAAAATAGCAATAAACCGCGGCACCAAAATCCCTTAGAACAAGATAGTCCTTCCAAAACGCATCTGATCGCTCTGCCTTTGCATATGGCTTAATCAAGCTCAGATTTCCGCGAATCGCCTCATCTATCGATCGTTCTTCAAATATCAAGCCGGAACGCGAAATAGTTTGAAATACCCGGGTGCCTTTCAACGTGTTGGGAATCAATAAAGAGCAACCTTTGTGAAAGTCCCGCATTCTCCAGATAGTTGCACGATAGCCCCAAAAGTCCGCGATTGTCATATCACTTAAACGGTTCAAGTTGGCGTATTTGCAGCGATGGCAGCACTCTCTTAGGAAATAGCAGTCATTGAAACCAATGAAATATGGATCTCTTGTTGTGCTATTCACATAGGTCGTGCGTTCAAAGTCAATTCGTACGCTGCATGAAGACCAAGCGGGCTTTTTGTATCTGAAGAAAACTCTTACGATTCTTTCGTTAAACTGTTTCTCCATGAATTGAAGATAGTCTCTAAAAACCATCGGCGACGGGACGCCATGGCACACCAAGTCAATCGTGATTAAATTTGAATACTCTCGACCCAAATATGACGTCAGCCCCGTTATCTGGCACGGAGTTCCGGAGAACAAGACTTTTCTTCCATCTTCAAGAAACTTCTTAGCCTTCAGGTAGCTGTCGTTCGTTCTCGCTTGTACGTATTTTGAACCTCGGAACTTCTTCAAGCCTTCAGCATCCGTGCAATAGTCGATCACGACGGCAAACTCATTCGTCCATCTGGCGCCAAAAATTACGCCCCCTTCATCCAACACAGACTGGGCAATTGCACTGAAAAGCCCACCAGAACTGCTCTCGCTACGTACATGGGCATCCTTAATCCATGCCGCATAAACAGTCTTTTCTATTGAATTCCCAGGAATGCATTCCGTTGCATTTGCAGGACATGCTTTCTGACACAAGCCGCAGTGGATGCATTGATCGTCATTGATAACCGGAAAAAGAAATCCTTTTTCATTCGTAACCATGCCGATTGCATTGACAGGACAGACGGACACGCACGCTTCACATGCAGTACAATCGTCTTGTTGGCAAATGTTCATCACTTGGCTCGCACTCATGCTTCACCACGATCGTGAATGTCAGCGATCGCGTCTCTAAGTCTCCCATAATATTCCTTCTCGAAATAGGGCTTCAGACGATAGGTGTGCTTGCCCTTCAGTACCCTATTGGCCAACTCGTACGCATGCTCTAACGACTCCGCCAGAAATACGCGGTCATCGTACACCCCATGAAACCACTCAACGCCGGTCGTCACTTTGTGGTCATTCGTCTTGATGACAATTACGGGTGTATTGGCGACCAACGAGAATATCGTACCATGGTATCGATCCGTAATGACCAATTCATAGCGTGCAAAGAGTTGGATCTCGTCTTTAATGAAGTGATCCAACCGCCTGCGAATGGCCTTGTAGTTCTTCCGAATCGTCGTGTCGATCATGTCCGTAGACGAGAGACTCGCTACGCGTTCTCGCAAGCGGTTAATTTCGTCGTCGGGGTAGTGCTTCTCGGAATCATTCCTGCAACAAAACAGGACCCCATTGCGATCACACCGATAATCACAATGGCCAATCAACGAAGTGACGATATCCGGATATTGCCATACCGTCACATCGGGAAACATATCGCAAGCCAAATCGTAGGAAACGCGATCCCTCGCCAGAAAGATAAGATTTGGATTCTGGTTATAGCACCTTGCGGTCAACTGTTTCCGCTCTTCCGATTTGAAGAAAACCGTCTGGGGCATCAGCACTGTTTTCGCATTGGGAAAACGATCAATGACCATTCGGTGCATTAGCTCGTGATTGCCACCTAGATCCTGCGTTGTGTAACCACTCTGAAAGAAGATGAGGTCATTCGGGTTGAGGACTCTTTCCATCCGTTCAAGAAAGTTAAAGCGTGTGTCAACGACCGTAGTTGCCTCGAACTCGTGAACGTCGCGAAGCGGATAGTTCTCAGCTAGCCATCTCTTTATGCAATAATGCTGCGCCAAATCCCCTAAATTCGAGTGCTCAGTCACTCCGAGATAGAAAATCTTGGGACGGCCGACATCATTAGGGACACGCAGCAACCTGTCGCTGTCCACTTTGATGCGCCAAGATTGGATTAGTTTCTTGGCCAATCGATATGGTGGTCTCAACAATGATTTCAGTACTGTGTTCACGTTGAATCGTTTACGAATTGCATCGACCACAATAATCTGCCTTTTTTTTCATCTTCGCATACCCTAGCCTCTCTAGGAGGCGTTGCCCATGATCGTAGGCAAACACGCGTTCGCCACTCGTGAGAGCAAAAAACCACATCATGAGTACGGACGCGGTGGTGCTCGCGGCAACAACACAAAGAAGCCGCAGGAAAGACGCTGGCATTAGCCACTGAACAGCGAGTGCTCCAAACAGGGCGGTCAATCCGATGATCGAAGAGGGCAGAACAACGGCTCTACTCCACCGACTGATCGACACTCCAAAAAGCCGACGTGCCCAGAATAGTCTCCCAATCGAAATGATGGTCATGGTTATGATGAAGGCAAAGCCAACACTGGACGCCGACGCACCCATCGCAAGAAAGAGCCAAGCAAGGGGCAATGTCATCAGAACAGTTCCACCAATTGTGGCTTGATAGCCGACGATTCTTCCATAGGCATTGACGGCTAGCAAATATCCGTTGCTCAAACGATCCAATATAAAGGTAACAAGGATTAACCGGCAGAACATGGCTGTGGAAGGAGGAGGAGTCTCCAACCAAATGACGAGGATATACTCCATCTCGACCATGAGTGGAACGGCAAACAAAAGAACGAGAATGGTGCCGAATTTGTTGGCGAGATCTGTGAGAAAAAGCATTCGTTTCCGATCGCCTCGCCCCTCGCTGGCCGTGATTTCGGGAGAAAACGCGCCAAGCATGGCCGATGCAAGTTGATTTGTTTGGCCGGAAACCTGTTTGGCGATGCCATAGGCAGCATTCTCCCGAGAACCAAAATAGAGATTAAGCAGAATCGCTGTTCCTTCGTCTCGACATGTTGAGCCAAATGATCCAATCAGGTTCCAAAAGGCAAAATGGGTAATTTCCTTGAAACGGTGACTATCACACCATTGCTGGAACACTAGTCTGCATTCTGGAAAAACACGCAAGGCGCGCGATGCCAAGATGACTTGTATTAGGACAATAATCGCTCCCATGCCAATAGCGTAAACGCATAGCAGGTCGCCGGAGAATCGCGATAGGAATAAGGCCAGAACAAACATAAGGGAAGATTGCAGTATTCCCCATACCGCCATTTCGGAGATATGTTGCTTTGCCGTAAACATGCCGACAAAGGGAACGGAAACCATGCTGACAAAAGCGGAAATCAGTGAAACGCGGAATGTCCAAACACAAGCGTGCATGCGGTCGGCAGGAATGGTCAAAATATGCGTTACGGCGTATTCGCCGATAGGCCAACCGATCATGATCAGAACCGAAGCAAAGCATACGTGAATGCTCAATGCCGCATTGAACCAGCGATTCGATTCTTCAGAATTACCGCTACCAATCGAGTAGGCAAGGTGTCGGGAAACGCTATTGGCCAAAACTTGATTAAGGAATGAAATGAAGACGATAGTAGATCCAACCACACTGAACAAGCCGAAATCCGTTTGGCCCAACGCGTTCAATACCCAGCGGCAACTGAAAAGCGCGAGCACCATTGCAAAAACAGACCGACCATAGGTCGCAGCTGTATTAACTACGAGGCGCTGGGAGGGATTCATGGGCATCGGATGTAGGTCTTCGCACTCAACTAGCTAGCCCCGCCAGGGTCTGGTTCGGCCGCATGAGAGCGAGGTCAACGTCAGGCTGCACGCCAAAGACGTCGAGCACCTGGTCGAGCATTTCGCGATGTTGTGCGGTGACGCAAACATGCGGCTCAAGACCCGGATGCTGGCGCATGGCCAGGATCAAGGGGCAAAGCTTGATCGCCTCAGGGCGAGTACCGAAGATGAAGGAGATTTTCAAGGGGGGCTGGAGACTGGGGACAGG
>JBAWVO010000197.1:0-12159 GCA_037147235.1 Planctomycetota bacterium | reverse complement strand
TGGTGCGGGCGTCGCCTGCCCAAGATGTTGTGGTTGAACCAGGCAGGCGAGACGCTCGCACCACAAACTTGGCGGAGAGCCGTTTTTTTGTATTTGTAACTCAAAATCCCCGCGCGGCTCGCACGTCGTCGAAGTCGCGGAGGTGATAGTCGATGCCGACATAGTCCAGCACGCGGCAAAGACCGCGCAGGGCGACACCCATTCCGTCCGGCCCGCTGAAGCCGCCAAACTGCCCGCCGCCTTTGACATGCGGTTCCAGATCGAGGAACACGCCGGGGAGTCCTCGCCGTGCGAACTTGCTTTCCAGCGACGGCAGAATCTGGCGGAAGTCGCGCAGGATCGTCTCGTAACCCGAATCTCCCAGGTCGGCGGGAACGAAATTGGCCAGTTGGTCTTCATCGACAGGGCCTCCCTTGGTTACCGATGGACCATTGCGATAGTCCTTGATGTGGATCCAGCCGAGGCCCGGTTTCATCGCCAGGTATTGCCCAAACACCTCGGCCGTGGAAAATCCCTGAGAAAGAATGTTGCCTCCGTCGAAGATCAGCATCATGGCTGGATGGTTCACTTGGCGGTAAATCTCGGCCAGGATCAAACCGTTGCTGCCCACGAGGTTCGCTTCCACCTCAAGGCCGAAAGTCAGGTCGGAACGGTGGAATGCCTCGGCGATATGCCCCAAGTGGTCGACAACCTGCGAAAGATGCTCCCGTGGATCGCTTCCCTTGGGATGGTAAAATGAGAAACCGCGGATCAGCTTGGTCTCGAAGGCGTGAGCCAGTTCGCATGCCTTCTGCACGTCGGTGGCTAGGTATTTCTCGAAAGGAACGTAGGTGTTCTTCGTGCCATCCTCGACATCGACCAGTTTGATCTTGCCGATGGGCGAGCCGATCGACGAGACATTCAGGCCATACTCATTCTGAAGCTGGCGGATCTTCTGGATCTCCGCCAAACTCAGCTTCATGACATTCTTCACGCCTTGGCCGGCGTCGATGAAGCGAATGCTGTAATATTGTAGGCCCAACGCGGCAAAAGCGACGAACTGCTCGGTGGCAGTCTTGTTATTCGCCGATTCGTCGGCAAAGCCCGAGAGGATAACACGCGGTATTTCGTTCATGATGGCTGGTCTCCGCCAGTTAGGCGTTTTTGATAAAGGTGGCCGTAATGGTCGTTGTAAAATCGGTGGCCATGGTTGGATGATCAACTGGAGGTCACGTTTTTGGTAAAGGTGGCCGTAATGGTCGTTGTAATGCCGCCGCGGGCCGTGAAGGCAGCCTTCAATTCTATCCGCCGAGGAGCCAAAAGCGATACGAGGTCGTCGAGAATTCGATTCGTTACATTTTCGTAAAAAATCCCCTCATTGCGGAATTGCTGGAGATAAAGTTTCAGGCTTTTCAACTCCACGCACTTTCGGTCGGGTATGTAACGAAACGTCAGGGTGCCAAAATCGGGCTGGCCGGTCTTGGGACAAACTGAGGTGAACTCAGGACAAACGATCTCGATCGTATAATCGCGACTGGGGTACTGATTTTCAAATGTCTCTAAAACGTCGCGGAAATTTTGGCTCACTTGAAAGTTCCTTTCCTTCAGGGAATAATAATTGTACCAGGAATTCATGATCAGTACCAATCCACTAAAACCAGAACTGCCGGCCGTAATCCTTCTATCTGGGGGGCTTGACTCGGCGACCACGGCCGCCATCGCCCGGAATGAGGGTTACGAACTCTACGCGCTCTCGGTGGACTATGGACAGCGGCATCACTTTGAGATTGAGGCGGCGCGGCACGTGGCCCGGGCGGTCGATGTCTGCCGGCATGTGATCCTGGATGTTGATTTGGGGCAACTGGGCGGCAGTGCCCTGACCGACGCACTGGACGTACCCAAGGACCGGTCGGCCGATGCCATGTTGGAGGGCATCCCGGTGACCTACGTCCCGGCGCGGAACACGGTGCTGCTTTCCCTGGCCCTGGCCTTTGCCGAGACCGTCGGGGCGGCCGATATTTTCTTGGGTGTCAATGCAGTCGATTATAGCGGATATCCCGATTGCCGCCCCGAATACATTGATGCATTTCAACGGCTGGCCAATTTGGCGACCAAGGCCGGCGTTGAAGGCCAACTGAAATTCACCATTCGGACGCCGCTGATTCATCTCACGAAGGCTCAGATTATTCGCCGCGGCACCGAATTAGGCGTCGACTACGCTTTGACACACTCATGCTACGATCCCGACGAAGATGGCATTAGTTGCGGCCGCTGCGATGCGTGCCAGTTACGGCGGAAGGGCTTTGCCGAAGCGGGCCTCCGCGACCCGTTGCGGTATCAGGCGTGAGGCGGGGGGCGTGGAGCGCGAGGCGTGGGGGCTATCAAGACATGGCCGACAACTGACAACTGACCACTGACCACTGACCACTGACCACTGACCACTGACAACTGACCACGGACAACTGACCACTGACCACTTCCCTCATGCGTATCGCTGAAATTTTCCGATCGCTGCAGGGCGAAGGCCGTTTGACGGGCGTCGAAAGCGTCTTTGTCCGCGTCAGCGGCTGCAATATCCGCTGTCGCTTCTGCGATACGCGTTATGCTTCCTGGGAGCCGGAAGGGGATTACTTTTCGGTCGAGGAAGTGGTGGCTATTGTGGAAAAAACGGCAAGGGAGAGAACGGCAGGGGAGGCCGCTCTCCGCCACGTCGTTGTCACCGGCGGCGAGCCGATGATGCTGCCGGAGATGGTTCCATTCTGTGCGGAACTGCGGCAGCGGGGAATGCACATCACAATCGAGACTGCGGGCACGTGTTATCAACCGGTGCAGTGCGATCTGATGGCCGTCAGTCCCAAGCTGTCAAATTCGACGCCGCACATGAATGAGGCCCCGGAGTGGATCGGGCTACACAATCGGAACCGGGCCGCACCGGATATCTTGCGGCGACTCCATGCCGAGTACGACTGCCAGTTCAAGTTTGTCGTCAACAGCCCGGCCGATTGCGCGGAAGTGACTGCCTACCTAGCCGATTTTCCCGAGATCGATCGCCGCCGCGTATTGCTTATGCCCATGGGCACCAAGCTGGAGGAACTAGCTGCCAAAGCCGAGTGGCTGGACCCCTACTGCATGGAGCATGGGCTGACGTTCTGTCCCCGGCGGCACATCGAGTGGTTCGGCAGCCATCGGGGGACGTGACCTAAATGGATTTGTGGGTTGGGGTCAGAGTGCCAGTAGTCGGTATGTCCGGTCAGGGACCGGCCGGAATGGGGCAAACGATTTCCAGGTAATCGGCCACGGGCCGTCCAATTTGCCGCAACTGGTCATGGGTGATTTCCACGGGCCGGGCGACTTCCTTTTCCTCCGCGGATAAGCGAACGTCACCGCACTCGGCCAACACGACGATGCGGTCGTTCGGATCGCCCAGGCGGCGGCGGACCCGTTGCGGTGTACCAAGGCCATAAGCAATGTGCCCTGAGCCGCAGACGACGACTGCCTTGCGACTGCGGCCTGCTTCCGAGCGAAGATAGTCGGCCAGGGCGGCGGACATGGCTTCATCGCGAGCAATTTGGGCCTCGATCATGGGGCGTAGCCGCTGGGGTGACGCAGCCATGTGGACCATCAACTGCGCTGCGAGGAGTTTCTCATAGATGGGATCCTTGAAATCCATCTCCGCGGGGAGTTGTTTACGGAGTTTCGGGTCGAGTCGGTCGATGCCACCGGACCGCGCAACCGCGCGGATGACATCTGGACTTGGACTTAGTCCGATCACCGGGGCCTTGGCCTTGCGTGCCGCTTCCAGCACGGGGCGATATTGCTCGTAGCTTGGCCATCGCTTGGCCCAGTCGATGGCCGCTGCCATGCCGTCAAAATTGACCTCACCACGGTTGAAGCGATCAATGTCCGGCTGCTGTGAAGTTTCGAGCGGCTCCAAGGCCACGACCAGCGATGTCCCACCCTGAGCTAAATCGGCGATAAGCTTTGCCTGGGTATCGTGGTGTCGCTGGAGAGTGTGCCGCTCGCCCAGGTAGACCACGCGGGCCTTGCCTAGATCCTCGACGATGTTGGCATATTCGGTCGGCTCGCCTTCACAGACGTCGACCCAGACGATGGGCCGATCGGCTGCAATGGCGGATGGCGGATCTAATTTCAAGGGGCGGATCCAGATATTGCGAAAACGAACGGCCGAATTGTGGTATTGAAGCACCAGCGGGCCGGTGGACTCCTGCGAATCGTAGGTGGCTACAGAACGATGCTTCATTGGCCCCAGCGAGGCTGTGTGATATTGTACCAGAACCCCGTTCCAGAACGCGGTGAAGTAGGCCGGTTGGATGAGCCGCTTCCCCTCGAAACGCGGGGCCGTGAAGACGATGTCGTAAGATTGCCACTCGCCCGGTTTTCGCGACACGTTGACCAGCGGCGGCGTTTGACCGTAGATGGCACCGGCAATGCCGTCGGCATAGATGCGGCTGTCATGCGATTCGATGATTTGCAACTCGTACTTGCCGAAGAAAAGGATACCGCTGTTGCCCCAGTTCATCGGCCCTCCGTCGTCCTTGGCAGGTGTGGCCCACTCAACATGCAACTGACAATCGCCGAACGATCTCTTGGTGCGGAGTTCACCTGTCTTTAGGATGTTGATCGCACCATCGGCGAAGGAACCGGGCTTTGTGCCGGCTTTTCCGCTGGTCCACTGGTCGAGGTTGTGGCCGTCAAACAACACAATTGCATCGGCCGGCGGTTCTCCCGGTTCGCGGCCAGGGGCGACCAGCGGCGGCTGCGGGCGGTCGCGATCATGAACGCGCCACTTCGAGCCTGGCAGGAAAGGTGTGTCTGTGTAGCCAGGAAGATCCGTGGCGAAGAGGTTCGAGGCCAAAAGCAAGATCGCGGCGGGCAGAACGAGGGTTTGGAAATGCAAGGCAGAAATTTTGCATGGCATGGGATGACTCTCCTTTTAGCTTGGTCAAGAATGGCATTCACAGGACGACAACGGGACAATAACGGGACAATAACGGGAGTCATTGTAGCAACAAATATGGAGTGCGGCGATTTATCGACGCTTTTCTTCTCTTTCCAACGCTCCTAATGACTAATCGCGGCGCACAGAACTGCAAAGTCCGTACTGGGTGATTCGTAGGGTGGGCCTGCGCTCGCTGCGCGATCTGGTCCCACCCTACACTTTGCAGTTCTCCTGCCCGTTTGCCTCCCTCTTCCCATTGACCGCAGGTTCCGTCCTGACTAGAATCGAAAAGGATTAAACTTTATCAGTTAATCAAGGGATAGGTGCCTTTGGCGATGTAGGGCTATGAAAACGACAGCGTACTTTCGCCACACCCGGCAGCGCCCCGACAGGGCCTGGATAAGGATCGAATGGATCGAAAGGGCTCTTTGGACGCCTGTCGCGTCAGAGATCCAGTCGGACGGCAGGGTGCGACGATGGGCGTGGGTTGAGGAAACTGGCAAATTTCTGCGAGTGATCACATTGGCGGATGGTGAAACAGTTCACAATGCGTTCTTCGATAAAGACTTTCGTGCGAGTTGAAACATGAAGATCAAGTATTTTAAGGACAGCGATACAGCTCTCTTGGAGTTTAGCGACCGGCAAATCGCGGAAACTCGCGAGGTCAGTGAAAACATTTATGTCGACCTGGATGAGGACGGGAACCTTGTGAGCATGACCGTTGAGCATGCGGCGGAAAGGGCCAGCTTTCCAGAAGTTGCGGTTGAGGAGATGACAATCGCCTGATCATTGGCGGAGATTGAGGGCAGAGCGCACTTAGGATCGGCGCATAAATAACTGTTGTGTTTTGCCATCGCCGAGCGGGGGCGGACGGCACACGGAGTGTGCCTGCTACTTTACCCGAACCGACCGGTCAGATAGTCTTCGGTCTCTTTTTTGGCGGGACAAGTGAACAGGGCTTGGGTGGGGCGGAATTCGATGAGCACGCCTTCGTAAAGAAACGCCGTGTGGTCCGACACCCGCGCGGCCTGTTGCATATTGTGCGTGACGATGATGATTGTGTATTCGCTTCGCAATTCACCGATGAGATCCTCGACGCGCGTCGTCGAACGGGGGTCCAGCGCAGAGCAAGGTTCGTCCATGAGAATGATCTCGGGATGCACGGCCACGGCCCGAGCGATGCACAATCGCTGATGCTGGCCGCCGGAAAGTCCGAGTGCCGACTGGTGAAGCCGGTCCTTGGCCTCGTCCCACAGGGCGGCACGGCGCAGACTATTTTCCACGGCTTCGTCCAAGGTGCGGCGATCGCGGACTCCGGCAATCCGCAGGCCGTAGGCGACGTTTTCATAGATTGTTTTGGCAAAAGGTGTTGGCTTCTGGAAGACCATGCCCACCTTGCGACGCAGTTCGATCACGTCCGTCGAGCGGTCGAGGATCGAATCCCCGTCGACGAAAATTCTCCCCGTGGTATGGATGTCGTCGATCAGGTCGTTCATGCGGTTCAGGCAGCGCAACAAGGTTGACTTGCCACAGCCCGAAGGACCAATCAGGGCCGTGACTTGGTGACGCTGGAAGTCGATCGTGATATTCGTCAAAGCCTGACTGCGGCCATAGAAAAGGCACAAATCGTTAACCTGAACGATCGCATCTTGCGTATCCGGCTTGGCGGAAGCGTCCGTAGCGGGACTCGCAACTTCGATCTTGCGAGCGTTCGGCATGGTTGGCGCGGGGTTGTCCATCATAGGTCTCGTTATATGGTTTTAATCTGAAGAGTCTTGCGCATCCGGTTCCGCAGATAAATCGCCGCACTGCTCAGAACCAGTACGATCAGGATCAACAGCAAGGTAATTACATAGACCATGGGGCGGGCGGCCTCGGAGTTAGGCGACTGGAAACCGACCGAGTAAATCTGAAAACCGAGATGCATGAACTGCCGTTCTAGGTGCAAAAAGGGGAACTTACCGTCCAACGGCAAGGTGGCGGCCGAGTTCACCACGCCGGTAAGCATCAGCGGAGCCACCTCGCCTGCCGCCCGAGCCATCGCCAGAATGAAGCCGGTCAGTATCCCCGGGGAGGCCAAGGGCAGAATCACGCGGAAGAGTGTCTGAAACTTAGTGCTGCCCAAGGCAAAGGAACTTTCCCGGATGCTCCGTGGAATCACGCGGATAGCTTCCTCCGTGGCGACAATGACCACGGGCACGGTAAGGAGCCCCAGGGTCAAGGCAGCCCACAGTACGCCGCCCGTACCAAAAACAGGTCCCTTGGAAAGCCGATAGGCATAGAGAGAATGATCGATGTGCGAACCAAGGTAGTTGATGAAAAATCCGCAGCCGAAAATGCCGTAGACAATCGAGGGAATGCCGGCCAGGTTGTTTACGCCGATCCGTACCAAGCGAACAAAGACGCCATCTCGGGCATATTCACCGAGGTAGACGCCCGCCAGCACACCCAGGGGGAAACTGGACAGGGCCATCAGCAGAATCAATGCCACCGTGCCAAAAATTGCCGGAAGCACTCCGCCTTCCGTATTCGCCTCGCGGGGCGGCGTGGAAAGCAACTCCCATATCTTCGCCAAGTAGTGGCCCACCTTACCGGCGACCCCCATGGCGTTTGGTTGGAATGCACGAACCACGTCGATAAGTGCGATGGTTCGCTCGATCCCCTGACCGTCGTGAAAAACCGCGACATTCTCCCGTAGTTTGGCTTCGGCTGCCGTGCGTTCGGAGACAAGTCGCTCGCTTTGGCCCTGTAGCGATGCTGCCTCGGCGCCGAACTCCTTGAGTTGCCCATCCAGCAGTTCAATTGCATTCGCATCCGGCGGAGTGCGGGCTTCGGCCTGCTGCTTGCGGTAGGCGATCTTGAGTTGTGCCACTTCAACGCGATTGCGTTCGTCGGTCACCGCAGAAATCCGATCGAGTAGCGGATCGAGCCTTTCGGCCCGCTGAACGGCAATTGCCCGCAAAGCCCGCTGCAACCTCTTGGCCGGGTCACCGTTTTCAGGAAGTTCCAGTCCAGGTGCTCTCAGTCCGAGCAAAACCCCGTAAAAATCTCCATTGGCCTGTCGTTCCAGAACCACGACGTCGTCGGGATACTCGACCGAGACCACGTCGCTTTGCATTACCCAACGGAAGTCTTGCCTCTGTGCGTCAAGCTCGCGATTGGCCGTCTTAAAGCGGACTTGTGCGCCACGCTGTGGGTCGGTGTGGCTGTCGAATCGCATGCCCAGGAAACCCGTCCCTTCGGCGAGTTGCACGCGCTCCACGCGGCTAGGCCAGAATACGCCGAGGCCGTTGTAGAGGACGACGCACAACATCGTTAATGCGGCCAGTAAGACCGCGGCCAGGGCACCGCCGGATACCCACACCATCGGCTCGCCCTGCGTCCAGAACCGATCGCCCTTGGGTCTGCGGCCATGCCGAGGCGAAGTTTCGGCAAGCTGTCGCGGATTTCGAGCGGCAGAAGCTGCATCGGCTGCGGAATTGGATGAATCGGACATTGTTATTGTGCGTCAGGCTTTCCGGCCTAACTTTGTTTGGTTCACTGTCAGGCTGGAAAGCCTGACGTACCTATATTCTGGCGGGTGTTCCTCTAAAATTGACCAAAGCGTTTGCGCAATCGCTGGCGGACGACTTCGGCAAGTGTATTGAGCGCAAAGGTCATCATAAAAAGAACAACCGCACACAGGAACAGAACGCGATAGAGGGTGCCGTCGACGGCTGCTTCGGGGACTTCCTGGGCAATGTTTGCCGAAAGTGTCCTCATGCCATTGAAGGGGCTCCAGTCCATTTGTGCCGAATTGCCGGTTGCCATCAGGAAAACCATGGTCTCGCCCACGGCGCGTCCGAAGCCGATCATCAGGGCGGCAAAAATGCCCGGGCTAGCCGACGGCAAGACAACGCGCCAAAGGGTTTGCCAACGGCTGGCACCGAGTGCCATGGAGGCAGCCGTCATGCTGTGTGGCACGCTGGAAAGCGCGTCTTCGGACAGCGTGAAGATAATGGGAATGACCATGAAACCGACGCCGAAGGCAATCAGGATGCTATTGCGTTGGTCATAAACGATGCCCAAATGTCTCGATAACCACATGACTACATCGCCGCCGAAGAACCGCTGCTCGACTGGCGAAGAGGCCCACGCGGCCACTGCCAGCCCCACCGCCAGCAATATGCCGGCTAGGAGGAACTCCCGGCTACGGACCCGGCCCTGGGCTGAGGGCGACTTTCGCACCTGTTGCCAGAGGAGCAAAAACAAGACAAACACCAAAGGTATACAGATTGCGCTGAGAAACAGGGCCACCAATCCATCTTTGATGACCGGCGCAAGCCAGAGGCCGACAAGGAACCCCAGCACAACCGACGGCACGCAAGCCATAATCTCAATCACCGGCTTAATCCAGGTCCGCAATCCCGGAGAGGCGAAATGGCTTACATAGGCTGCTGCGCCCAGGGCCAATGGCCCGGCGAGTAGCATCGCGTAAAAGGTTCCCTTCAAAGTACCAAAGATCAGCGGCACCAGGCTCAGTTTCGGCTCGTAGTCATCGGTGCCGCCGGTGGATTGCCACGAAAACTCCGGCTCATTAAGACCTTCGTACCAGACACGTCCCAACAAAGCAAACCAACTGACCTCCGGATGCAGGGTCGTCTTGCTCAGGCCAAAGAAGCTCCCCTCAATGCGCCATGCTTTCAGCGAACGGCCCGCGAGGGCCAGAACCACGTCGCCGCGTGAGGAAAACGCAAGCTGATCCACTCCCTCGAAGGTCGTCAAGCGGCGCTCGCTGGTCGTGTAGTCCATCGTGACAAAGCCCGATTCGTCGCGCACCAGTAGCGAGTGATTGCGCGGGGACGGAACTATGTTGTGGATGCCTGTAACATGCGAATCGAGCGTGCGGATAAGAGTTAGCTTTTTGACTTCCTTTGACGCCGCGATCAATTTTCCAGGGGCGATTTCCATCGCGCTGGTCGTCGCTTCGATTGTCTGGGGGCTTGCGTGGTTCTTTTTTTTCCGTTCGGATTTTGGCACGACGAAAAACCAATTGGTCACGTTGCCGGCGGCATCGCCGACAACCAGCGTCACATCGCCAATCAAGAGCTGCATGGAGGTAATAGCACGCTGGTCGAGAAACGGCGGCACAACATCGTGATTGATCACGCGGTCTTCACCCAATTGCCACCACGTCAGCAATCCCTTGTCCGTGCCGGCATAGACCGTGCTGCCGGCGCGATCCATGGCCAGCGCAGTTATTCGTCCGGGTATGTCCCCTTGGATTGTCAAGCGGTTTGTGCTCGTAGTCTCCTCGTCCGTAATCTCATTTTTTGTTACGTTCTGCCGCATGACAACGATGCGGTTGCCTTCATACAAAGCCGCACAAGCACTCGATTTCTCACCTTGCGACCGCATGACGACAGTTATCGGCACGCCCAACTTGTCGGCAGGGATTACTGCCCGAGTCTTCAAGGCAAATCGCGGCACACAGCCATCGGCATGCTTTCCGCGAGGCAAGGCGACAACATCGACCAGCGAGATGGCGCCATCCGACCAGCGCAGCGTGAAAGAGGCCGATCCACTGGATTCGGCCGTCAAGACCGTATGAGAACCGGCTACTTTATCCGATTTGGCATGAACGTCGCTGGCGGAATGATCTTCGGCCGCATTGGCCGATAGCTCCTGAATCACTTTGCCGGTCGCCAAATCGATGATGTGAAACTTGCCCGACGCATCCACGAGATGCACAATTTGCCAGCGGTCATCCGACGTGGCTTCGATCCCCAGGCCTAGCACGCCCTCGGCCTTCACCGACGTGGGCAAAGTCGCTTCGGCCAGAAGGCGCGCTCGCGCTGGGAGGAACAACGGCAACGTCGTTCCCAGGATCATCACAAGAATGCCAATGACACAACCGATCACCAGGACACCGCCGAGTGTCACCACCCAGCGGGCCAGGAGATCGTGTCGTTTGACTTTTCGCAGAGTAGCTTGACTACTAGTCTTGGGCATACGTTAGTCGAGCTGTTTAGCGTTTTTCTCGATCATCTTGTCTGGCAGTTGTCCGTAGCCGTCCTTGACGACAATCTCCTGACCCTGCTTTGAGAGGACAAACTTGAGGAACTCCTTGACCATCGGAGACAACGGTTCGCCCGGCTTCTTGGCGACATAAATGTAGAGCGTGCGGCCCAGGGGATAGGTGCCATTGATGGCGTTTTCAAACGTAGGCTCGACGAGCTTTACGTTCTCGTTCTTGGCCAGGGACACAGCACGGACTTCCGACGTTTTGTATCCGATTCCCGAATAGCCGATACCCTGGTGGTCCTTGGCCACGCCACTGACCACGGCCGACGACCCGGGCTGCTCCTTGACCGTGTCTTTGAAGTCGCCTTTCAGCAGGGCGTGCTCCTTGAAATACCCATACGTGCCGCTCGCCGAATTTCGGCCATAGAGACTGATTGGCAGATCGGCCCAGGCCGCGTCGGTCAGGCCGGCTTGACCCCAAGTAGCGAGGTTCTCGTAGCCACTCTTGCGGGATTTCGAGAAGATGCAGTCCAACTGCGACAGGGTGAAGCCTTTCACCGGGTTGTCCTTATTAACGTAGACGGCCAAGCAGTCCAGTGCCACATCATAACGGGTTGGCTTGAAGCCGTGCTTGGCCTCAAATGCGTCTTCCTCTTCCGGCTTCATCTTCCGCGACATGGGGCCAAGCAGAGCCTTGCCCTCGGTCAGCGCGGGGGGTGCCGTGGCCGAACCTTTGCCCTCGATCTGGCAAGCCACGCTGGGATACATCTTTTTGAAGTCTTCGGCCCAGTAGTTCATCAGGTTGAGCAGCGTGTCGGAACCGATGCTCGTTAGCGTGCCGGACAAATCGCCGGCCTTTTCATAATCCACCGGGCCGCCGGCCTGGGCCAGCGAACCGATTCCAAGCAGCGCAGTGGCGCAGCACGCGACGGCCCAACAGTTGGGCCGGACAGACGGGAAATACCTCATCACATTTTCTCCTTCAACACGGTTAGACGGGTTTTGCCCAGCCGGCATCCCTCGGTTTTCCAAGGAAAAAGACAGCATTAGGCACTCCATCGCGGGACGTTTCCCACGACAACAGACATCATGTTAGCCGAGACATGTTAGCTGAATGTGAGCGTTGTGTTAGGATTTGGTTGGAATGTTAATTTTTGAATCGGTAGAAGTAGGGTGGGGAGAGTGAAACGAGCCCCACCAAAAGCGGACCGCAACAG
>JBAWVO010000196.1:0-12179 GCA_037147235.1 Planctomycetota bacterium | reverse complement strand
GTAAATTGGAGACCTTCGGTCGGTGGCGTGGCTCGGTCGGAGACCGGCCACAACAGCACGGGCATCTTGCCCGTGTCGAATTCCACGGGCTGGAAGCCCGTGCCCCGCTCCCCGCCTTCCTCTGTCGTCTCTGTTCGCCGCGTGGTATAATGCGTCATGGCCTACCCCAATTCCTCACCTCCCATCTACGCGACCGTGAACGACATCGATCTGAAGTTCATTGATGAAATCGTCGAGCGTCTGGGACGACGCACCGAGGCGGTGATCCCTATTTTGCAGGCCGTTCAGTCCCATTTTCGCTACCTACCTCGCGAGGCTATGGAGCAAGTCTGTCGGCTAACCGAGATCACACCTGCGACGATTGCGGGGGTTTCTACATTTTATACCCAGTTCCGCCATCGGCCGGTCGGCGAGCACATTATTCGCGTATGCCACGGCACGGCTTGCCATGTGAAAGGCTCGGAATTGGTGCAAGATGCCCTGGAACGTCAGCTTGGCATCGCTTGCGGTAATGATACCGACGCCAAGGGGTTATTTACCATCGAAAAGGTCGCCTGCCTCGGGTGCTGCACGCTAGCCCCGGTCATCCAGATTGACAATATAACCTACGGCAACCTCAACTCGCACCGAACGGGCGACGTGATCGATGCCTTTCTGTCGCAAGACCGCGAGGGCCGGCCCTCCGATTTGGCTGCGGCCGTGCATGACGGCCCGGTGGGCGAAATTCGCGTCGGCCTGGGTTCGTGCTGTGTGGCCGTGGGTAGTGGAAAAGTTCACGAAACCATCTGCCGCACTTTGGCCGCTACGGGGATCCCGGCGGTGGTGAAGCAGGTCGGCTGCGTGGGAATGTGCCATCAGACACCCTTGGTGGAACTGATTCCGCCCGGCGGCGGACCGTCAAAACTGTTCGCCCGTGTGCAGGCCGAAGATGCCCGGGCCATTGTGCTTTCCCAATACCAACCCAAGGCTCTTTGGCGACGGATGGGCCGTCGTGCAGCCAGTTGGTTCGATCGTTTCCTTAGCGACGAGACGACCGACCCGGTGTGCGATCGCGCAATCGACGTTCGCGACCGGCCGGTCTGTGCGTTCCTTGGACCGCAGCAGCATGTGGCCACCGAGTATTGCGGCCAGATCGATCCGACCAACCTGGACGAATACCTCCAGCATGATGGATTCAAGGCCCTACGGCACTGCCTCGAAAAGCTCTCGCCCGAGCAGATCATTGAGCAGGTACATGCCAGCGGGCTACGGGGCCGCGGCGGGGCCGGTTTTCCCACGGGACAAAAGTGGGCCACGACCCGGGCAGCGGCTGGCGAGAAGAAATACGTTATCTGCAACGGTGATGAAGGTGATCCCGGTGCCTTCATGGACCGCATGCTCTTGGAGTCGTTTCCTTATCGCATCATCGAAGGCATGGTGATCGCAGCCAAGGCCGTCGGGGCCGACGAAGGGATCTTTTATATTCGGGCCGAGTATCCGCTGGCCGTGAAACGGATCCGCGCGGCTCTCCACAAGCTAGAAGATCGCGGCCTGCTGGGCGACCGCGTGCTGAGCACCGACTTTCGCCTGCACCTTTCGGTGAAGGAAGGGGCAGGGGCCTTTGTCTGCGGTGAAGAGACCGCTTTACTGGCATCGTTGGAAGGCCGTCGCGGCATGCCCCGGCTGCGTCCACCCTATCCGGCTGAGTCGGGCCTGTGGGGCCGGCCAACCTCGGTGAATAATGTTGAAACCTATTCCGTGGTTCCCTGGATATTCCGCAATGGACCCGAGGCATTCGCCCGACTTGGCACGGAAAAAAGCAAGGGAACGAAGGTTTTTGCTCTGGCTGGCAAAGTCGCGCGGGGTGGGTTGATCGAGGTGCCGATGGGCATCACTGTCCGCCAGATCGTCGAGGAGATCGGCGGTGGCGTGGCGGGTGGAAGGACGTTCAAGGCCGTGCAGATCGGCGGGCCGTCCGGCGGTTGTGTGCCCGCCGAACTGGCCGATACGCCGGTCGATTTCGAGGCGTTATCCCAGGTCGGGGCGATCATGGGTTCTGGAGGCATGGTCGTCTTGGACGACCGCGACTGCATGGTCGATATGGCCCGCTATTTCCTTCGCTTCACGCAGGACCAATCGTGCGGCAAGTGTACGCTCTGCCGCATCGGCACGCGGCGGATGCGCGACATCCTTGATCGTATATGTAGTGGCAAGGGCCAAAAGGGCGACCTGGAAACGCTCGAACAACTCAGCCGTACGGTCGGGGCCGGCAGCATCTGCGGGCTGGGACGCACCGCGCCCAATCCGGTACTCTCGACGCTGCGCTACTTCCGCGCGGAGTACGAGGCCCACCTAGCCGGTCGCTGTCCCGCGGGCAGGTGCAAAGAAATGATCGCCTACCGTGTGAACGACGCCTGTACCGGTTGCACACTCTGCGCCCAAAAGTGTCCGGCCGACGCCATCCCCATGACACCCTACGCCCGACACACGATCGACATGCAGAAGTGTACGCGCTGCGATACATGCCGGCAGATTTGTCCCGTGGAAGCAGTTTTTGTGGAATAATGGCACGAATTACCATCGACCAACGCGAAATAGAAGTACCACCGGGATCGGCGATCCTCGACGCGGCGGAGCGGTTGGGCATTGAGATCCCCACGCTTTGCTTTTCGCGGCAGTGTGAGCCATCGACCTCGTGCCTGGTCTGCTTGGTGAAGCTTTTGCCCAGCGGCCGCATGGTGCCCGCCTGTGCTACACCGGCTGCCGAAGGCATGATGGTCGAGAGCGAGACGGACGAGGTTCATGCCATTCGCCGCAGTACGTTGGAACTGCTTCTAAGCGATCACCTGGGCGATTGCGTGGCTCCCTGTTCGTTCGGCTGCCCGGCGCAGATGAACATTCCGCAGATGCTCCGCCAAATTGCCATGGGCGAACTTCGCGAGGCCCTGATTACGGTCAAGGCGGACATTGCCATGCCGGCCGTGTTGGGGCGAATCTGTCCGGCCCCTTGCGAAAAGGTCTGCCGTCGCGGGAATCTCGACGGCGCAATCGCGATTTGCGAACTCAAACGCATCGTGGCCGATGTCGATCTCGATTCGGCGGAACCCTATCTGCCGCCTTGTCGCCCCGCGTCGGGCAAGCGGGTGGCTATTGTCGGCGGCGGACCAGCCGGGTTGGCGGCCGCTTACTATCTGGCCCAGAGCGGCCACGCCTGCACGATCTTCGACGATACGGACATACTCGGTGGTATGTTTGGCCGCGAGATTCCGCCCGAAAAACTACCTCGCGACGTGCTGCAACGCGAGATCGCTCAGATCCTTCGCCTCGGAATTGAAACGCGGATGCATGTGCGCGTAGGCCGCGACGTTTCGTTCACGGAACTTCGTTCCCAATATGACGTCGTGGTGATTGCTATCGGCTGGACCGCAGCCGAGCAGGTATCCCCCTGGTGCGTTGGCGTTTCGGGTGGCGGAATTGCGGTCAAACGCCGGACCTATGAAACAAACCTGCCGGGAGTCTTCGCAGTCGGAAACGCCTTGCGCGGACAAGGGACGACCGGCATCCGCAGTGTGGCCGACGCCAAGGAGGCCGCAGTGGCCATCGACCAATTTCTATCTGGTCAGGTGGTAATCGGAACCAGTACGCCGTTTACCACGCGGATCGGAAAAATGGCTCAGGACGAGTTGGTGCAGCTTTCAATGGATACGGCGCAGGTTCCGCGTTGCGAAGCCACAAGCGGCGTTGGATTGTCGCAGGCCGCCGAGCAGGCCGCGCGATGCCTGCATTGCGATTGCCGCTCGCTTTCAACTTGCCGATTGCGGAAGTACTCGGCGTTATACGGTGCCGATCCGCGCCGCTTCAAGGGCGAGCGGAGGAAATACGAGCAAGACATCCGTCATGCCGATATCCTCTTTGAGCCGGGCAAGTGCATCGATTGCGGCTTGTGCGTGCAGATCACGGCGGCGGGCGGGGAAGATCTCGGTCTGACCTATATCGGCCGCGGTTTTGACGTGCGAATCGGCGTGCCGCTGGGCCACTCGGTCGCCGAGGCCCTAGCAAAAGTCGCCGCCGAGTGCGTCGCCGCGTGTCCTACAGCGGCGATTGCTTGGAAGAAGGGCCAATGAGGCAGAATACCGATGTTCGGCGAGGGTCTCCTGACCCCGCCGAAACGACTGACCGAAGGTCTCCCCGGCGAAGGGAGACCTACGGTCGGTCGTGTGGCTCGGTCGGAGACCGGCCACAACAGGGACCGGCCACAACAAGGTTCCACCCTTTTCAGGTTTGGCCACGGATGAAACACGGATGGAACCACGAAAGACACGAAAGACACGAAAGGGAAAAAGGAGAGGAAGATGAATGACAAGGCGATGGAAAGGATATTTATCTTCCCCTATCCGCGCCCATCTGTGTCATCCGCGGTTTCTTGCTTTCTTTCCTATTTTTCTGCTCCTCATATTTCTGTCGAAAGATTTTATTAGTATTCACCGCGAGAGAACACAAAGGGCGCAAAAGAAAGATTCTATTCTTTGCGTTCTCTGCGCTCTTTTGCGGTGAATCCTCTTGGATATTATGGCCGCTGAATCGCCTGTCGTCTTGGTGAAATGGTACGATCTGGTAAAATAGTTATTCGGTGTAAATGAGGGAATGAATGACAATGATAGGAAATCACCATGCCCAAGAAAATGGCTGGCTTGCCGCCGCTTTTCAAAACGCGAGGGGAGTTTGTTCGATTGGGACCAGCCGTATTGAAAAGCGACGGTAAGCCGCACTCCAAAGGCTAAATCAAGGAGGACAGCGTGATAGCAATCTTGAAGGAGCATGGTGCCAAGTGCCTGCTGCTTTTCTTGCTGATACCCTGCCTGCCGGGCTGCGGAGGATGCCGTAAAACGCCAGAGGCCAAGCAGCAGGCTGAAGAAAAGGCCAAAAAAAAAGAAAAGGAAAAAGAGCCGTTCGAGGCCCAGAGGCCAGCCGTTATGCCTTCGCCAAATGAATTTTCCGGGCTGTGCAAGCCGGGCCACTGGGTCAGCATGGCTTGGCCCGATGTAAAGGCCAATCGCGGTGACTTTCAGGGCGATTTGCAAACCCAGATTGTCGATCAGAATGACCACAAGGTGCCGCTGGTTGCGGTTCCTTACGAAATAGCCATGCAGCGGCCGGCAGCCCTGGCCAAGGATCAGCCGAAGTCGCTCGAATCATCCATTTGGATTCCACCTCAGCAGGAAGCCCGCTCGGTGAATTTCAAGCTGGCGGCCGGTGACGGAGGTCCGGCGGCGATTGAGCGGAGCATGTTGCTACAGCGCATGCCGTCGTATCGTTATTACTTCATCGTTCTCTCGCAAGTGGCTAGTCGTTACGAGTATCTTGACAAGAAACTCGTCTCGATCCATCTGCATCGTTCCAAGGCCGAAAGCGACACAGGACCGAAGTACTACGAAGTGGTGTCGATGCCGGCATCGCGGCGGCCGAGCCTGCCAAGCAACGCGCTGTATTGGACAAGCATTGCCTATCTGCTCTGGGACGACTTTGACCCGGCGCAATGGGACATCGACCAACAACATGCTCTGGTCGATTGGCTGCATTGGGGTGGGCAGATTATCGTCAGCGGCCCCGATGCCTTGGAGCAACTCCAGAGCAGTTTCCTGCGGCCCTACCTGCCGGCTACCGTAGCGAAGTCGCGAACTTTCTCGGCAGAGAAGTTGGCGGAACTAAGTTATTGGGCGGGCGACTTTGGCCCTCCCCCGAAACCGGTGAAATCTTGGCCGGGGGCGGAGCTGAAAAAAGACCGCCACGCCGAGTATCTTCCCTACACGAGCGACTTGCTGATCGAGCGGCAAGTTGGCCGCGGGCGAATCGTGGCATCGGCCTTCCGCCTGACGGGAACCGAGTTGATCGGTTGGGCGGGCTACGATTGCTTTTTCAACGCCTGTCTGCTGCGGCGGCCGGCACGTGAGTTTTGGATCGACAAGGAGTCGGAAGAGTTGCAATTCCGATGGGCCGACACGAAAGCGAATCTCTCTCCGCTGGATGCCGCAAAGATGACCGCTGTGCGATATTTTTCCCGAGATCCGGGGGTAAACTTTACGAGTTACGCGGCCGATGTCGTGGCCGCCCAAAGATCGGTTTCGGAAACCGGTTTTGGCGGATCTCCGACACCCGACTCGATCGTCGATGATAACGGCATTCTGGGCAACGGCAACGCTCCTGTTTCGCTCGACAAGAAAGTTGCTCCCGGGCTGGGTGCCTGGAACGACTTCAGTCCCGTGGCCCAGGCCGCGCGAACAGCACTGGCCAATGCCGCCGGCATCAGCGTTCCGGAGCGGAGCTTCATTATCTGGGTGGTGGTTGGCTATTTGTGCGTGCTCGTACCGGCCAACTGGATCGTCTTTCGGCTCCTTGGCCGCGTGGAGTGGGCGTGGATCGCGGCACCGCTGATTGCGATTGCCTGCACGGTCGTAGTGATTCAGCAGGCTCAATTGAATGTTGGCTTTGCCCGATCGCAAAACGAGATCGCCGTGATCGAGATGCAGCCCGGTTATTCGCGGGTACATGTGGCACGCTATACATCGCTCTATACTTCGCTGGCCACGCGCTACGAGTTTCGCCTCGGCGATCCGTGCGGACAGATTCTTCCGTTTCCCCGCGTCACCTCCCCGGAGCAGTTTGAAATGCCGGTGTGGCAGACCCGCGGTGAATTGGTTTGCCGACGTGGTGATGATACGCAACTAACCGGGTTCAACGTGGGGTCGAACGTCGTCGATTTCGTGCATAGTGAGGAGATGGCCGAATTCGGCGGCAAGGTTACTCTGCACCGAGATAGCAACGGAGGATTGCGGGTGACCAACGGCACAACGCACCCGCTGGATGATTGCCGGGTCGTTTGCGGCCTATCCGGCGGCACCGACTTGGCAAGGATCGGCCGGCTTGAACCCGGCGCGACCGCGGTCTTGAAGTTCAAACCCTATTCCCGCCGAGGAAAAGCCGCAGCAGACCCTACTAAGGACGGACTTGGAAGTCCATCCTACCATCGTTCCCAAGGTTCGGACCCCAGCGGCGAATTGAGTGTCGAGGGAATTGCTGAAGTGGCTTTGCAGCAGGATTTGCGAGTTGGCGAGATTTGTCTCGTGGCCCAAGTCGCCGACGATGTGCTAGGCCTGACGGTTACCCCTGTAGCGCGGCAGGCACGGCAGGCCGCGCTTTTGGTCGCCCACCTCGATGCCGGCCAGCTTCCAGAGCCTTATAGTGATAAAAAAGCAACAAATGACAAATGACAAATCTCTCAAATTTCAGATTTCAATGGATTGGCAGGCCGTCCGTCGCGAAACCGCAAGCGGAATTCCGTCGCCAAGCCCTAAGCCCTAAGACCCAAGACCTTCTTTTCCAATGATCGAGCTCATTAACTTTACGAAGCGTTACCACAACCTTTTGGCCGTCGATCAATTGAACCTGAAGATCGAGGCTGGCGAGATGTTCGGCTTCATCGGCCCCAACGGCGCCGGCAAGAGTACGAGCATCCGCTTCCTGGCCACGTTGCTGAAGGCTACCAGTGGCGAAGGGATTGTTAACGGCTATCGCGTGAGCAAGGATCCGCTGGACGTGCGCCGCAGTATCGGCTACATGCCTGACGGCTTTGGCGTTTACGACGGCATGAAGGTATGGGAGTTCCTTGACTTTTTTGCCGTGGCCTATCAGCTTCCCCGTGCCAGGCGGCGGCAGGTCTTGGACGACGTGATGGAATTGTTGGACCTGACCGGCAAGCGCGATGCCTTCGTCAGTGGGCTGTCGCGCGGCATGAAGCAGCGGCTTTGTCTGGCGAAGACGCTGGTCCATGACCCGCCGGTGCTGATCCTTGACGAGCCGACCAGCGGCCTGGATCCGCGTGCGCGGATCGAGGTCAAAGCCCTCTTCAAGGAGCTTCGCCGCATGGGTAAGACGATCCTCATTTCCAGCCATATCCTCGGCGAACTGGCCGACTGCTGTAGCTCGATCGGCATCATCGAGCGGGGTAAGCTCTTGATGTCCGGCCCGATCGACGAGGTCTATCGTCGTATTCGCGGCAATCGCACGGTGCGGATCCGCTTTCTGGAAAACATTGAGGTCGGCCTGGCGATCATTCGCAACATGCCCGAGACACGCAACGTGCAGATCGAGGACCAGCACGTGACCGTCGAGTTGGCTGCCGACGATAACCAGGTGGCCGGTCTGATGGAGAAGCTCGTGACCGCCGGCGTGCGGATGAGTTCCTTTGCCGAGAAGGAGCCGACGTTGGAGGATGTGTTCATGATGGTGACGAAGGGGGTGGTGGCTTAATCCCATGTACTTCATCGAAAACCCGGTCCTCCAACGCGAACTCCTTGTCAACCTCCGCATGAAGCGGGCGTTCGTTCTGCTGCTGCTCTACATCGCCCTACTAGGCTTGGTCGTTTACGCAGCGTGGCCGAGCCAGACGCGATTGGATCTGGCGCGCCGCCCGCAGGAAGCGTCGCGGTTGGTTGATCTGTTCTTCCTGGGCCAATATGTTCTGCTGTCGCTGATGGTTCCCAGCTTCGCTGCCGGCACGATCACGGGCGAAAAGGAACGGCAGACCTATGAAATGCTGCTGGCCAGCCCGATGCGACCGGGAGCCGTGGTGCTGGGCAAACTGCTGGCGGCTCTGAGCCACCTTGCCGTGCTGGTCTTCTGTTCGCTGCCGATCGTCATGCTTTGCCTGCCGCTGGGAGGCGTGTCGCCTTATGAAGTGCTGGCGACCTACTGCGGCATGGCGGCCTGCGTGACGCTCTTCGGCATGATCTGCGTGGCGGCCAGCAGTTACTTTGCCCGAACCATCGCAGCTCTGGTCGTTTCTTACATGGTGATCTTGCCACTAACCCTGGTGGGCGTTCTGTTCTACGCGCAGACATCCGGTTTTTGGCGATTAGTGATGATTGGCTGGGTGTTGCCCATCGGGTGCCTGGCGGGTGCGGTGGCGTTGCTGAGAGCCACCAGCCGTCGGCTCCTGCATCCGTCTGACGTGGGTGCGGAGGCCAGAGACGTTGTCGATCCCGACTTTGAGCAGAAGATGGCCGTGGGCATGGTCATCCGTAGCGACCAGTTTCCGGATAAGCTCTTCGCGCCGGCCAAGCGCAACGATCTCATGGCCGACGGGGTCAATCCGATTTTCGACAAGGAGATGCGCAGCGAACTTTTTGGCCAGGGCACGCTTATGCTGCGGTTGGTGATCCAGATGAGCATGTTGTTGGCCCTGCCGTTGATGGCGGTCTGCCTGTATATCAAGCCCGCCTGGGCACCTTGGTACACTTGTTACATCGTGTTGTTCAACGTATTGGTGGGGCCGGTCTTTTCCGCGGGAAGCGTGACCAGCGAGCACGAGCGGCAGACGCTGGAACTGCTGCTCACGACGACCGTTTCACCGTGGCAGATTCTCAGCGGCAAGCTGATTTCCGGGCTGAGGGTATCGTGCGTGCTGACGGCATTTATAATCTGGCCGCTACTCTTGGCCTGGCTTTTGCCGCCCTGGACGTACCGGTTCGACACACTGACGATACTTCGCTGTTTTGTCATCGTGGCCCTGACGGTGCTGACGACGACCACGCTGGGCATGTTTTGCTCAGTGCTCTTTTCTCGCACAGGCGTGAGCATGATGGCGACCTATGCCATTCTTTTGCTGCTCTACGCGGTCCCCGTGGCGGCCTGGATTTTTGCGATGGAGTTTTCGCCATCAATGCGCGCGATTGTTTTGGGTCAGATCGCCGCTGGCTGGAACAGCCCATTCACATGGCTACAGTGGTCCACCGCAACCAGCCCCCTGGCTGCCGCATTCAGCCTGCCCTTGACGTTGGGCGATGTGCAGAATCACGCCCCAGGTGCCGGTTTCTGGTGGCAACACGCCGCTTCGGCTTTCATCGCGTTTTACGTCCTGCTTGATGCGTTTTTGTTGGGCACCATGCTTTGGCTATTTCATCGCAGATGGCGAGTGTGGCATTGACTACCAGTTCCTCCTGGTTTAGACTGGGGTCTGTGAACCTCAAATTTTTTATCCGCTATCCGTTTATCAGTAATTATGTCGGAATTTTTGAAGGTAACTATCGTCAGGGAAGCGAACATCTATTTTGGCGGCGGCGTGACCAGTCGCACGGTGATTTTTGCCGACGGATCGAAGAAGACTCTTGGAATAATGATGCCGGGGGAGTATGACTTCGGAACGGGCGCGCCGGAAGTCATGGAGATACTTTCAGGCAAACTGACGGTCAAACTGCCCGGCTCGGAAGAATGGGTCGAGGTGAAGGGCGGCGAATCCTTCAACGTCGCGGGCAATTCCCGCTTTGCGATGAAGGTTACGGAACTGTCGGACTATTGCTGTTCCTTCGTCGGCTGATGCAAAGCCGCGCTCAAACGCTTGCCGTCGGCTAAGGACCGGCGCAGAAATAACTGTCGCAAGAAAAGTAGCAGGCACACTCCGTGTGCCGTCTGCCCCCGCTCGGCGAGTGGGCAAAACACGACAGTTATTTCTGCGCCGGTCCTAAATCGTAGGTTTTTACAGCAGTTTCGCCAATTCCAGAGGGTCCGCCACCTCAAAAACTAAAGTAATCCGGCCACGAACAAGGAACAATGCCATGAGAACGCTGGGATTATTGATGTCGGTCTTCGTGATTTCATTGGTCACGACGATGAAAGAAACCACCACCCTCGACATTAAGACCAAGAAGCCCGCCGATCAGGTCAAGATGAAGATCGAAAATGACACCGTTACGCTCGATGTCCTGAGCCAAAGTGGGATCGGCAGCGCCACGATCACCTTGGCAAAAGGGAAGTGGCCGACCACGGTAGTTCTCCGTCTTCACCTCAGCGGCCTGGAATCCTTTGCCGTTTTCAACAGCAAGATCAAGCTTACGGGCTCGGTATTGAGCCACAGCGGGAACACGAAGCGTCTCTATTTGACCGAGATCGGCAAAGAGGGGGAGTGGGAGCCTGGAACGGAGATCAAAGTCCTGGATTCCGCGGGCAAACCGGTGAAGGGCCTGCCCGATAAAGGCGGCTACTTTGAGATCACTTTGCCCAAGGCCCTGTTGGAAGGCGAATTAGAGAGCCTGGAGTTGAAGTGGATTGATTTCTATCGAGGATGAAAGGTCTTTTGCCAAATCCAGTACACCGGGTTTGTTGTGCTTGCAAAGGGCACCGTTTTTCAGCGCAACCTCGAACATGGTTCCAGCACCCGCCGCGAATCACGCGGTACGCGCCCGTTGTAGAACCACTAGGATCAGTCACCGCTTTCGCCCCATACTTGCTATACCAATCCTGGCACCACTCCCATACATTCCCGTGCATGTCATACAGCCCAAAAGCGTTCGGCTTCCTTTCGCCTACAGGGTGCGTCTTGCCGCCTGAGTTCTTATCATACCATGCGTACTCACCAAGTTCCTTTTCGTCGTCCCCAAAACAAAACTTGCTTGTGCTTCCCGCTCGACACGCATATTCCCATTCCGCCTCCGTAGGCAATACAAACTTGCCCCCTTGGCCGTCGGTCTTTGCATTCAGTTTGACAAGGAACTTCTGGCAGTCGTCCCAACTGACGTTCTCCACGGGGTTCTTCGGACCCTTGAACTTGCTCGGGTTGTTGCCATCACTGCTTCCCACTGCTCCTGCGTCACTTCATGCTTGCCAAGATAAAACGGCTTCGTAATCGTCACTTTGTGGACGGGCTTGTAACTATCGCCCCCCATCTTGAACTCGCCCGCCGGGATGAGCGTCAATTTCAACTCCACCCCACCACCCAAGTCCACTGCCAGCCCCTTCGGCCCTTCTTTTGTCTCGCTGAATGCAGTCCACGCCATCGCGAGAAGCACGATCCACCCAATCACGAAGTTTCTCATACCAGATCCTTCTCCAGAAGATTTTCCAAGCCCAGACGATGCTCACGCCGAACCACACGGTTAAAAACACTCCATCAAAGTCCTGCCCCGTGCAGACCAGGCGGCAATCTTAATCTCCTGTGAGCATAGCACGGCGGCGTTATCAGACAACTGGCGGCTGAAGCACTGGCAACTGAGGCAAACGTCTCGCGCCCCGAACGCCATGCTTCTCGGGTTCTGCACCTAAAGACCGGCGCATCAATAAGTGTCGCAAGAAAAGTAGCAGGCACACTCCGTGTGCCTGCGTGTCCATTCCAGACATGACCGGGTAGGACGGAACGGTGCAACGCCGTG
>JBAWVO010000195.1:0-12335 GCA_037147235.1 Planctomycetota bacterium | reverse complement strand
ACTGGTATCCAATTTTGCATCAATTTAGTCAACACATAGAAAAAGTTAGTGTTAGCAATTTTCAATTCTCCCCTACATTCTAGGGTTTTTTCTTCAGGCTTTCCAGCAGGGTGTCGGCCCGGGGAATTTGGGGTCGCGGCGGAGCAATTCTACTTTGAAACAACATCATTGATTCTCGCTTCGCCTTCGTGCGAATTTGACCCGATCAACCAAGGGGACTATCTTCTGGCCATCGGTCGCCGGGTAGGCAGATATCGCGGCGATGATCTGCTGCGCATGTTCGTACCGCAAATGGCCGTCGCAGTCCAGTTCCGCCTCGACGGTTGCCTTGGCGGCCGTGCCGAGAAAGGCCCTGATCTGTGCTCGCAGGTCGTCCGAGTCCTTGACAGGTCGGCCGTTGAGGGCGATGGATGCAAGATGGCCTGCGGCGTCGGCGCGAAGGCGAATCTGGATCGCCGGCAATTGATGGAAGTCGGCGGGGCCTGCGTCGTTGGGCACCCCCAAAGTTTCGCCCATAGCTTTTTCCACAACAGGACCTAAGTGCCATGCCGAAAAGATCAACGCCATCACCACACCGCCTAGCCCCAGCAGCGGCAACCCGTGCCCTGCCAACGAATACTCGTGGGCCTTGGCCCCGTGAGTCCACCAGTGCCGTTGGTTTGAAGAGAATTTCATGGTTCAGTCCCTCGGAGTACGCATCGGGAGAAGCCGGCCTCCTGCGCCTTTTCGATCAAGCGATAAACTGCATTAGGGTTTTCTGGCTACTGCGAAGCGTTCTGCGAAGTGCTCGGCGAGAATGCCGGCCTCGGCCAGAAGACGATTGATGCGGCCAAGCACGATCTGGTGGAAGGCGACGGCCAGGATGGCGATCCAGAGGCCAACGGCCGTCGCGACCAATGCCGTGCCAATTCCGCCGGCTAGGTCGATGGGCCGGAGAGTTGTGTCCTTGCGGACGATCGTCTCGAAGGCCACCATCAGGCCGTTGACGGTTCCCAATAATCCGAACAGCGGCGCCAACTGGGCAATCAGCCAGACATAACCCAGCCGGGCGTGCATCTTGATGCTTTCCAGCGACCCGAACTCTTCCATCGCGGCCGCCGCTTTCTCGTCGCCGGCCGCCAATTGAGGCAGTCCGGCAGCCAGTACGTGGGCAAGGATGGAACTGTCGGCGCGGACCAGATCGCAGGCTTCCTGGAAGCGGTCTTCGCCCAAGCGAAGTTCCATGCCTTGGATCAAGGCCGACGGAACAATGCTATCGCGACGGACGGCCAGGACATTGATCACCATCAAGGCCACGAGTGCGACGGTGAGAAAGAGGAAGATGACTACAAAGGGCGTGCCGAGCGAACGAACCAGCCAAGCCATTAGATTCTCTTCTACCATGACTACTTCACGCCTTTGGCCCAGCGGCTGTTTTTGTACTTCTCATTGAGTGTATCCCGCATGTCGCGCGCATGATTCTGCTTATGGGTTTCGGTGAACAACTTCTCAAGATTAGCGACCGCCTCGGCATCGAGTTCGGACTGCGTGGTGTAAACCAGATGGACGTGCAGAAAGGCGAGAATCGCCTCCTTGGGCTTGCCGGCCTTTCGCAGGGCGGTGCCCAAGGCGTTGTAGGCCATGGCGTTGATCTCGGGCGGCTTCTCTTCGGCCTGATCGAGGATCTCGTTCAGACTGCGCAGGGCCATGTCTATTTTGCCGGTGAGGACCATGCAGCGAGCCTTGCCGATGCGGGCAGCCGTCCGCTGGGCATCCGCCAGTTCGCCGGGGGTATTAATGTTCAGAGCCTCGTCGTAAGCACTGTCGGCGGCAGAAGCGTTATTTTGTGCCAAGTAGGATCGCCCCAGGGCAACCTGGGCACGAATCTTGTAATCGGGCCACGGTGCCTGGCCTAGCTTCGCGTAGTACTTCTGCGCGTCGGCGAATTTGCCGAGCGTCACATAGATGTCGCCCATCAGTTCACATGCCTTCAGGTAGTGAAAGCTGTTGGTGCTGTTGGTGATGAATGTGTTCATCTGTCTGCCGGCTTCCGTCGGGTCGGCCGATCCGGAAATCGCCAACTGGGTCGTGCTATACGCGCGGCAAAAAGCAATCTCCTCAGCCAATTCCCGCCGATTGCTCTCCGTAGTCTCTTTTTTCAAGACTTCGATGGCTTTCTCATATTCGTTGTCGAGGATTGCCTTTTGGGCTGCGAGCAAACTGTCGGGCGAGTTCTCAAAGATGATGCGAGTGATCTCGTTGGCTGGGATTTCAGTTGGCCCGGTCTTTTGCGGCTCAAAAGTGATCACCGTAGCCGTCATGCTGACGATCTTGCCACGATAGACTCTATCGGAAGTGTTGGTATAGATCTGATCGATTGGCCAGGCAGTCCCGGTGCTGATCGTCCAGATTGCTGCCACAATCAATATTGCACGTTTCATCTGCGAATACTCCTCAACTAGGATAAATCCGAAATCCGAATGTCGAAATCCGAAACAAATTCAAATGCGAAAATCCAAAGGCTCTAAACAATGGCGTCTCTCTGCCAAGTTTGTGGTGCGGGCGTCTCGCCTGCCTAGTTCAACCACAACATCTTGGGCAGGCGGGACGCCCGCACCACAATTATCCGCAAACCCGGCGGAGAGCCACAATTACTGTTGTGGCCGGTCTCTGACCGAGCCGCGCCGTCGACCGAAGGTCTCCAATTTACCGGGAGACCTTCGGTCGGGCGTTTCGGCGGGGTCAGGAGACCCGCGCCGAACCTGGGCCAACGGAGTCGGAGGGCATCTTTCGACTAAATCGAAAAACAAATCCTCTACCTATGTAGTTTTACGGAGCGGTCAAACCCACCGCCGGCCGGTCGGCCAGCCGTTGGATCCGCTTGAGCAACTCATCATATCTATCATACCAAATTCCGCCGCCCATGTCTGGAAACAATCGTCTTGTGGCAAGGATATCGTTTTCGGCAGCTTCTGCCAACTTGGCCCGGTGCGGCCGATCGGTCGCAATCTGGGCCTGGCGCAGACGGCACAGAGCCAAATTGTAGCGGGCTTCGTGGAATACGTGGCGAAAACGGGCTTCTGACTGCACCCGCCGGGCCAATTCTCCCCAACCCCACACTTCTTGGTATCGCTTGCCACCCTGAATGGCCATTTCCAGGTATTCGGGCTTCTCATCGCCCCAAGATTGATAGGTATACGCCGCTTCAACCTGGGCGTCAACCATCCGAGGATGATCCTTCAAAACCTCCAGAAGTTGGCTGAGCGCCTGGGAATTGTCCGACAACCGGCGTAGGCAGCGGGCCAACTCGATCCGCAAGGCGAGGATGACCTCGGCCGACGACGAGAATTCAGCTTCCTTTGCGGTACGGTGCAGAATCTCCTGGAAAGCGGCAACCGCTTGCCGATAGTGCTTTTCGGCTTCCGGCAGCACGGCCGGGCCGCCGACGTCCAACCCCGCCGCCAAACCGGCGTATGCTTCCGCCCGCCAAGCCAGCATGAAGAAACTGACGGCTTGCCTCTGAGCAAGAGAGGCCAAGAAGGCGTCGAACTCCTGCACGAGTTTCTTCACCAGATCGTTCTGCCGCCGATCACGAAATCGTGTAAGGTGTTGCTTCAAGAGGCGATGAAAACCAACGCAAGTCTGAAGCATTTGCCGCGGAGCATGGGCATTGCCGGCAGATGGAAGCGACGTTTGAGCCGACGCGGGCGAGACGCCTACGTCACAGAGTGTCTGCAAGCAGATTTTGGCTTTGTCCAACTGGCCGGTTGCGACGTAGGCTAGCAGGGTCAGGGAGTAGGAATCTCCGGCCGCGACGATGCTCGGGTCTTCCAGCAAGACAATCGCCTCGGTAGGTCGGCCCTCGATCAAATGGATTTGGGCCAGGGCAAGCATTGCTGCGGAGAGCGGTGCCTTTGCAGCCGCGCGGCATCGCGCGATGCCGTCGCCGAGCAAGCTCGTTGCGTGAGCGATGGTCTTCTCCGCTTCCGCCGTATGGTCGCGTTCTAGGGTGGAGGTTCGCAAAAGTTGTTGTGCCTGGTGCCACCGTGCCTGACCGAGGTTCAACTCGGCCTCACCGCGGCGAGGCGACGTATCGGACATCTGCTGTAGATACTGCTCAGCTTTTTCCAGTTGGCCGTCGCCCAGGGCCAGATCCAGGAGAATCCCGCGGGCGTCATCGGCCTCCGCACGATTTCCCCACCGCTCGATGATCTTTTCGGCCTGGGCCTGTAATCGGTCTACCGCCGTCGGTCGCGACGGATCGGTCGCACGACGAAACAAGGCTTCGCGGGCTGCAAGACCGATCCTTGCCGCCTGACGGGCGGCGGAAGAATCGCTGGATGCCTGGGCCAGTGCTTCCCCCAAGGTGGCGGCTTCGTCCAGTTCGCCCAATGCGTAATGGAGATAGGTTAAATAATAGCGCAGCGTGTCATACTCTTCCGCGGCAACTACAGCCGTGTGAAGGTCCAATGCCAGCCGGCAGTATTTCAATGCCTCGTTTTGAGCGGTGATAATCTGTTGTTTACGTTGGCGTTGCGAATCGCGATCATTGCCTGCGCCGCTGCGAGCGGCCTCTTTTAGCTCGGCCTGAGCGACGATGAAACGGTCCAAGGCCGCCTTGGCATGATTGCGGGCGTCGGCAAAGGTTCCCGGTTCGCTTGTTTCGGCAGCACCTAACGCCGGATTGAGCAGATGGATTTTGGCCTTCGCCTGATACGGCCCCACCGCAGCGGCCACGATGTTGAACTGCTGCCGCGCCCAGTCGATCTGCTGGGTTTGCAATCCGCTTTGCTCGATCGATGCGGCCGACTGGGTCTTTGTATAAGCCAGTGCCACTTCGCCGCCGAGAAAACGGATGGCCAAATCAACCTCCGCCGAAGTGGTTTTCACCTCGCCGGGGGTGGCCTGCGAATGGTTGCTGCCGATCCACCGCTGGGCGATGTCCAGCCCTTGTTTGTATTTCTTCACCTCGGGCCGAAGCGAGATCTCCAGGGCTTGCATGGCGGCCTTCCCACGCAACGTATGGAAATCGGCCGGATCATCGGGCAATCCGAACAACTCCTCAAAGATGGCAAACGCTTTTTCGCTCTCGCCGAGATCCTTCCAACAAAGGCCGCGGCCCAGTCGGGCATAAAATCCGGCCAACCGCTCACGCTGTTGATCGTAGATCGCGTCGAAACGATGGCCGGCATCTTGTAAGGTGGAAGTTCGCTCGGCACTGCCGGCCGAGTAGGTTTGCCCCAATTCATACTGTACCCACGCCCGAGCCAGGCGAGCCTGCAATTGCCGGCGGTGGATCTGGTCGCGGGCTTCACTTCGCTTGATGTCGTCACCACGAACGAAAACGATCTGCTTCAGTTCCACTTCGGCTGTTTGGTCGATGCCGGCCCAATGCTCCTCAGCCTGACTCAATAGCCCTCGAGCTGCCTTCAGATACTTTTGCCGTGCTTGACCTTCGTACTGCCCGGCCAACATTCGCTGCAATCGCCCGCGGTCGAATAGCAGATTGCCGAGTTGCGCGCGGGCTGCGGTGGTCAGTGTATGCTGGGGGTGGTCGGCCAGGAATTTTATCAGCGATTCCTGGGCCAGTTGCAACGGTTGGTCGCGCTGAGTCTCAGCCATGCTCGCAGCCGAATCAATCCGGGTGACTGCCAGTTCATAGTCGATCGTTTCCAGGAAGGTCTTCTGAGTGCTGGAATTCGCCTGGGCATGTTGGAGGTAATCGATCGCCTCGTCGTAATGGCCCTTGGCCCGCAGTCCGTTGAGGATTTCTTTCCGTGGGTCCGCAGCCAGTGCGCGTACCGCAATCGCGCTGAGCAGAATCACGGCCAGCAGGACGGAGAGAACGAGTTTGGGTTGGCGCAGGACACGACGTGCCATAGTGTCGAGAATAATGTGAACGAATGTGTTAAGGGTTGAGTAATGACCCGAGCGATTGGGTGTTTCTCCAATTATACCGTTGTGGCCGGTCGCCTGTTGTGGCCGGTCTCCGACCGAAAGTTTCCCATTCGCTAGGAGACCTTCGGTCGGACGTTTCGGCGGGGTCAGGAGACCCGCGCCGAACGAGACCGACTGGATGGCTGTTCTCCCTCCCTCAATCCTTCGCCGCGCGTTTGGCGGAATGGGCCTTCGCTTCCTGCCGGATCAAAACAATAAACTCCTCGAACGAAGGCAGTTGCCGCAATTGACTGTCGACTTGGCCGGAAAGTTCAACGGCCCGGAGCAAGGCAGCCGGTATGCTTGGTACGGGGCGGCGTTGGAAAATGAAGGGTGAGTGGCGCAAAACTTCGGCTGTGTAGGCAACCACGGCCGCCTCTTGCAGCGATGGTGCGGAACTGGTCAGCAATGGGGCGAAGTGTTTGCGCTCGATTGTCGTGTGGGCCTTCTGCGCGGTTTTGCCCGCCAGGGGCTTCTCGCCGTCAGGCGTATACCAGGCGAGGTCGACGGAGGCGAGATCGCCTGGCCCCTCGGCGGCGAGTCGGACCTCGAACAAGGCCGTGGCGGTCTGGCCTTCACGGAAGTCGGCATCGAGCGGGCCAGGCAACAACCCTCCCCAATCGCCCGACTCGTGGCCCAGCAGGCGATACTCCAGCACCGACTTCGGATTGAAAGTGACTTGCAAGCGGGCCGCGCGGGCCACGAGTTGCGAGCGACCGGTGACTATCTCGCGAAACGCCCACTGAACCTGCTCGGCACTGAGGGCGCGATGGACCGTACCACGGCCGGCCTGGGATAGGGCCGCCAATTGTGGATCGGCCTCTTTCTGCTGCCTCAGATCGATCACATCCAACGGAACATTCTCTCTGGCAGCCTGGGCCACTTGCTGCTCGATCTTTTGCGCGGTTGCCGGTTCGAGATCCAGCAGGCCATCGGTCAACAGCACGACCCGCACTGCGGGCCGCCCGGGACCGAGCGTCGGCCGCGCCACGCCATAAGCCTCGCGCAGCCCGCCGAGGATATTGGTCGCCCCCTCGGCGGAGAGAAAATCGGCGGCTGCCGCGAACGGAAGTAAGGCATCGCGACTCGAATTCTCCACAAGCACATGCGCGGCCTGATTGAAGGTCACCAGCGACAGCCGATCTTCCGCACTAATGATCCCCGGGAAATTGCGCAGGGCGCGGCGGACAATCTCCATGCGGCTACCCCAACGCATGCTCGTCGAAGTATCAATCAGCAGTACCAAGTGCAGTGGCGCGTGCTTGGCATCGTCGGTCTGCCGTGCCTGCACGCCGACCTGCAAGAGACAGAAACCTTCGCCGCTGATGGGGGAGGGGCCGCCTGCCACGATCAGCCCGAGACTTTGATTCGTCGGCTTGGGGAAGTGGTAATCCACAGCCGCCAGGAACTCTTCGGTGTGAACGCGATCGGCGGGTGGCCACTCGTTCCGCTCGAGGTAGCGATGTGCCAACTCATAGCTCGACGGTTCGACTGCCAGCGGCACCGGGCATGTCTGTAAACGCGGACTGGCACCGGGCGAAACAAACGGATGGAAATTGAAATGCGTCAGGAATGGCCGATTCGCCCCCGGCACCAACGGCCAATCGAGCCCGTGAGGAACCAGACCGAACGGCCGCGTCGGCAGTTCTGGAAGGTCATCCCAGCTATTCGACCCCAATACCCCCCCGGCTGACTGTGCCAGCGGGTCGGCACCGCCGGGTAACATGGCCGACGCCAGCGAGTCACGGGCTGCCAATGCCGCAGCCGGCTCGATCTGGGCCAGTTTGATCTCACGATGGTAATCCATCAGTTGCGCGGGCCACGCGGCGACTCCCGAGGAATCGTCAGCCAACATGCCCCAGGATGCCTCTAGGGGCTTTTCGACTGGGGTGGGAGGAGTGGGAGTTTGTTGTTGGGCCAGTTGCGGCACTGGCAACCCACCGCCGGAACCGTTCAAAACCAACAAGAGCAACATCGCGCTGCCGAGGCTCAGCGAAACCGCCAGAATCAACGACGCTGCCGTGGCGATGCGGCTGATCCGCAATGCGCGGTCCATCGGACGCCGGTCCCCAAGACGGGTGAACTGTTGGCGAGCCGGATGCCGGCGGGTATGATGGCGACAAGAAGAAACCAGGTCGTCCGGGACCGATACATTGCGCAAGGCTTCGTCAAGCCCGTCGTCGTCGGTCAATGGAACTGCTTGCAGCCGCGGCAAGAAACCAGGCGGAAGGGCCACATCGCGCAGGAGTTCGTCGATATCCTCATCGTCAGCCAGCGGCAAGGCCATGAGCCGATCCAGCAGGCCGTCCGGCAATGGGACGTTCTGAAGCTGGGCATCGAGTTTGAAATCGGCAGTGGACATGGATGGGAACGATTACTTTGTCGTATTCATATTATTTTGGGATCGATCCTTGGGATCGGTGTTCTGCGTCGGAGTCAAGTACTCGCGCAATCGCTTGCGTGCCCGGCTGACTCGCGACAATACCGTACCCAAGGGTACACCAAGCATTTCGGATGCCTCTTGGTGGGTTAGTTCAGCAACCACCACGAGGAGCAAGGTCTCTTTAAGTTCCAGGGGGAGTCGGTTCAAGGCACGCTGCATCTCGTCGGTCAGTTCGTCGCGGCAAGGATCGTCGGCAGGGAGTTCGACCTCCAGGCATTGATCGTCGGCCACGAGGGCCGGTGGGCGGGGGCGTCGCCAGTGGTCGGCCACCCGACGCCTGAGGATCGATGCCAGCCATGCTCGGCTGCCACCGTCCGACCGGAAGAGATTGCGGCTCTTCCAGGCCGATCGGAAAGCCTCCTGAACCAAATCTTCGGCCTCGTGGCGATCCCCCACAAGGCGGTATGCCAAACGGTACATCGCGGGACCATAGTCGGCGACCATGCCATCGAATTCTGCAATGGTAATCGCCACAGTGATCTCTCCTTGGCCCCGCTTCACGCTGTTTTCGTGATGCGGATCTCTGATTAAAAGGTTATTCGGCCCTGGGAAACAAAACTATTCCCGAAGGCACGGAAACGGCACGCTGAACCTATTTTATCAACCACCTGCCACAATGTCAGGTACGGCGAGGGGAACTGCAAAGTCACTGGCCTTACAAGTCTTTCGAGGAATCCACGCGACGTTGGAAAAATGAATTATCCGCGAAAGAACGCAGGGAACGCAAAAGAACAAGCATCTTTCTATTGCGCACTTTGCGGTCTTTCGCGGTGAATTAACGAAGAAAATGGATTACACGAGTTCGGCGGGTAATCGAGTTCGTCGCGGGTCTCCTGACCCCGCCGAAACGCTCGACCGTAGGTCTCCCGGTGAACGGGAGAGAGGGAATCATCGTGGTTCGACCGCCGCGTCCCGTGTTGTCAGGGCTGGCTGATTAGTCCCTGAGGAAGTGGCAGGTGTATCCGCCCGGATGTTTCTGAAGGTAGTCCTGGTGGTAATCCTCGGCCTTCCACCAGGGACCGGCGGGGGTGATCTCGGTGACGATGGGCTTCTTCCACTTGCCGGATGCATCGACTTCAGCTTTCACCTTTTCCGCAATGCGCTTCTGCTCCGGACTGTTGAAAAAGATGGCACTGCGGTACGAACTGCCCTTGTCATTGCCCTGGCGGTTCAGGGTGGTAGGATCGTGAATGCGGAAGAACAATCGCAGCAGCGTCTCAAAGCTGGTCTTTGCCGGGTTGAACCGGATCTGGATGGCCTCGGCATGACCTTTGTGGTTTTCGTACGTGGCATGCGACACTGTGCCGCCGGTGTATCCCACTTCGGTGGCGATTACGCCCGGCTCGTGACGCAGAAGTTCTTCCATGCCCCAGAAACACCCCCCCGCGAAGGTGGCGATTTCCTCGACTGTCTTGGGAGCCGGGCGACCTAACAAGGGGAGGAAGCTGCCATAGCCTTCTTTCTCCAGATCATCGACCGGGATGAATCGGAGAGATGCTGAGTTGATGCAGTAGCGCATCCCGCCCTTGTCTGGGGGACCGTCACTAAACACATGCCCAAGGTGGGAATCCGCACCCTTGGAGCGGACTTCGGTGCGGACCATGCCGAGTTTAGTGTCCCGCTTCTCGACGACCTGAGTACCATCCACGGGTTTCGTGAAACTGGGCCAGCCGCAACCGGAGTCAAACTTGTCCTCGGACGAAAATAGGATTTTGCCGCTGACGATGTCGACGTAGAGGCCTTCCCGGTGTTCGTTCCAATATTCGTTGTGAAAGGCGGGTTCCGTGGCGGACTCCTGGGTCACCCGATATTGTAAAGGACTTAACTTATGTTTCAGTTCCTCCTTATTGGCCTTGCGTTCGGTCACAGGCGCCTCCTTTCTAGTTACGGTTAGGGTCGCCGAGAAAGCCACCAACCCGAGGGTGGCAGCCAAGGCTGCAACCACCAACAATCCAAAATATTTTTGTGTACTCATCGTCGGTTCCTGGGGCTTGGAATTTCTAACGCCGTAGGGGACGCAAATGCCCTGCCTTGTCAATTATTGCAGTGATGGCACCGCAGGCAAGGGGTAACTTTGTGACGGATAGGATTCGGGGGGAAGAAAATGGGGGTATCCACCCTCAACAGTCATCCCGGAGTAAGACCGCTGCAAGATATCAAACGCCGCACAGCACATGTTGCGCGTGGATGTTAGCGACTGCTTTCTGATCTTCGGCCCAAAGCCAAGCGTGATCGCTTCTTTGATATTCTCCAATGCCGGCTTGTGCGACAAGGTATGCTCGCCAAACTCAAAACCTTCACGCTCGTCGGCATCGAGGCCCTGCCTGTTGAGGTCGAGGTCGATGTATCTCCCAGTGGGCTGCCAAAACAAATCCTCGTCGGACTCCCGGAAGCTGCGGTCAAGGAAATGCCACCCTAGCCCAATAAATCAGCATAGCGACCACTCGCTGTGTAACCAATGGGGTATAATTGCACAGTGCATTCGGCGGGTTGATGGCTTTTCCATGAACGACGTTGCATTGACGGATCGATCAGAACCGTTCCTAACGTAGTTAAAACGAGTAGGGAACGCCGCTGGCCGAGGTAGGGAACGCCGAGCCCCCCAGCAACGCCATTGGTTAATCGGCCCATCCGCCGTCGTCGAGTTTGCGGGCAGGGAGGTATCTGCCATGCACGGAGTCTCGCCGTAATATATCGTCGGGAATCGGTCGATGGGCACGAAAGCGTTACTGTCTGGGGCGTCTCTTTGGAAAGGAATCCTAAATGTCCAAACAATTCTTGGGGTGGGTCGTTGGTAGTCTTCTGCTTGCCGGGTCGATTCCGGCCACGCTTACAGCAGAGGAATCAAGCGTCGAGCCGGTCGTTTCCTGTGGAACTGACGCCAGCGGTACTTGCGGGGGCGAGATGGTCCTTGACCAATCTTGCGCCTGGAAGGTGAAGGCTGGCATCCTGTTCCTACAGCGAGGCGGTTTGCCGTCGCAAGACCTTGCAAGGGGCTTGGGTTCTGCACCCAATCCGGTTGTAGATGCCGATCAGTTCGGTTTTGGCTTTGAGGGCGGGCCTGACCTGACGATTGTTCACCACGGGGACGCCGCCGATATCGAGTTCCGATGGTTTCAGGTGCATGACTCGACTGCCGAAACCCCGACTATCAACTCCGAGTCGATGGGATTTGGATTCCCTTTTCGATGGCTCTTGGGGGTGACAGGCCCCGATGGCGTTGACCTCTCCGCCCGGTATATATCACAACTGACTAGCTTTGAGTTGAATCTCAAGCGGCCCATCACGGATCGGATTACCGTTTTTGGCGGCTTTCGCTATGTCGAGTTCGACGAACTCCTCTCGTACTCAGCAACCCCAGTCGGAGACAATCATCCGGTTCCCTTGAACGCGCAGAGTTTCAACAATCTTTATGGTTTTCAAATCGGCTCGGACATAACGGTTTTGGATCGGGGGCCATTTCAATTATTGGCGACAGGCAAGGCGGGCATTTATGCCAACTCCGCCCGCAACCGGGCTGGAGGGAACGGCGATCCTGATTTCACGGACTTCGCTTCGACAAGCCATGCGGCATTCGTGGGTGAGATCGGTTTGAATGGCAGTTATCAGATTACCCCACGGCTTGCCGCCCGCATCGGATATCAAGTGATGTGGCTCGACGGCGTGGCGTTGGCATCGAAGCAGCAACCTTGTCTCGATCCCGCCCACGATGTAGAGGACTTCGGCAGCCCAAGCGTGGATACTGGCGGAACCGCGTTCTACCACGGCGTTCTGGGCGGCTTGGATTTCCGCTTTTGACGAATCGTTACCGGAATCTATAACCCGCTGCCTGATGCGGTCTTTAGGCGTGCCGGATGAATCTTCGCCTAGTTTCCGCCACCAACTGCTTCCCGAAGCGTGGCGGAGGAAGAAGTGTGGCATCCACGAATGGCACTGTCGCTTGTTGTGTAAGGAGTTACGGCGATGTGTTGCCGTC
>JBAWVO010000194.1:0-12391 GCA_037147235.1 Planctomycetota bacterium | reverse complement strand
GGCACACGGAGTGTGCCTGCTACTTTTCTTGCGACAGTTATTTCTGCGCCGGTCCCTAGCACCCGCTCGATAGAACCGAAGGGCCGTAATTATAAACTCGGGCTAGGGAGCCGTGGGGAACTTGCCTCGATTGGCGTCGAAGACTTTTTGCAGGTCGGGCTTGACAATCTCGCGATCGTAAGTCATCAGGCCGTTGCACTCGGTTTCGACGTCGGTGGTTTGCGTGTAGATCAAGGCGTTCATAGCCTCGGTGTCTTTCAACTCGTAGGCCCTCTTAATCAGCCCCACGTAGCGATTGGTAAGTTCCTCTTTGGTACTCAACTTCCTGTATCCCCAGGACTTCTCGACCCAGGTATGGCCGGGGATGGGCAGAGCAAGTCCGCCGAATTCCCCGCAGACCGCCGCGCGGCCGTCCTTGGGCTTGGGCGCGAAGGGGCCGGGATAGAGGTGGGCGTCCATGATGTCGCCCGCCGGAATGTCGTACCCGCCGCTGGCGTTATTGACCAGCCGCGACGGATCGAGGCTCTTGACCCACTTGGTCAGCCGCGGCGTATCGTATTGGCCCCAGCCTTCGTTGAAGACGACCCACATGACGATCGACGGGTGGTTCCAGCGGCCTTCGACCATGGCCTTGAGTTCAGCTTCAAATTGCGAGGCACCCGTGGTCGAGGTGGCCTTGCCGTCTTGCATTTCGCCCGTCTGGCGGTTCCGGCCGGCACCTACGCCGACGGCGCCGTCGCGGTGGGTGGGCCCGGCACTGGGCATATCCTGCCAGACGAGCAGGCCGAGCTTGTCGCACCAGTAGTACCAGCGGTCGGGTTCAACCTTGACGTGTTTGCGAGCGAGGTTCATGCCAAATTTCTTGGTCATCTCAATGTCGTAACGGAGCGCGTCGTCCGTCGGCGCAGTATAGATTCCATCGGGCCAGTAACCTTGGTCGAGAAAGCCGGCCTGGAAGACGAACTTGCCGTTGAACAGGATGCGCGTCACGCCCTTTTCGTCTTTACCGAGGGCGATCTTGCGCATGCCGAAGTAGCTTGTTACCGTGTCATCGCCGCACATAACTCGCAAGTCGTAGAGGAACGGCTTCTCCGGCGACCACAGTTTGGCGGCGGGAATCTTCAGGACAATCGGTTGGCCCGCGTCGCCTTCACCGGTGGCAACAGGCGCCTCGCCTTCCCCGGTTCCGAGTGGCATGTCGGGATCCAGCGCGGTCACCTTGACCTTGCCGCCTTTGGCATTAACCGTGACAGAGACCGTTCCGCCGTCCACATCCGGCACGATCTTCAGTGACTCGATGTGCGCTGCCGGAACCGTTTCCAGCCACACGGTCTGCCAGATGCCGGAGCACGGGCTGTAGGTGATGCCTTTGGGGTTGGCCATGCGCGGAAAACTCTGCTTACCTCGCGCCTGAACGCTGTTGGAAGCATCGAATACGGAGACCACCAGTTCATTGCCGCCGCCCGGCTTGACCGTATCGGTGATATCGCAGGTGAATGCATCGTAACCGCCCTTGTGTTCACCGACGGGCTTGCCGTTGACCAGCACCTTGGTTTCCCAATCGACCGCACCAAAATGAAGCAGCAAGCGTTTTCCACCGGCCAGATCGGGCGCATTAAATTCGCGGTGATACCAAAGGCGTTGGTTAGCGGCCAGTGACTTTTTCACACCGGAAAGGGCCGACTCAATGCAAAACGGCACCAGGATCTTTCCGGTAAATTGTTCCGGTTGCGCAGCGTCAACGCCGGCGATGGCGTAATCCCAAAGACCATTGAGGTTTTTCCATTCCGGGCGGACCATCTGCGGTCGCGGGTATTCGGGAAGCACCTTCTCAGGCGATACATCCTTGGCCCAGCGCGTCATAATTTGACCGGGCACGGGTTTCCAGTCGGCGGCCAGCGCGTGGCTTGCGATACAAATTGTGGCGAACAGAAATACGAGCTTCTTCATTTCTTTCTTATCTCCTAATAACTAGCGTCCGATTTCATTGGTGCCGGAGGCGGCAAGGGTAAACCACGAAATACACGAAATACACGAAAAGGGAAAGAGATCTTTGTTGAAAGACAGGAAGATTGAAGTCAAGAACATTCTCCCTCCTCCTCCTGTCTTTTTTCTTTGGGATTGACAGTTAGTTCTTGGTTTCAATCTCAGTGTCTACTTTCGTGCGTTTCGTGTGTTTCGTGGTCTATCTCCGTTGTTCGTCACATGTTCGCTATGGTCCGACGGCCAGCGGGGAGATACTCCCAGCGGGGCCGTCCAATTCCAACTTCACGATTGTATCGATTTCCTGACGGTCCGTCACTGGCACCGAGATGACGAGTTGCTTCTCGAACTGTTTTACGTTGACGTTCCCGTCGGTCAGCAATTGGCTCTTGACGATCTTCCTGTTGATGGCCGGTAGCGTCAGCGACTCTTTTTCCCAATTCAGCACATGCACGTAGATCACATTGTCCTTGTGGGTACTGACTTGCCCATTGCCTGGCATGAACGGCCCGCCGCGCGTGCCATAGATGCTCTCGCCATACTTAGCCATCCAGGCTCCCATCTCCTTGAGCCGCTCAACCTGCCGCGGTTCGATCTCGCCCGTCGGCATTGGCCCGACATTGAAGAGAAGATTTGCATCGCCTCCGGCGCAGTAGAGCAGCGTCTGGAGGCACTGCTTCAGCGGCTTCATCCCGTCATTAGGCTTCCACGACCACTGCCTGCACAAGGTCATGCACGTTTCCCACGGCTGGCGGTTATTAAACTTGCCGATCTTCTGTTCGAGGATCAGATAGTCGCCGTCCACGCCACAACGATTATTGAAAAGAATGTCCGGCTGAAGGGCGCGCGCGCGGCGGAGGATGCTGGCGGCGCGGTTGCCGTAGGCCTGGGGCAGATCGTTCCAGATCGTCACCAGCGGGCCGTACTTGGTGATCAATTCCTCGGACTGGTTGTTGAGATACTTCTCATAGGCATCCATGTCAGGTTGAGGATTTTTCTTGGTGCCACGGCCTCCGGGCCAATTGGGATGATACCAGTCTGCCACCGAGTAATAGGCCCCAAAAGCGATCCCCTGCTTCTTACATGCCTCCGACAGTTCCTTGACCACGTCCCGCTTGAATGGGGTGTGCATGATGTTGTAGTCAGTGAACTTGGTATCCCATAGGCAGAAGCCGTCGTGATGCTTGGTTGTCAGCACAAGATACTTCATGCCCGACGCCTTGGCGATGGAAGCCCACTCGTCGGCGTTGAATTTGGTTGGATTGAAATCCTTGTAGAGGTTGTCATAGACTTCGGTGGGGACTTCCTTGCCGCGCGACCAGCCGATCTCCGTTCCCTTGAGGCTCACCGGCCCCCAGTGAATGAACATGCCGAATCGCATATCCTGCCAGCGTTGAATGGCGGCGGGATCGGCCTTCGGCCAGGACGAAGGATCCGCGGTCCTCACATTCCCCTCAACGGTGGCGGAGATTTTGCTCAGTTTCGCGCTGACCGCCGCCAGATCAGCCGCCCTTGCATCCGCTCCGCTGCCATAACGCTTCATGCCTTTGTCGAACTGCTTCATGATTTCCTCGGTGCTGCGTTCCGGCATGCCGATAAGCCGTTTCAGCTCGTCGGCTTCTTTCCTTGCCTTGTCGATCTGGGCCTGAAGCTGGGTGATGTCCTTCTGTTCGCCGCCGCAGTAACTGACATTCTTGGCGGCCACTTTCTCCGGGTCTTCGTTGAACTTGCCGCGGTCGTAGGTCAGCAGGCCGTTCCGCTCGTTCTCCACGTCGGTGATCTGTGTCCACACCAGCCCGCTGACGCCGGGTTTCTTCACCAAGGGCATGTACTTGTCGATCGTATCAACAAACTTCGCATAGCCGTACTCGCCAATGACGCTCGCTCGCTCTTTGGTCGGGACGAGGCATTTCGTGGTTCCGTAGCAATGGGCATCCATGATCTGACCGAGGCCGATATCCAGTATGTTCCAGCCTTGGTATTGGCCCATCGGCGCACCGCTCTCGGCATTGATCGCGCGTGTTTTGTCCTCGGCGGCGATGTCAGCCATGCGGCGCATGAACGTGCGGATGTTGTCGTCCAGCTTGTAGCCTTTGGAATTTTGCAGGCCCATCCCCTCATTGAACACGATCCAAGAGACGATCGAGGGGTGGTTGAAGCGGCCAGCGATCATCGCCTTAAGTTCGGCGCCGAACTGGTCCTGGAGTTGGGCATTGGAAGCGGCGTAAGCGGGCGGTTTGGCATGGATGCCGTCGCCGCTGCAAGGCATGTCCTGCCAGACCAGCAGGCCGAGCTTGTCGGCCCAGTAGTACCAGCGTTCCGGCTCTACCTTCACATGCTTGCGGCTCATGTTGAAGCCGAGCTGCTTGATGGTTTCGATGTCATAGCGCAGGGCGGCATCCGTCGGCGCGGTGTAGATACCGTCCGGCCAGAATCCCTGATCCAACACGCCGTTGTGCAAGACGAACTTATTGTTCAGCAGAATCCGGGTGATCCCGTCTTTGTCGGGGCCAATCGACACCTTTCGCATGCCGAAGTAGCTCGTGACCACATCCGACTCCTGAGTGATTCTCTGCCCAAATGAAGTCACCTGTAGATTGTAGAGGAATGGCGAATCAGGCGACCACAGTTTTGCGTCAGGGATCTTGACCACAAGTTCTTGGCTTGCCCAACCGCTGGCCGAGCCGATCTTGGTCTGCCCGTCGTACACTTCGACTGCGGCTTGCAGATTGCCATCGTTCTTGCCTGCGACGGCAGTTACCGTGATGCGAACCACACCCTGGTCAATATCCGGGACAATTCGCAGTGATTTGATGTGCGTCTCCACAACCGGTTCCAGCCAGACCGTCTGCCAGATGCCCGTGCAGGGCGTATAGTAGATTCCCGCGGGCTTGTCGATCTGTTTGCCGCGAGGATAACCGCCTTGAAAGGTCGGATCCCAGACGGCGACGACCAGCTCGTTCATGCCTTCGCTCTTGAGTGCGTCGGTCACGTCGAACGAGAATTCGTCATAACCACCCTGGTGAACCCCGAGCTGCTTGCCATTGAGAAAAACCGTTGCTTCCCAGTCAACCGCGCCGAAGTGCAGCAGGGTGCGTCGGCCCTTCCATGCGGCGGGAGTCTCGAACGTGCGGCGATACCATAGACGGCTGTTGGTGTAGGTCCTGCCAGGAAAGGCGTTGAGCATCTTGCCGATGCCGGAGAGTGGGGCTTCAACCGGGAAAGGAACCAGGATTTCGCCCTGGAAAGAATCCGGCTGCTTGGCGTTCCTGGCGAGGACGCTGTAGCCCCACAGCCCATTGAGATTGAGCCAATCCTTGCGGACCATCTGCGGGCGAGGGTATTCGGGCAGGACTTTGTCCGGCGCGACATCGTTTGCCCAGCGTGACATGGGAAAATGGCCGGGAACGGGTTTCCAGTCCGCGGCGAACCCATCGCCGGGGCCCCATCCGGCTTGCCCGGATGGTGAAAAAGGTTGGATAGCTAGAACCGACAATAAGATAACACACGACCCCAAGGAGGTTGCCTTGCTGCGTCGAGAAGGCAGGTTAGCTGGATAATCTGATTCACCATCCAGGCAAGCTGGATGGGGTCTTGGTTTGTTTGCATTTATTGCTAGCTGCCCAACCTTCTTCCCCATCCACTCAAGGTGGATGGGGCCGCTGCTCCCATCAATTACTTGCATTCCCTATTTCTCCATCATCTCAGTCAGTAGCGGGTTCATGGACGTGGCCCAGATCTCGTATCCTTTTCCGGTCAGATGTACGCCATCGGCAAGAATGCCACCTTGTATTTTTTTGTCGTTGTCGAGAAACTTGGGACCGAAATCGAGATAGCGAATCATTTTGCCGTCGTCGAGCTTGGCGGTGATGGCGTTGACTTTCTCGATTTTCACCAACATCTGCTCGGTTGGCAATTTCGCGTCGCCCAATTTGGGCAGAATCCCCAGCAAGAGGATCTTGGTTTTGGGGAACTTGCCCTGGAGGTTCTTGACCACGGTTTCAACACCTAGGGCGACCTCTTCGACCGTATTGAAACCTAAATTGTTGGTTCCTATCATCAGCACGATCACTTTGGGTGACTGCCCCTTGAGTTCGCCGTTTTCCAGCCGCCATAACACATTTTCAGCCCGGTCTCCGCCGACGCCGAAGTTCACGACTTTGTATTTGCCGTAATACTTGCCGAACAACCCCCCCGACCACATTGCCGTGATGGAATCACCCAGGAAACAGAGGTCGATCTTCCCGGCCTGGGTCTGCTGTAGATATTTTGCATGATTTCGCCCGAACCAGCGGACACCTCCCGGCACCGGTTTGGTGGGGTCATGGGCCGGGTTGGGAACGATGGCAGGCTTCGTGGCTTTGGTATCCTCGCCGCGTGCAATTCCAAGCTGGCCGAAAATCGCCATCGCGACGATCAGGCACAGCATCCTGAGTGACCATTTTTTCATCATCTGAATCATCCTTCCATAGAAAACACCCTGGCGGCTTGCGCCGGACCGTGTCCGGCACAAGTGCCAGGGCTAAACACATCGAGTTAGGTAACCTTACTTCGTTTGTCTTGCCGTGACCAAATCGGTCCCGTCGCGGCGATTACTTTCCAACGCGCCCTTTGGGCGACGCGCCTTTTTTGACGTTGAAAACTTCGCCGGTCGTGTCGTTGTAGGCCGCGAATTCAGCAATTTCGGGATTGCCTTTGTTGGTCGCTAGGATCAAGAGCCTCGCCTTGGACGTAGTCCGACTCACAATCGGCGCCACGAAGTCGGCACCGAGGGTTCTGCCGTTGAAGCAACCCACCCATTTCGATTCCTTGTCGTCCCAACACTGGATGACATAGCGTACGACGGAGGATAACGGGGCCTCTTTGATCTTGAACTCGTTGACCATGGTCGGCTTGCCGAAATCGAGTTCGATCGAGGTGGCCTTGGTGGCTTCACTCCCTGCCACTTCACTGGCCGCGACCTCGGTCGGGGCACTCACCTTAGCGTCCAGCTTGGGCGTGCTACAGGCCGCGCTCAGGTCTTTGAGGATGCAATCGACGAAGGAGGACCACTTGTCCTTCTCGGGATCTGCCACCCGCATGAGGATTGACCCTTTAGAAAGATAGAAACGGCAATTGGTCCAGGCCGCTTCATTGCGGTCCGTCGTGTTGAAGATTTCGCATTTCGACAATCCTCGGGGAGGACGCTTGGATTTTCCGTTCAGAACGCAATTCTCCATCCGGACATCCTTACTGGGGTTGCCGTCGGAGGCATAGCAGCAAATCAGAAAGCCAGGCCCGTCCGTGTCATGGAAGAGACAGTTTCGCATGGTCATGTGATCGCAGTTGCCCTCGAAATCGAACGCCTCGCCATCGCCGCTGCCCCTTCCGACGTCCACGAAGCCCCACTCGCTGTCTTCAAAGACCCAATTCTTGCAACGGAAGAACATGGCACCGGCCACGCCGTTGAATGCCTTGTTATTGCGGCCGGTATCGTGAGTCACGCACCTGCGCATGGCTCCGCCGTCCACCCCACGCATTCCCTGTTGCCACTGGTGGCCTTCTTCAAACAGGCAGTCTTCCATGACAAAGTTTGCAAAATTGTAGATAAAGGACGCACTGGCATTGAAGTTATCGGGGCTGTTCGTCCATATCCCGGAGGCCAGCCTGCGGAAGACGCAGTTTTTGAACATGACGTCTTGCAGCACGATCTTTTTCTTGGTCTCAAACGAGAAGAAGCAGACGCCAAGACCAATTTTTTTCTTCGGGTAATCCTCATAATGCCCGTAGAGCAGAGAGTCGCGAAAGTAGCAGTTTTCAATCCAGATGAATTTCTTGGTGGGGCATCCAACCGAGTATTCGCCATAAATGCCGGTCATGCAATTGGCAAATTCAATGCCGACGATCTTGAAGCCTTCCTGATCGGCCAAGTGGATGCCAAAGCGGTCTTTCTTGTAGTCTTGCCGGTCGATCAGCGGCTTTTTGCCTTCTCCATAGGAACTGATGGTGATGGGATTGTCGGCGGTGCCACTACCCTTGGGATGAAGCTCTTCGTTCCATGTGTCGCCGCACTTCAACAGGATGCGGTCGCCGGCGACGTAGTTGTTGTCCGAGGCTCGCGCAAACGTCTTCCATGGTCCGGCGGCACCCTCAAGCTTGGCGGCCTGTCCGTTGGAACTGTCGTCCCCGGTTGATTGACTTACATAATAGGTTGCTGTCTTGGCCGGCGTTGCGGCAAAGATCAAAATAGCCGCTGCCACCATGGGAACGACGAAAAGCTTCCCAAAAACTTCTGCTACCCTCATACTGCTGTTCTCCTATACATTTCTTCTGTTTAACGGTGAAAACCAAATAAAATTGTAGATCCCGGGTGGTTTGGGCTGCAGGCAGCCACGCGATCCCGGCAAAATTTTTAATCACGCGAGACTACTTGCTCGCATCTCCCCCGAGCTGCGCAACGCGGAACCCGCGATGGGGCCATTTGGCACTCAGGACATTGTAACGCGTAAACGAACGCTCGTAATCATCCTTGTCGTTGATGTACCATGACCCGCCACGCAAGCCGACTTTGCCATCGGCCTGAGAATCGTTGTACTCCCAGACATTGCCGCCTTGGTCAAAGGTGCCATAAGGGCTGGCGGAATCCTTGAATTTACCTGCCTCGGTTGGCCAATTCGAGTTGATATTGGCTGCCGGAGCCGTATCGCTCTTCGCGGGGAATTGCCAGTAGCCGGCACCGCCCTGTTTGCTTGCATCGTAGTAGGCAGCTTTATACCATTCGTTCTCGCTGGTCATGACCCACTTGGCGGCAGTTCCCTTGGCCAAGGCGGCATGATCGGACACCTTCACCCCATCAGCACCAAACTCATAGGTGCCTTTCTCCGTGTCGCCCTTGCCTTGGCCATTGCTGAGCCAGTTGACATAACGAATGCAGCTTTCCCAAGTCACGTAACCCACCGGTTGCTTGTCCCGACTTGCGATGATGGCGTAGGTATAGCTACCGGAATCGCCACTCCGCTTGATCCCACTCCAGCCATTCTCGGGCGACTTTTCCATCCGTGGATCGTACAACTCATGCTCGTCGGTCTTGGCCGCGGCGTTGAGGAACTCGCAGTACTCGCCGAGGGTCACCTCGAACTTGCCAATTTGGTACGCGTAGGCAACGGCACCGAAGCCTGTCGTGTCGGCTGCGTTACCGGGGTTGCCCACGGGTACGGTAACGGGCACGGCGGCTTGCGCAAGACTTGCCGTAGCCACGAATAGGGCGGCTACCAACCGTAAAAATATCAGATTCTTCAAAGTCATTGTTTTATCTCTCCTAATAAAAAGGACTGCGACTGCGTATCCAAAACTGCACAAACCCGAGTACGAATGGGATTGCCAGGACGGGGGCTGCAAGCAGCCCCGCGATCCTGGCGAATTTTTTATTTTTGCGCGACTTATCGCCGCACAATCAATCACACGAGACTACTTGCTCGCCTCGCCTCCGACCTGTGCAACGCGGAACCCGTAGTGGGGCCACTTGGCACTCAGCACGTCATAACGGGTAAACGAACGCATGTAGTTGTCGTTGTCGTTGATGTAGTACGACCCGCCACGCAAACCAACTTTGCCGTCGGCCTGGGCATCATTATACTCCCATGCGTTGCCGCCCTGGTCAAAGGTGCCATAGGGGCTGACGGAATTCTTGAAGCTGCCTCCGTCCGAGGGGGCATTCGAGCTGAGATTGGCTTCCGGAGAAGTATCGCTCTTCACTGGGAATTGCCAGTAGCCGGCGCCGCCCTGCTTGCTCGCATCGTAGTAGGCAGCCTTGTACCACTCGTTCTCGCTGGTCATGACCCACTTGGCCACGGTTCCCTTGGCCAAGGCGGCGTGATCGGGCACCTTCACCCCATCAGCACCGATCTCGTAAGAGCCTTTTTCCGTGTCGCCCTTGCCCTGACCATTGCTGAGCCAGTTGACAAAACGGATGCAGCTCTCCCACGTCACGTAACCGACCGGCTTCTTGCCCATGCCCTCGCGGACGGTGTACTTGTAGCTGCCTGAATCGCCGCTCCGCGCGATCCCGCCCCAGTTCTCCGGCCCGCCGTCCATACGGCCGTCATACAGGTCGTTGGCGTCGGTCGCGGCGACGGCATTGAGGAACTCGCAGTACTGCTCGTTGTTAACCTCGAACTTGCCGATCTTGTAGGTGTAGGGCACTGCGCCGAAGTTTGTCGTGTCGGCTGCGTTGCCGGGGTTGCCCACGGTCACGGTTTCGGGCACGGCGGCTTGTGCAAGACTTGCGGTAGCGACAAATAGGGCGGCTACCAACAGTAAGGATGTCAGATTCTTCAAAGTCATTGTTTTCTCTCTCTTAATAAAAAGGTTACAGAAATTTGTGACATTAGACTGGTCACGTCAGTTTGTGACATTAGACTGGTCACGTCAGTTGTGTTTTGTAAGATAGCCAGGGGGAATCGAAAAGCTTCTTTTTCATGGTGGACCGCGTGGGGGCAGGAAGTAGCGTCCAGCCTTCTTCAGAAAGGGCGGTCTCCAATGGAATTGGTTCATGGCGCGGCCCCCTCGTCGTCTCTTGCAACGATCCCGACTTGGCTTTCAAGCTGGAATTTCACGATCGAGCTCATCTTCTGAGTTGCTCCAATTCGTTCGTCGGGGGAATTCTTAGGGGGGCGGGGCGTTGCGGATACTTTGCGCGTCGGCAAATCATCGCAACGAGTTAGGCAGGCGGGATGGTCGGGATGCTCTTCGATCGGCGGATGGATCCGCCCGTGTGGCGTCCAAGGGTCTCGTTCTACAGTCATCAGGTTTTGGCTTCGCGCCGGCAGTCAGCCAATCTAACCTCTCAGTATCGCATACCCTCGCGAAAAAGTCAAATGAATTGTTTGAATTTCAGGAGAACGGAATGCACAAGGGATCGAGTTTCTGTTTTCGAGCAACGCTTTGTCGGAAAAACGGTGCTTTTGAGCCGAAAAATGGGCGTGATTCAATTCGTCAACCGTTAGGGCCGTGGTTCGAGCCATGCCGAAAAAGCGGACCAAACCCCGGATTGGACAGTCCGCCATGGTAACATTCCCAAACTGTAGCTTGTAAAATGTGCAAAGCAGCCTACGTAGAATGGAATTCATTCCGTTTACCCGAAAAAGATAGAAGCAACGGAATAATACTCCGTTTTACTAATTTGCTTGACAACTAATTTGCTTGACATCACCGAGTGGGCGGTCCATAATAACTACACTATGCAAACCGTAAAATTTCTCTCGATCATGCCTGCCAGGCTTCCTGCGTGGGGCAAATGTGTTGTTGTGGCCGTGTTGCTCTGCGCCTTTCCGACCACGTCGTGGGGGCAACGTCGCGGGGAAATCAACCCCCAAAGTGAGAAAGCGATTCAACGCGGACTGGATTGGCTGGCCAAAAACCAAGGGGCCGAGGGCAACTGGGGTTCCAACCACCTGGGACTGGTGAGCCTGGGCGCGCTGGCTTTCCTGTCTGACGGACACACTCCTGGCCACGGCAAGTATGGGCCAGCCGTGCAGAAAGCCCTGAACTACGTCGTGACCAAGGCCAAGCCTTCGGGCCTCTTGAACATCTCGAATCAGGATATGTACAACCATGGGCTGTCGACGTTTGTTTTAGGCCAGGCCTACGGCATGACGGACGACAAGCGGATCGGGCCAACCTTGGATCGTGCCTTGAAGGTGATCATCCAGTGCCAAGGCCCCGGCGGCGGCTGGAGCTACGGGGCCGCGCCGGCCGACGGCGACCTTAGCTTGTCGGTGATGCAGGCCAAGGCACTGCGGAGCGCAATGGACAGTGGCTTTGACATTCCGCCCACGGTGATTGAGAAGGCCATTCGCCACGTGAGAGGACTTTATAGACCAGACGGGTGCGATCCGAGTGACTCGGAGGAAGAGCAGAAAGGGTATCCGGGCTGGTTCACCTACAATGGTGGTGGGAAGACCGTGGCGATGGCGGCCGCCGGTGCCGTGTGCATGCAGGAATTCGCCCAGTATGATGATTGGCGGATCGCAAAAAGTCTCGATCAGGTCGAAGCGGCCTTGCGCGAGGTCGTGGCCAAGCCTAGCACGGCCACGCCGTTTGACGCATACACTCTATACTACGTGGCCCAGGCCCTCTACCAAGCGGGCGGCGAACGATGGAAGCGGTGCTATCCTTTGCTCCGCGACCGAGTCATCATCGCTCAGACCCGTGACGGGGCTTGGGGCGATGATGGGCAAGGGCGGTTTTGGCTGACCTCCGTTTCTTGTTTTGTTTTGGCAATCCCCAATCGGTATCTTCCGATTCTCCAAGAGGGTAAGATTGGCAGCTTGAAAAAGAGTTCCGAAAAAAAATAAAAAGAATGTGTTGCGTTCGGTTAAATAAGATGGTACAATTGGAGAATCATTGATGGTCGTCGCCCCCCTGGACG
>JBAWVO010000193.1:0-12450 GCA_037147235.1 Planctomycetota bacterium | reverse complement strand
CATTCGTCATTCGTCATTCGTCATTCGTCATTCGTCATTCGTCATTCGTCATTCATCATTCGTCCTTCGTCCTTCGTCCTTCGTCCTTCGTCATTCGTCATTCCTCTAACTCCTAACATCCATGTCCCTCTTCCAAGAATACTCCGACAACCGCGGCGTGGCGCTTCGCGTCGATCGTGAAAATGGCATCATCCAGGGCGTTAAGCTGCTGGGTGCCGTCTCCAAGAAGGGACGCGAGTATCCTCGCGCGGTGATGGCCAAGGCATTGTCCCTGTACGAAGGACAGCGCGTCAACATCGATCATGTCGAGCCGGGCCAACGGCGTTCGCTCCGCGATCGGATCGGACTGGTCAAAAACGTCACGCTCAAAGAGGACGGCCTCTATGGCGACTTTCACTTTAACCCAAAACATGCACTGGCCGAGCAGATTGCCTGGGATGCGGAAAACGCCCCCCAAAATCTCGGCTTCTCGCACGATACTCGCGGATTCAGTCGCAGCACCGGGGGCAAGATGGTGGTCGAGTCGATCGACAAGGTGCTTTCGGTGGACCTGGTGGCCAACCCGGCAACGACAACCGGCCTCTTTGAATCAACGGATTCCGAACTATTTATTCCCAAGGAGAAAGCGATGGATATTACCCAGTTGACTGTCCAGGAGCTGCGCGAAGCCGTGCTTGCGCCGCGTGACGACCTGGTGCATACGATCTTGACCGAGGCCGATGAGGGAAAGGAAGTTTCCGACCTCAAGGACCAGTTGAAAACGCTTCAAGCGACCCTCGACGACTACAAGGCGGCCGAGGCGCACCATGCCTTGCAAGAGGCCATCACCGGCGAACTCAAGGCCGCCGGACTCGACCCGGCCAACACGCAGCACGTTTCCGAGATCTTCCTGGAGGACTTGGCCGAAACGATCGATCCGATCAAGCGGAAAGCCAAGATCAACGATCGCAAGCAGCTTGTCGGCACCGCGAAGCCGGCAAACGGCTCGGCAGCACCGAGTACCGGCAATCCGTTGCAGGAGTCGCACGATGCGGTCGCCATTCCGCCGGCCAGTGCGTCGATCCGGCAGCGGATTGCGCGATTCGTGAAGTAAGGAAAGAAGTTAGGAGTTAGAAGTTAGGAGATAGAAGTTAGAAGAAATGCAAATTCTTTGCGTCTTAGCGCCTTTGCGTGAAATTTGATTTGTTGAAGTAATCGCGAAACCGCAAGCGTAAATTCTTTGCGTCTTTGCGTCTTTGCGTGAGATTTGATATTTCGTCATCGAACATTTTCCAAGGAGACTTTCTCTATGTCCTCAACCTTCCGCCACCGCAACGGCGAAACCAATCCCGTCGCGGTTCTCTGTGACTCGGCAACGCCGATCGAAATCGGCGATTTGCTCTATCTCGACCCGGTGAGCAGCAAGGCCAAGCCCGCTTCCGCCATGGCCGATCAGGCCACGGCGACACTCAACCAGGACGCGTTCCAGCAGTTCTTCTTGGGCGTTGCCTTGCAGAAGAACGGCTTGCAATCGGGCGAGACCGTGCCTCTCAACAGCACCTTGACCCACGTGCCAGCCAACGTCATCGAAGTTGCCACGACCGGCGATTTTGAATTCGACTGCGCCAGCGCAACCTGGATCCTCGGCGCACTGGTCGGGGCTTGCGAGAAAGCCAGCGGCACCGCCCTAGAAAACCAGAAGGTTGTCACGGCGGCCAGCGCGTCGCTTGTCATCGGCAAGGCCGTTCCCGAGCCGAACGCGATCGGCAACGCCCGGACAAGCGTCATAGTTCGGATCAGGTCCACCATCCTCGATGGGGGAATCCAGAACCAGGTTACAGGCAGCTCTAGCGGGGCAGTCTAATTAAAAAAAGGAACCACGGATAACACGGAGAACACGGATAGGAGAAGATAACCGTCCTCCCATCCCTCATCCGTGTCATCCGTGTTATCCGTGGTCAATCTCCTTGATAAAACCATCCAACCTTCTTAGAAAGAAACCTAAATGAGAATCAACGCAAAAGAAATCGCCCGAGGGCTGCGGCTGGAAGGCGTGCAGAATCGCGGCAAGGAAGCCATCTTAGGATCTCGCACCTGGGGCGACCTCCAAGAGGCCCTCAACTGCGGCAGCCGCGGCGAGGTTGGCGGCATCCACGCCCAAGACTTCTCGCTCCGTGCCCTGGCCGCCGAAACCATCTTCAGTAAGAACGGCGACCCGGTGGGCCAGACGTTCATTGAGGAGTACATGAACCCCGACAACGGCAGGCCGTTGCAGGAGGCCATGGGTGCCGTCGATTCCTCGGCCTTCGCCGGAATCACCGGGCAGTTGCTCATCAACCGCACGCTGGGCGCCTACACGGCGGAAGAGTTTGTTGCCAGCCGCCTAGTGCCGACCGTGCCAACCAGGCTTGACGGCGAGCGAATCCCGGGCGTTTACTTGCCCCGCGATCCGGGCAGCGACGTGACCATTGCAGGCGAAGGCGAACCGCTTCGCTACGTCGGCTTCGGCGAGGAGTACGTCGAAACGCCCGCCACCGTGAAACGGCAGCTTGGCATCGGGATCACCAAGGAGGCAATCTTTTTCGATCGTACCGGCATGGTCCTCGACCGGGCCGCTTACGTCGGTACGCTCCTCGGCCTGCAAAAGGAAAAGGCCCTGTTGGGTTTGATGATCGGGGCCACGAACAGCTACAAGGAGAAGCGAAAAGGCGATTCGGCCGCCGTCTCCTTGAAGACGTTCTATTCGGCCACGGACAGCGGCCGGTGGTGCAACCACCTCGATGGAAACCCGTTGACCGACTGGACGAACATTAACGCTGCCGAGGCGCTGTTCTCCGCCATGACCGACCCGAACACGGGCGAGCCGATCATCATCCCGAATACTCGGTTGATCTTCGCCCCGCAGATTAAGTTTCTGCCGTTGAACCTCATCATGCAGGCCACGCAAACCTGGCAGATGTCGGCGGGCTTCACCGCGACCGGCATCAACACGATCGCGGGGAACCCGATCCAGAATCTCGGAATCACCATGGCGACCAGCCGCCAGTTGCAGGCCCAGCTTGTGGCGCAGCTTGGAACGGACGTAGCCACGTCGCAAGGCTACTGGTTCTACGGCGATCCGACGGCCTTTGCCTACATGGAGAACTGGCCCATTACCGTGGTCCAGGCCCCGACGAACAGCGAGGCCGAGTTCACGCAGGACATCGTGGTCCGCTTCAAGGCAAGCGAGCGCGGCACCCCGGCCGTCATCGAGCCGCGTAAGTGGCAGCGGCACCGCACGCTGGCCACTAGCAGCAGCAGCGGCGCATAAGCCAAGGCATGAGTCCACAAGGCATGGAGCGGGAGCCAAAAGCAATCCGGATCCGTGCCTTTTTCTTTTCGTAATAAATAGAAAGCAGACCATGAAAAACCTAACGCAATCCATCCTAATCCTGCTGCTGCTGGCGTGGGCGGGGACGGCGAGAGGAGTAATTACCGTCAGCGGAACCGATGCGGGCTGTACGGCGGTTTCGGGAACCAATGGATACACGATCTATACCTACACCGGCACCGGTAGCCACTCGTTTATCGTTGATAATGGTTCTGTTCTGTGCAATGTAGTGGTAGTGGGTGGGGGTGGCGGATCGGGCTCACATTGGGCTGGCGGCGGCGGTGGCGGCGGATTCGCTTACGCTGGGAAAATCGAGCTGAGCGGAACCTATAGCGTCTACGTTGGTAGCGGAGGAACTGGAAGCACTTACAACACCAACAAAACCGCTGCAAACGGCAATGCTTCTTATTTTGGTTCGCTACTCTATGCACCCGGCGGAGGGTATGGTGGTTCCCGCGATGTAGCTGCCGGTGCTGTTGGTTCACAAGCAACAGGAGGCGGCGCGGGTATGCATAGCGCACTTCCAGGCGGGTCTGGAATGAACTCCCTACTCGGATACACGCTAGGATTCTCAGGAGGGTCTACTGCGACGGGTACTTACAGTGGTGGTGGAGGCGGCGGCGCAACATCAAGTGGCGGGGTATCCCTCGCGCTCTCGGGTGGGTCGGGTGGAACAGGGGTCGCTAATCCGATCAGTGGGTCAACTACCGGGGAACTGTCAGGTGGGGTCTATTATCTGTGTGGTGGTGGCGGTGGTGGTATATGGAGCAACATCAGTGGTGGCACGAATAGTGTTCGCGGGCTAGGCGGCGGCGGCGTCGGAAATGCAACAACCGCACGCAATCCAGGGACCGATAATACTGGCGGTGGCGGTGGCGGCGTGGGTAATAGTGGAGGGACAGGTTGGATTGGTTCTTCGGGCGGTTCGGGAGTCGTTATCGTGTCTTTTCCAACCGCAGCACTCACCTACAATTACGACCCAGGCACGACAAGCGTAAAATCAGGAACAGTCTATCTCAACCTATCGGGCGGCACTCAGCAAGGCAGCCTTTATATCAGGAGAAACCAATAATGTCCCTCACCGGTCCAATTAAAACCCCCGCGCAGCTAGTAGCCGAGCGGATTTACCAGATCAACAGCAATCTGCTGCAAACGCTCCAGGATAGCCTCAGCGAAGGCTACCGGACGTTTTGGAGCAATGCTCAGGGAGTCGCGCCCCAGGATGTAGCGGACGCACTTGGCACGGATGCAGCGGCCATGATGTATTGGCACCAGCAACTCGCCTTAGTCGCGGGTCAGATATGCGTGAGCAGCGGCAGGCCGTTCACCGTGCCAACGGCGATACCGGAGAGTTGGGCGTATACCGTGGGCAGCGACGGGCTGCTGACGCTGACGTATACGGCGCCACCCGTTCCAGAACTTCCCGTAGCGCCGGAACCGGAGCCACCTATTGACCCGACCCCCGATCCCGTTCCGCCCGTCGATCCGCCCGTGGAAGGATAATTGATATGGCAGTTCAATATGACGTTATCGCCTGCATCAACAGCCTAGCAGACGGTGCGCTAGTTCCTAATCTTTCGCCAGGGGCACCCTACATTTATGGGCTAGTCTCCCGCACATTAGTGACGATAGGAAGCCCGAGCGCGTCGGTAACAGGTATTGGAACGACGGGCTACTATGTGGTTGCCTATGACCCGGGAACGAGCGTCGTTGACGTCGTGCTGCTGATTGATTTTGGCGGAACATTTGCATTGGCAGGGGACCGCTATCAGAAGATGGTGTTTCGCACACCTGTGGCCGGGGGCCTATCCGCACAGGCTACACGCGATGCAATGGAACTCGCCCCAACGGACATTGCCACGCCGCAGATTGCCGGTGCCGTGCCGCGATTGAACGCCACACTGAATACTCCCGAAACCACCAAGACCGCACTACTCCCCGCCGTGGCACTGAATAATGCCCCAGCCTACTCGTTACCATCCACGGCACCAGCATCATGGATCAATAATGCGGCCTTTGATGCCGATGTGGTAACCGCAACGGACGCAACGATACCAGCCGCCGCCACCGCCGCGCTCAACGCCGCCATTACCGCAGCAGCCGACCCCGCGAGCGTGGCGGGGCTGGCAGTCACACCAATGATCGACTGGAATAACGTCACTAATAAGCCGTCTATCGGCACCAGTACCCTCAGCACTGCCGATCTAACCACCCTCAAATCCGACCTTGCGACCTCGCATGGTTCGGGCAGTTGGGCAGCGACTACCCCAAGCATCACCAACGTCACTTCCGAAACCACCATCATCAGCAGTGAGTCTTAAACATGGCAACGCTCACCGTCCGCAAAACGTGGAAGGTCAACGGCAACCCCACGGCCGTCACGTCAATGACGCTCGGCATTGTTCGCGACGATACCGGGGCAACGGTCCTGGCGGCTGGAGCGGCAATGCCCTCTGTCGCCACGGGCGTTTATGAGAAAACGCTGGCCAGCGTGGATGGCGGGACGACCTACACAGCGACCATCACCACTGTTTACGCAGGCGAGACCTACACAAACCAGGTGGTGATCGTGCCGGAAGTGACCCCCGCGTCGATCATCTGGCCGGACGGTTTCCAAACCATCCTTAATCAGTTGATGTCACTGGCGGCCCTGATTACCCTTTCGCCAAACCCCGATTACTCCGTCGGCGGCCAGTCGGTATCGAAGGGGGCTTACCTGGAAGTTCTCGGGCGGCAAATCGAGCAATTCACGAAGCTGAACGCGCAGGCCAACCCGTACGAGATCATTTCCCAGGGATAGAAAATGTTCAATGTTTTAATGTTCAAAGAAAGAAAACGCCATCCTTACTGCCTTTCATTGAACATTAAAACATTGAACCTTGAAACATTCACACGCCCATGATTTTCGATTTCACCCCCGACTTCTACATGATGGACAACCTGACCAGCCTCACGCTGCGCGTGCCCGGCCAGGCCGACGTGGCTATCCCGAAGGCGATCAATTCAACGGTGGACTGGTCAGAAGCCGACCAAGCCGACGGCAACGTGCTGGCGGGCGATCGGACCTGGACGTGGCCGATTGTGTCCACGCCAACCAAACCCGCATTAGGAGCGATCCTGATTGACGTTGAAGGGGCATCCTGGACCATCCTATCCGTCACCAAGGAGCCTGTCGTCAATACGTGGGTTGTAAGATGCCGAAACCTAGCCATCGTCTATAGTCTATACAATCTGGCCACCGTGTTGAAGGCAACTTACACGAAGTCGGCGGCCAGCGGCGAAGCGATAGCGACGTGGACGACCTACTTAACGGGGGTTCGCGCCCGCTTCCAACCGACGGGCCAAGATACGCAGATCCTTGCGGACGCCGAATGGTCAAAAAACAATTACAACGTCTATCTGGGAGGAGATATTTTCAATAGCGTGACGCCAACGGGGCCAGCCAGCGCGGATTACCGCCTGGTCGATTCCGCAGGCCGGCACTACCGTATCACGGAATATCAGCGACCCACTCGGATCGACGCCCTGCCAATAGCCGTTTGTGTGCTGATTACCGAGGGAACCGAAGGGGGCGCGATCAGCCGGGTCAATTCAAGTAGCAGCGGGACATAATGCCGAACATCCGAATGACTATGAAAATCAAATTCAACAATCCGGCACTCGACCGGCAGTTGAAGAACGCCCGAGGCCCAGGCCTGGACGCCGCCGCCGACTTCCTATCGACCGAACTCCAAAAGGTGGTCTCGGTCCCGAACCTGTTGCGAACGCCGCGGGGTGGTTATCAAAACATGCACAACGCCATGGCAGGAATTCCGCCGTTCACGCGAACCACGGAGGGTATGAAGTCGATCCGCCGGACGAGCCGCGGCAGGGTTTCGATGCTTGCCTACATGGCCTACCTTGAAAAGGGAACGCGAACCATCCGGCCGCGCCTCTGGTTCTATGTGACGATCCGCAGACTAACCAACCAACTGATGAAACTGGTATTCGGACCATGAGCGATCTAGGAACCATCGCCGGAGCCACAAGCCTTGAATCGGCAATCGGGGTTGTGTGGGCCAACGACGCCGCACTGGTCGCCCAGGTGCCGGTACTCCGCCTGATTACAGGCCGCGTACCGCAAAGCGAACTCATGCCCTACGTCCGAATGGAGCAGACCGGGGGAAGCGGCAATGCACGGACCAATAAGAGTTATTACCAGACGGCAAGAGTGGTTTTTCATATCTGGACCGAGGACTACGCCGGCGGAAGCGCGGTGGCGCAACTCATCCTGAACGCATTCGCCAACAAAGGTTTTGACTGGACCACCGGTGCCGTCCTCGACATGCGAGCCGATGGGCCGCCGGTCAACAACCAGGTACACATGCCGGAAATCAAACTGTGGGAAACCACCGTGTCTTTCGTATTGACAACGTGGCAAGGAAGGCAAGACTGAAATGGAAAGAATCCCGTAGGATGGACTTCCAGTCCGTCCATCACAACCCACGAAAGGAACCCCCATGGCAGGAACACCCGGCAGAGGCCAACAAAACGGAGACGTCCACGTCGGCGGGAATTCCATCCTTGAAATCTCCCGCTGGAGCTTTGAACCCGTTCAGAATCTAGGGAACCTCATCAGCAGCACAACGAGCGGGTTTCAGAGTCAGGTTCTAGGCGGCATCAGCGGGCGAGGTTCGATAACGATTACTGTCCCGAAGACCGGTTACACGAACCCGATTCAGGCCGGGGCGGCACCGGTCTTGAATTTGTATGCCGACGCGGCCAGGCTCCACGGGTTCACCAACATGCCGGTATCGTTTGAATCGGCACCGGTCAAGATTGAAATCAACGCAGACAGCGCGGTAGAAATCACTCTCAATTTCCGAAGCAAAGGCCCCTTCAATGCGACGGGCGCTTTCGCGGTTCTCGGAAACTACAATAACCTCCTCACTTCCAGCAGCGGAACGTAATGGCTTTCCTACTCGATACCGCCTATATCCAGGTTGACACGTCCGGGATCGACGCCGCCCAGCAGGCCCTCGACATGCTCATTGCCACCATGGGCCAATTCGCCGGGTCCGTTTCCTACACGTCAACCGACCTTTCGGAGGTCATGGCACAACTCGCACTCGTCAACCAAGGGATCGAACGGATCGAATCGGCACTGAGACAACTCCAAGGATCGACTTACTAAAAGAATCTAGGAGTTAGAAGTTAGGAGCTAGAAGAAATACAAACCCTTTGCGTCTTGGCGCCTTGGCGCGAAATCCTAATTTCCCCTCCTACCTCCCAACTCCTAACTCCTAACTCCCATGACAACCCCTTACGGAATCATCAGCAATCGGGCTGAGTACAGTTACGCCGGCGGATGGACCGCCAAGATGGTCTACTGTCTGGCCAATACCGACGTGGCCGCGTTTCTCGCGGCGCACTATCTGGACAAGTACCCCGTGGCAAGCGTAGGAGATATGGCGGTCGTCGGTATCACGGACGAGCCGTGGATGGAAGGCGATATGCTTTCCTCGACCGGCAAATCAAACAGCCGCCGCGTGACTCTCAGCTTCGCGCTTGTGTACCTTGACGTGGCGTGGCCGACGGGCATTACCCGACCGGCCTACCGGACGGGCACGACCTTGAAGCTCCACACCACGTGCGCGGGGCAGTACCAGCAGATTCCCGCTTCGGCGATCGTGCCCTCCACGGGGGCAGCACCCGGCCCGGGGGTTTACAACTCGCGATTCATGGCGGAGAACGAATACCAAGTGGAGTGGGATCGGGTGGAAACCATGCCCAACTTCATCGGGTATGTCGGAGCCGTCAACAGCGGCACGTTCATGGGCTGCGCGGCAGGGCAGCTTCTTTGTACCGGAGCTTCAATAGAGCCGTCGTTCATCATCAATCCGGCCCAGCCTTATGCCTACCGCACGACCGTAAACCTCAAGCAGAAAGCCGTCGTTATTCCGTCCGGCGGGAACGCCGGAACCTACGGCTGGAATCACTGGTACAACCCCCAAACCAAACTGTGGGAGGCGATGAATCTCAGCAATAGCCTGCCCCCTTACAATCCGGTTTCCTTCACCAATATGTTCGCATGACACGACCCATCCGAATCCCCGACTCGGGAAGCCCGATCCGCCCGCCCGGCGAGCTTCACGACATTTTGACCGCACTCATCCCGGAACCCACGCCGACGCCCCCGCCGCAGGCCATGACGTGCATCGCGCTATTCATGCTTACCGGGGACTTCGCGGCAGACGGTTCGTGGTACAAGGCACCCGGCACGCGGCTCAATTACTATCCGGCAACGCAGACCTGGAACACGCCAGCCGGGGCAGGGGATACCGACACGGTGGCTCAGACGGCCGATATTTGGAGAATCCCAAACTACCCGCCCGATGTTGTCTCTGCCGAGGCAACCGGGGCTTGGGTCTGGTGCATCTACGATGAAAGCTCCGGCCGCTGGGTCATGCTCCAATCGCTCACGGAAGCCGGCGGGGCCACAACAGATCGACACTGGATCGGAGAACCGGACGACCCCGGCGGAATACCCTACCACAAACAGCCGAATACGGACGGCGACAACTATGCCGATCCGACCGTGACGTATTCGATAAATAGGAATATCTGCGGCCTAGAAATCGACGACGGAGGGCACATCAAGGGATGGTTGACGGAAGACGGCTTAGGTTGGCACCGGCCGTGGGGAGAATGAAATGAATATCCAAACCATCATTATGTCCCGCGGCGAGCCGCCGTGCAGGCCGCTTGCCCTCTGGCTTTCCGAAAACTTTCTCGATTGGCGGTACGGTTCCCAAGACTACGGGATCGACCACGCCCGAAACCAAAACATCCGGCGGTTTCTCCGCGAGGACGTTTCAGCCGGGAAGACCCATCTCCTGTCGATCGACGCGGATATGGTCCCCGTGGAATCGACGGCTGAGATTCTGACGGAACCCGGCGAACTGCTTTACTGCGGCTACGTCGATCGGTTCGGCAGCCGAGGGCACATCGGCCAGGGGGATTTTGGAGCCGCATGCTTCCGTGCTTCCGCCGAACTGCTAGCAAGAATGGGAGACCAGTGGTTTGAAATGGGATACCACAACGGCAAGCGAATCGCTTGCGAATGTTCCTATTTCCACAACATAGCCCAACAAGCAGGAGGCCGGAGTCGCCAAGTCGGCGTGATCGGCCACCAGCAAACGTGTGTTCTCGTCCCCGCCGAAACAGAAACCGGCTGGATTCTCCAATGGCCCCAAGTATGAAACCCTTTGCGTCTTCGCGCCTTTGCGCGAAATCCTAAAACCTTAACCGATATGAATATTTTCTTCTTAGGCTACCCCGGCCCAATGGGCGGAGCAAATACCGAATGCTGGCACACCGCCAAAGTTTGGCGAGCGGCGGGTATTGAAGTCACTTTCATCCCGACGTGGGGTTGCGACCAGGCCACCGAGGACGCCTTAGCCGCGATCGGCTGCCCGACGATCCACGCCGGCAGCGCGGAGCCGTTGCGGAACGTCCCAGGCTTCGCCGGGTCTGTCGTCGTCGCAATGTGCAACAGCCACGTCATGAACTGCCGAGGTCTCTTGAAGGAACTCGGTTGCAAACTTGTGTGGGTCAACTGCATGACCTTCCTGTTTCCAAACGAGATTACCGAGTTCGGCAAACACGGCCCAGCCGAGGCGTTTGTGTTCCAGTCGGAATTCCAGAGGGAGGAGTTAGAAAAGCAACTCCTCCCGATCGGCTACAACCACGGAATGGGCCACCTGATTCGCGGGGCGTTTGCCTTCGGAGAAATGCCGCTTGCTTCTCGAGCGCACCAGGCCGGAGAGGATTTTGTGATAGGCCGCTTATCGCGGCCGGACCTCGATAAGTGGAGCAGCAACCACTGGCCGATCTTGGCCGCCGTCCCTTACCCCGGCCGCCGGGCGCTGGCCATGGGATGGAACCAGGCCGTGGCCATGAAGTGCGGCACACCCCCGCCGTGGGCCGATTGCCTCGCGCCCAGGGAAATATCCGTCCAGGCATTCATGGCCCGCTGTCACGCGATGGTAGGGCTTAATGGCGGTGCCCGAGAGAACTGGCCGAGAGTCGGGCTTGAAGCCATGGCCGCCGGCGTTCCGCTGGTCTGCCAAAACTCGTGGGGATGGAAAGAAATGATCATAGACGGAGAGACCGGCTTTCTCACCAACACAGATCAGGAAATGGCTTTCCGGTTGGCCCAACTGGCTTATGACGAGGAACTGAGAACCCACGTCATCCGCACGGCCAGGGAGCATGTAGAGGACTTAGCGAACCCCACGGTGATCGGCGAGCAGTGGAAAACCCTGATCGGGAGTCTATTGGCATGAAACCGAGGATCCTTATTGGTGCCCTCTCGGGTTGGCAATACCAAGACCGTCGCGATCGGTGCCGGTCAACCTGGATGAACGACGGCGACGACCGCGACATCCAGAGCCTTTTCCTACTCGGTTGCCCGACCGCCAAGGAGCCGGAGCAAATGGGCTTGCACACGCTGGCCTTGCCCTGCCAGGACGACTACAGGCACTTGCCGCACAAGACACGCCTATTTGCCCAATGGGCCTTGCAGCGCAAGGATTGGGATTATCTCTTCAAGTGTGACGACGACACGTACATCTCCATGCCGAGATTCCTGGATTATGACCCGGCCGGAAGAGATTACATCGGGGCCGAGTGGCGGCCGGGAGCGGGATATGGGAGTGGCGGGGCAGGGTATTTTCTCTCACGCCTGGCCGCTGGATACGTTGCCGAATTCGGCGGAAGCTACAGCCTAGACTCCTACCCGCCGGGTGCCGAGGACATGATCGTCGGCGCGCTCCTCCGGGCCAACGGCGTAGAGTTCTCGATCGAGCCGCGCCTAATCCCCTTCGCCACCCTGGACCTTCGCCCGAAGAAAAACAACGACCTGATCACAAGCCACGCTTGCACCGAGGCGTTCATGGCAAGCCATGAAGAAACAGGGAATGAGGCAGTTCGCTGCTCCTGGTCGCGTAGCGACCGCCGATGGTAGCCGTGGGTTTTAACCCACGGACCCGGAGCAACATGCAAGCATTGCGTCGCGTAGCGACGCCTGAATGTTTTCAATCGTCGCTACGCGACGAAAG
>JBAWVO010000192.1:0-12484 GCA_037147235.1 Planctomycetota bacterium | reverse complement strand
TCCATCTTGCTAGGCAGAGTCCACTTGGGATCGAGTTGATGAATCCTCAGCATTGACGTAGCCCAGCAAGGCCGAGAATAGCTTGTAGAATAGAGTGCATTCTTCAACGGTGACTTGCATGATTTGGTCTGCCCTCGCTTCCTTTCTTCTTCCCAATCTTCGATGCGATCCGGTTCTTTTCCATCTTCTTCCGCAGGTGGGCGAATTTGGTTGCCGGTTTGCTGGCCGTTTGTCGTTCTTTTGCGGGCATAGTGGTTTCTTTCTTTCGGGCGGCTTCTATTTATTCTCCTGCTTGATCTTCTCCAAGGCTTTGGCAGCGGCCTTCTGAACAGATTCATCTTTATCTTTGAGCAGTTCCGTGAGGGCCGGGATAGCCGATTTCGCCTCGGGACCGATGTTCCCCAAAGCCCAGGCAGCGGCCCGCTGAACGTAGCCAGCCTTGTCCCTTAGCAAATCCGCCAGAGCGGGAACGGCGGATCTTGCGTCGGGGCCGATTTTTCCCAGCGATTCGGCAATTCCTCCCCGAATTAGCCAATCTTTGTCATTAAGCGATTTGATGAGGACGCCGACAGCCCCCTTTGCGTCGGGGCCAATTTTTCCTAGAACCAATGCAGCCGTCATACGAATCGCTTCCTGTTCGTCCTTTAGCAACTCGGTGAGGGCTGGAACGGCTGTCTTGGCCTTGGGACCGATTTCGCCCAGGGCAATGGCGGCTGCTTGCTGAACAGCCGCATTTCGTTCTTTAAGTAGTTCAGTTAGCGCTGGGACGGAATCGGCGGAATCGGACCCCATTTTCGCTAGGGCTTCGGCAGCATCGCACCGAACATTCCAATCAGTGTCCTTGAGGGATGCGGTCAGGGCCGGAACTGCGACTTTTGCCCTCGGGCCGATGCCTTTCAAGGCCGATGCGGCGCTTGCTCTTACATTCCAATCAGTGTCCTTGAGCGATTCAACCAGAGTGGCAGTGGCGGCTTCCGCCTTGGGGCCGATTTTTCCCAGCGATTCGCAAGCCGTCATCCGAGCCAAGTCATACTCATCGTTAAGAAGTTTGGTGAGGGCAGGGACCGCTTCCGCCGCATCGGACCCTAGCTCCCCCAAGGCAGTGGCAGCATAAAATCGAACGTGCTTATTCTTGTCTCCGAGCAATTCGACGAGGGCGGGAAGTGCGTTTCTCACCTTCGGGCCGAGCTTTCCAATGGCCTCGGATGCGGCGCACCTCACATCCCAATACTTGTCATTGAACAATTCGATGAGTGCCGGAGCGGATGATAACGCTTCGCAACCCATCTGTCCCAGCGCCCTAGCGGCGTACTCTCGAACAAACCTATTCTTATCTTGAAGCAGCCCTTCGATGGCCGGAACCGCATTCTTCGCCATAGGTCCGATTCTTCCGAGCGCAGTGCAAGCGTGTTCCCGAACCTCATCGTTTCTGTCCTTGAGCGAATCGGTGAGTGCTGGAACGGCTGCGGGACCGATGCATTCAAGAGCGTCGGCGACCCACAAAGCTGACGAATCATCTTTGAGCAAGTTCGTGAGCGTCGGAATGGCTGCTGGTCCCATCCTCCCCAAAGCCCAAATTGCGTCCCGACGAACATCCGCATCTTTGTCGTTCGTCGATGCAGCCCATTCGCTGATGGTCTTCCCGTGGTAGGTTGGTTCCTTGGGTTGGGTTGTCGAATCGGGTTTCGGTTCAGTGCCGAGGCAGCCGCCAGAAAAGGTGACTATTAGCATTATGCAGAGCATTCTCATCTTCGTCCTCCCCCAAACCCACTCGGTAACTTCTCCACCGCCTCCCGATGCACAATACTTCCCCGCCTTGGCACGATCTTAGGCACCGTCCTGCCGCTCCCAGTCCAAACCAAGGTCATGTGCGGTCGCCGGAAATGCGGAATAACCTCGATATGTTTTCCCACATCCCAACCGATTTTACCACGGCGGCGGGCCTTGTCCACGAACTTCTGGTCGCCGCTGGTCTCGAATTTGGCCCGGTCATCGGCCAGGACATCGGGCGAAATGATCGACGGATCGTTCTCCAGCAGGCAGAGGGAGCAGCACAATCGAATGCAATCCATGATGATGGAATCCGGCACCTGGACGCCGATCTCAGAAAACAGTCCCACTTTGCCCAGGCCGTCGATGGATTGCTCCACGGTCAAACCGGGTTTGCGGGGAAAATTTCGGTAGGTGTAGATCGGGACGCCCACTCCATCCATGACCTCTCCAATGTCGATCAAGACCGAGATGCCGGTCCCCTCGTTGATCTCGCCCATCATGATGCAGCGGACGGAAACCTCGTCCCCCTTCCACTCGAACTTGAGCGGGTTTTTGGCCGTGTCCTTGGGGAACCGGATGCATAAGGCCGGGAGCGGCAGTTGGATCAGGTCGGAATCCAGGTCAAGGTTCAGTCGGGTGAGCATTGGCACGATGGTCGGCCACAGATTGTAGTAGGGCCTTCGTGCCGTTTCCCAGTCCCGTTCGTTGAGCATCTGGGCGAAGAATTGGGCCGAGCCCATCCCCACAGCATCTTTGAGCGTTCGTTTGTAGAACTGGTCGATGTCCTGGGCGGGACGGTCGTCGGGATCGGCCCGCCGTGTCCAGTCTCGCATGGTGGTGTAGGTATGGAAGTCCATGATGGTCACCCCACCCCCAAAGCCTTAAAAACTGCATCCACCGGATCAGCATACCAGCCAGTCTGAAACTTTGCAAATAGCTCCCCTGGGATTGTCGGGATGTCCGTCACGGACGCCATTGGGAGCAAGAGTCGTTTTGCCCCGGCATCGAAGGCCACCTGGAGCGATTCGGCAAGATTCTCGACAGGGATGATGCTGCCGCCCAGGCTCATGCTGCCGAGGACTACGATCTGCTGCTGTAAGGGCTTGCCCAGGACGGCCGAACATAGGGCAACGAAGGTTGCCAGGGTCATGGCGGTCGTGGGGCCGGTGTTGTGCAATTCGACGATATGTAAATGATAATCGTGGTCGGCGGTCTTGATCGAGGCACTGACCCTGGACGCATTGGCCTTGAAATAGTCAAAACCGACCTTGATCCCTTCCCTGGCGGCTGTGTTTGACCCCAAACCCGACATTTTCAGGCTGCCATTTCCGGTCGTTACCTGGGTTTCAATACGGTAAAGCCCAAGATGACTGCCACTGCCGGTGGCAATTGTGTGCATTACGCCAGGATTTAGGGGGCCATCGGGAATCAAGTGACCGCCGCCCTGTTCCGGCACGCTGATGAACTTCTCTTCTCGGGTTTCCTGGTCCAAATAGCTGAAATGAACATCGTAGAACTCCATGCCGCCGATCTTCTTTAATTGCTCCTTCACCCGGCGACGGGCCTCCAAGGCATATTCCAGGCACCGGCGAACTGCCTCCTTGTCGTAGTCCTCGGCAGGATAGAGCAGTTTCAACAGGCCCGAAACCGTGTGCTTCACGGCAATCGTGTCCCGCTGGTTCAGGTCTCGGCCCAGCTTGAAATACTTATTTATTGCATCCCCGAAGTTCCGCTTTCGCATTTCCCGCATGAATTCGGCCAGATAATCGACGATCAACCCATATTGATTCGTGAAAAACTCAGGCCGCATCTTGGGGATTTCCCAACCGGGGATGTAGGAGTGGAAACGATCAAAGAACGCCGCATCGATCATGGCCTCCGGGAATGGAGCCAGTAGGTGGCTGGTTTTGACCAGGGTATCGACCGGTTGGTTGAGATTGCCGACGAAAACCATCGAGGCGTAGGCATTCACGGGGTCACGGCCACGGGCGAACGATCCCGAGGCCATGTAGTCCTTCATAATCTGGACGCCATCTTTTTCCTTGAAGGTGATGCCCGCCACTTCGTCGAAGGCCACTGTATCCCACAGGCCGACCAGTCCGACCGTGCGACTAGCCATGTTGTAGAATAGGTTGGCGACGGTCGTGTGGCCACCCGAGATCAAGATGCTGTTAGGGCTGATTTCCTTGTAAATATGGCTCTTGCCCGTACCCCGAGGCCCTAGTTCAACCACGTTGTAATTATTCTCGACCAGCGGAACCATGCGGGCCAGGATGTGCCACTTTACCCGCTTCTCGAATTGCGTAGGTTCGTAACCGGCCGACCGCAGCAGTACGTCGGTCCATTGGTCTTCGGTAAAACCACGTCGCCCTTCAAACAGGCCGTCCATGTCCATGTTGGGCATCTGGATTGGCTTTAGGTCTTCAATGATGAAGGGCGAGCCTTTTTGCCCTTCTTCATAAAAATACCGCATCGTGATGATCGACCAGATACCACCGGCCAGGAGCTTTTCATATTTTTTGACAATGGCCGTGCTGACCTCGACACCCTTGACCCCCAGATTGCTCAGGAGAGCCTCATACACGTCCCTCTTCTCGTTGAGAGCCACGGTCACCTTGTCGATGATCTTGAGGCTTCCCCGTTCCCGAATGGTCGATTTCACCTTCTCGGCTTCGTCGGGCCGCACATAATTCTCGGCCAGGATTTTTTTGACGGTCTTCATGCCCTCGTTGATAATGGCGTCGTCGTTCGAGGCGCAGTGCTGGCCGAGAAGGTACTCCAGCACATAGACGGGGACGTTCGCCCCTTCCTTGACCAGTTTGGTCAGGTCTTTGCGCACGACCTTTCCGGCAAAATGCTGGTTGAGCAGATCGTCCAGGCAGGAGTCAGTAGTATTAGAAGTCATCGCTAAAAGCCCTATCTATAATGACCGGCACGCTCTGCTGCTCGATGCCGGTGTCGGCATCTCGCAGCACCAGACGGTACGGGGTCTTTTTGTCGTATTGCCGATCTTGCAGCGTTAAGAACACCCACTTCTTTCGCTCATCCAAATTACCAGAAACACTATCGAAGGTCACGGACTCGATGCTCGTTACCGGCTCGTCGCCATCGAAAATTGCCAATTTCAATGTGATGGGTTTTACCCGGTCGCTCACGGGTTCCATCTGGATCAACTCAAATCGATGCTGCGACGTGGTGATCCGGTGATTGATGCCAAGTACCTGGACGGCCACCTGCTTGGTCTTGGTGTCCGCCACGGATTTTCCCTTGATGTGGCGCACGGTGACGACCGGCACCACGATCTCCTGGAGCATGGCCCCACCGTGGATGAATCTTGCACCACCGACAAAATGAAATCGATTGGCTCCCCGTGGAATCCAGAATTCCATGCCACCTTCCGCACTTGCGGTTATATCCGTTTTGCCATGCCATACGGATTCTTGCTCGGGAAGCCCGTGCCCTAACAAATACCGCTTCTTCGCTATTACGGTCCCCTGCGGCTTGTCGGGCAGGCTGCATCTTTCTGGATCGCTCGGAGCCGTCTCCGAAAACAGGAACCCATGATCGGCCGTAATAACAATATGATGGCCGTTCAGGTTATTGATGATATAGGAAACGAGAGTGGCCAGTTCGTTGATCGCCTTGCGGACGGCCTCGAAGGTGTCTTTTTCCGTGTCGGCCTTGTCGCCAACAGCATCTACGGCATTATGATAAATGTAAACCAGCCGCTTGCCACTGACGAATTCACGGCCCTCTTCCTTCTTTTTGGCCAAAAGATCCTCCGCCTTGACCGCCATACCGTCTTGACCGGCCAGGATCGCATCCCGATTGTCGATCCCGGTGGTCGGCTTCCCGTCCACCAGCACCTCCCCCGTGGGCTTATAGGCAATCGTTTTGTGCGGTAGCAGGGCAGCCATTCCGAGGGCGGTATACGATGGCAATACGCCAAGCTGAGAGCTAAGCTCGGCCTCGTACCGATAAGTGCCATTGAGTTCTCGGCACAATTCCTCCGCCGCTTCATAACGAAATGCATCGCTGATGATGACGAAGCTCCTACGCCGCTCGGCCTCTTCTAACCGTGGCTGCATATACTTCGCAAAGAAATTGAACTGGTTGTGTACCTCGGGAATCTGCCACTTGCCCATCAGGGGCGCAATGCGTTGCCCCCATTGGATGGCCAAGTTGGTGATGAACCAGTTGGTGTAAGCTGCTTCGATCTGCTTCCGCAGGTCTTTTAGTCCATCCTTGGTCTTCGCCTCCACGATGTCGGCCGCTTCACAGAAATGCCGGTAAAGCTGGTCAAATCGGAACAACTCAGTTTCGTAGGCATGGTACATTGCCTCAGCCGTGTCGAAGTCGAACCCTTTTTGGTGCCGATTTCGCAGGGAAAAGAAGTCGGCCGCCGCCACCAGTGCATCGTATACGGCATGGAAGGCATGACGGGGCACATCCGGCGACCCTGCCACGCCCGGATTTGCCCAATGTTTGGCTTGTCTGCGGGTGGCAATTTGCCCAACTTCTTCGGCATTCACGGTGTCGGCCGTCGAGGCAACTCGATCACGCAGGCTCCTCATCACGGATTTTTCGACTTGGGGGAAAGTCATCACATCCAGCAAGTCTTCCATCTTCTGGAAGCAGAGGTGGTCGTCGATCTTCACCTGCTCGCCAACGATGTCGGATAGGAGGTCATAACTGGCGGCACGACTGCTGCTGTCCCGCCACTGCGCCAAGCAAACCACGGCATTGGAACTGCCAGATGCGGGCAGGACCAAGTGTTGCAGGGAGGGCGAGAGACTACCCTTCTGGTGGCTTGCGTAATCGGTAACCAGCAGACGAATCAGGAAGTTTTGCAGGGTAGGCGTATCTTGGCTGTAGCCAAACAGCGACTTTGCCATCGCCCAGAATGACTTATCGAGATCGAACTTTTCGATTTGATCCCAGGCGGCGGTCGGCTCGTCCAAGTTGATTTCGTTGCCGTTGCGGTTCTCGGTAAAGGCATGGTAGATCGTCTGGACGATAGTGAACCACTCCGCAACCTCGGCCCGGACGACAACGGCGATCATTTTACGGTCGAGGTCGGTGTCCGTATCCCCGGCCGCCACAAGGCCCTTGAGCTTTTGCAACCGTTCCTTGTTGTCGCAGAACTTACGGCGAGCGGCCAGATGTTCCCGTAGCGATTGATTGGCAAGGCCAAGCTCCTGGAGAATGATGGAAGCCCGGTCGGCCCGAAAGCTGCGGCTATAAAGCCTAATATCAAGGAGCCAATCTTTTTCGTAATCTGGTTCCTCGGCCGGGCTGTAGACCAAATACTTGCCCGTGGGGTCGTCCCGTTCCAGTCGCATTTTGACTTCCAACGCCCCTGCCTCATCCAGGCGTATTGTGGTAACGCTATCCAACAGGAGGTAAGGCAGCGTGTTCAGAAACTCCCGCTCGGGATCGTTCCAGAAGACGATGCGATGCCCTTCTTCGTTGAAGAGACGTTCCAGTGCCGCATTGATTTGGTTCAGGTCGCTCATTGGTTTGTCTTGTATGCTTGCTCGGGGTGGGTCGGCTGATCTGGATACCGCAAAATCAGGGTCCCATCATGGACCATTGATGTAAGAAAACTCCTCTGCAACTTATCTTTGCTTCGATCCAGGAGCACCCCAATCTGGTCGGCTGTCAGGTACCGGCCGGAACAAAGCTTTCGGATGACGGTTTTCGTCAATTCTGGCATTAGCCGCGGTTTTTCCCTGGCTGGCCTTGCGGTTTCCAGTAATTCTGGGTCATTTTCGGCCGAAGGTGGGGGCGCAAGGGCGGAAGCTCCGGGCGTTAGGGCGGAAGCTCCGGGCGTTAGGGCGGAAGCTCCGGGCGCAAGGGCCGAAGCTTCCATCGTTAGGGCCGAAGCTCCGGGCGCAAGGGCCGAAGCTCCCAACGTTAGGGCCGAAGCTCCGGGCGTTAGGGACGAAGCCCAAGCAGGCAGCCGATAGCTGGTCCCACGCTTTTGACCGACTTGATCCAAAAAGCCTCGGGATGCCAGCCCTTGAAGCATCTTCGTCAGTTCGACGGGGTGGTCCATGCGGATCAACTGAAGCCGGCTGTTCGACACTTCCCCCTCGATGTCGGCAGTGACCAGGGCCTGGATTTCGTTGGGGATCAAGGTATCAAAATCGGCCGCAAACAGCTTTCGCAAACGGGCAGCCGACTCCGGTGGAATCAAGCTCACCATTGGCAGCACGAATTTAACCCGATTTGGTTCCGTTGTCTCCAGGACCGTGGGCGAACGCCACTGCTGCGTCTCCCAACCCTGTCGAATCTTGTCGATACCCGATCCGGCCTTGTCGCCCGCTCCGATCATTTGGAACATCTTCTGCAAACTCGGATTCCGGCATTCGCTGAAGCCTCCCTGAAAGAGCTGCTCGAACGAAACCAGGAGCGTGCCGGGGTCCGACATCTCGATCCGGTCGGAAAACCGTTCGATCACGACGCCGCCAGCACCGCGGTAATCCGCATGGATCAGAGAATTGACGAGGGCCTCTTGAATTGCCTCATGGGCGGGTGACTGCCCGGCCCGTGTGGGATCGGAGGATTGCCACGGGGCAGGCGTCGTCAATGTAGTTGCCGTTGCCGTTGCCGTCGCTGGAAGGTAGGCAAAAGGCAGCTTCAAGTCGGCCGTCAGCTTCGGATAAACCTTTTGGAAAAACTGGAACAGGTTGGGTGTCCACGTACCGTCGATTGTCACTCGATCCGTCCAGCGGTCAGCGATAGCGTTCGTTGGCCGTTCCCGGTAGTCCAAGTGATGCTTCAAGGCCGTTGCCGGATCGCACAAAGCGTTCTCGCTGCCGAACATCAACAACCCGGCCGCTGTCAGTCCTTCCTCACCCGTGGCACGGTCTTTCGCCCATCCGCCGAGCTTTGTCAGAAAATTTTGCGTATCCTCGTTGAGCCAAGCGTGGTTCGGATTTCGGGCAGAGAAGCGATTGCGATACTGCCGGATCGTTTCGGCATCCAGATCAGCGATCCCGAAATGGGGCAGAATACGACTATCCGCTGCTTCCGGTGATTGATCGGCCAACATCCGCCCGACTTCATCAGCACGGCATTTGTAGTCCCCTTCGTAATTGCGCCGATATGTCCCTTCCAATGGATTCTGCCCCACAAAGATGGGACGTTGACGCCGGTTGGCACGGGGAACCTGGATCACCAAGACTTGCTTACCACCAACCTCCACCAGTTGCACTGATTGGGGTGCTAGCAGATTGGTGCTGACCTTGCCTCGGTTATTTACCGTATCCCAACACGTCTTGAGTGCCTGCTGTGGATTCTTCAATCCTTCGACAAAGAAAGATTCGTCGGCTTCACCGATGCCTAAGACAATCGTCCCGCCATCCGTATTCGCCATCGCCGCATAGGTTTCCCATACGCTTGCCGGGAATCCGCCCTTCGCCGACTTGAACTCCCAGTCGAGGCTTTCCCCCGCAGCCACCGCATCAAGGATTTCGTGGTCTTTCATCTGTCATCCTTCCCGAACATTTCTCTCTTATCCGTGTAGGAATGGGTGGCCACGGATTGAACACGGATTAAACACGGATCAAACGATGCGCAGTACCCAGCCTTCATGTCCTATTTTCTCTTATCCGTGTTTCATCCGTGGCTACTCTTCGTCCTTCTCTCCGCAAACCGCCTTCACCTCGGCCAGCAGGTCACCGAACTTGCCGTAATTGACCTTTACGCCGTCGTCGAGGTCGAGGTTGATCCGCAGGTCGGCATAGTGCCGTAACTTTTCGTCAAAGGTTTGCAGTTCCCCCTGCTGTTTGATGAGCTTATCCCGCTCCTTGGTCAGCTTCGAGCGGAATGCCGTGGAGGTGGCGGCGGCGATGTCACCGGCCAACTGCTCGATTCGGGCCGAAGTCTTCCCTTGGAGTGGGATCACGTATTCCGTTCGCATCCGGGACAAGATGCCCTCATTGTAGCGGTGCAGGTAGACGAGGCACTGAAATGCCCGCTGCTTGCCGCTGGAGAAGAGCCAGTAGATCGGCCGCCGTTTATAGGTCTTGAGGTGATGCTTGAAAAAGTCATGGGACAGATAGCGGCGGATCGTATCCCGAGGCTGCTCGCCCTTGGTCGGGCCAAGGCTTTCTGCAATGAACTTTACGTTCTCTTCAAGGTGCGGAGAAGATTTGACCACGGATAACACCGATGGCACGGATAAGGAAGAATCAGATTTGATTGGTACTATTTTATCCGTGGAATCCGTGCTATCCGTGGTTGAAAATCCCGGCCATGCCACGTTGATGAACTCGATGACACGATTCGTCGCATCGTCATCGAACCAAGCGGTATCGGTCAGGGGGATGATGCCGTCGTCATCGGGGGGGAATTTGACCACGGATTTCACGGATGGCACGGATGAAGAAGTTTTTGCTTGTTCTTTCTTGTCCGTGCTTTCCGTGTTATCCGTGGTGAAATAAATCTTTTCAAAATCCTTGTTGCCGCCGTGGGCATAGATCAGCCCCGGCCTGTCGAGGCTATAGCGACCCATCATGCAACCGATGGAGTAGGAAAGGAGTCGTTTGATGTCTTCGGCACGGTCAGGACGGTAGAGGGTGATTTGGTCGTCGAGGACTTCGGGAGAGAGTTCGCCTTGGAGGTCATAGGCTTCGATGAAGAGGCGGTTGTTCTCTTCTTCGAGTTCCTTCATTCGAGTAAACCGAGCCAAACACGTTGCATCGGCCGCATCTTGCGACTGGTGTATCATGGGGGCTGTATGCTGACGAGCGGGATGTACTTGAAAATCCCAGGATGTCTCCAAACAATCCCAATCCCTATGGGCTAAGTGAGTAGCTTCCTCGACTACCGCAGTTACGTCCCTATGTAACTCTAAGTTGTCGTTTGCAACAGGTAGCTTCGCAATATCCCAAGCCTGGAAATTGACCGTAGGGTTTAGGATGCTAATGAGGTACTGTGATATTGGGGAGTTCAGGAATCCAGCGAGGTACTTAACATCCTTGCTGTCCGGAAAGGCGGCAGACCCGCCTGCATCAAAAAGACTGCCCCACTCAGTTATTCGTACCGAGAATCGAGATACTGTAACAGCAGACCAATTAACATTTGGCTTGAATATGTACTCTTCATTAAAAGCATGTGCAGGAATTCGTCCAGTCTCATCTTTTTTATTTCGTATGTCATATCCGTCATTGTGCCAGTTCACAACATGTTCGTTATTCCCATACCATTTACGAAATGTGCCTCCTTTTTGGTAGGGAAACCATTTCATTCCACTTAACCGAGCTTGCTCTCTCGTTTGACAGCTTTTGCCAAAGCATTGAATAGGCACTTCATGCCAGAGCCTAACGAATAGTGCATTGTTGCTTGTAATCATCCCTGCTCTGGGCGTGGCCATCTCACTCATAGCTGGAAATAGGGGAAACGCCTGTATTGCCTTGGTGTTGGCCCAATACGCCACGGCGCAGCCGGGAATCAACTGGAACTCGGCGTTACTCGACACAAAACATTGAGCATCAACAAAAGCCGCCATTTTTTCCTCTGATTGACCTTCGACAAGTCTCTTATAACTTCCACGATACGTTGGGAACGTGCTTGGTGAAATGGTGAACGCTGTCACTTGAACAACATGACCACCGATTTGCGGAAATGCATGAGGGCCGAGGTGAGCCATCGTGGTGATAGTGCGAAGTTCAAGCAACCGTTTTCGGAAACCCTCAATGCTGGATAAGAACATCCAACTTTGCATAGTTACTTGGCCCATCAACCCCGTAAGCTTCGTGTAGTTCAGACATCGTTCAATGAATGCAACACAGAGGTCAGCTTTTTCATCCGAATACACTTGGTTAATGAAGGTCTTTAGCAACGGCGAGTAATGCTTGCCGCCCATATACGGCGGATTAGCGACCACAGCATCATATTGCCCAGCCAGCAACCGAGCCTGCCGAAGCAATGGCCTTATGACATTGGCCGAGGCGTGAGTCAAGTCGCCAAGCTTCAGCACGTCATCAAGCCGCTGCTGAATTTCCGGCAACTTCGCCGCCAACTTCGGCGGAACCTGGATCAATGAGCCGAAAGTCTTGGCATCCTTGAATAACTCCAATAGGGAGACAATGTCACCCTTGGAAACAAAGCCCTTTTCGGCCAGCGTCTTCTCGCTGAAGAGCGGAGTCTTTTCGTCCTCGATTTCCTCGAACAGATATTCGCTTGGCGGCAACTCTTCCTTCAAGATCGGTGAGTTGAGTGCGTGGGTAATCTCGGCGGCATTCAACCCCTTGCTGTCTTGAAACGCCAGGATGTTCGGCTTGGCCTCACTATCGAATATGCGGCGATCATCGGCACGGGCCTTCATCATCAGGGCGAAGGCTGCAAGTTGCGCTGCTCGGTCGTCAATTTCCAACCCAAACAGGTTCTTTTCCAAGATCAACCGAGGAATGTCCTTGGCTCGATAACCTCGCTCCAAATAAATCGCCTTGAAAATGTCGTACCCTTCGACCAAGATGTGACCAGAGCCACACGCCGGGTCCATGAGCGTCAGTCTCTCTGGATTCAGAGAAGAATTAACCACGGATAACACGGAAGGCACGGATAAGGAAGATATTGTGGTGGACTGCTTGGCTTCCTTATCTATCGCATCCGTGTTATCCGTGTTATCCGTGGTCAAAACTCTCTGTCTCTCTGGATTCAGAGAAGAATTAACCACGGATAACACGGAAGGCACGGATAA
>JBAWVO010000191.1:0-12503 GCA_037147235.1 Planctomycetota bacterium | reverse complement strand
CCCCTACTCCTTCTCCCCCATGCCCGACATTGTTGCTGAACTTCGCTGGCGCGAACTGATCCACCAGACCACCGACAACGCCAATCTCCAGGCGTGGCTCAACGAGAAACCGCGGACGATTTACGTCGGTTTCGACCCAACTTCCGACAGCATGCACGTGGGAAATCTCGTGGCCGTCATGCTGCTGCGCCGATTCCAGCAGGCCGGACATCGGCCCATGGCTCTGGTCGGCGGGGCAACGGGCATGATCGGCGACCCCAGTGGGAAGAGCGAAGAGCGGAACCTCTTGAACGTCGAAGCCCTCCACGCCAATGTTGCCGGCATGGAAAAACAGTTGCGTCGGTTCCTCAATTTCGACTGCGGTTCAAACTCGGCACTGCTGGTGAACAACTACGATTGGATGGGCCGCTTCGGCTATCTCGAATTCCTGCGCGATATCGGCAAGCACTTCCCGGTCAACGTCATGCTGGCCAAAGACTCGGTCAAGGCGAGGCTTGAGCGGACCGACTCCGGCCTGAGCTATACCGAGTTCAGCTACATGTTGCTCCAGGCCTACGATTTTGTCTACCTGAACGAACATTACCATTGCGAATTGCAAGCCGGCGGGAGCGATCAATGGGGTAACATCACGGCCGGAATCGACCTGGCCCGACGCATCCGCGGCGTACAGCTCCAGGGCGTTACCTGTCCGCTGTTAACAAAGTCGGACGGCACGAAGATGGGCAAGACTGAGTCCGGTGCCCTTTGGCTCTCGGCCGAAAAAACCAGCCCCTATAAGTTCTACCAGTATTGGTTCAACACCCAGGACGCCGATGTTGGCAAGTGTCTGCGATATTTCACCGATCTTACTCAAACGGAGATCGAGCAGTTGGAGAATCAGCACGCCGCCAACCCAGGCCAGCGGGCCGCGCAAAAGCAGTTGGCCGCCGATCTCACACGCTTGGTTCATGGCGACGAAGATCTAGCCGCGGCCTTGAAGGCTGCGGAAATTCTTTTCGGTGCCGAGATCGACCATCTCTCCGATCACCAGCTTACGGAGGTTTTTGCCGACGTTCCCAGCAAGGAATTACCCCGTTCTTTGCTGGAGAGCACGGGAATTGCCGTCGTCGACGCATTCTTCGAGGTCGGTTTGGCCAAGAGTAAGGGCGAAGCACGCCGCGCGATCAGCGAGGGCGGGGGCTATGTCAACAATCGCCGCGTGGAAAGCGTCGATGCCCGATTGACTTCTGCCGACCTGGCCAGCGAATCGATCATCATCGTGCGCAAGGGAAAGAAGAACTATGGCTTGCTGCGATTCGTAGGATAAGCATGCAGAAAAAAATTCGATTTGCATTGATCGTCGTCACTCTGGTGGGCCTTTTGGCGGCAGCAGTCTATGCAATCTATCGTGCATCGCAGCAAGTGCCGGAGTTTTATGCTGAAGCGATTTCCATTCCAACAGAGGCGCAGGAGGAGGAAAGTGATCTCATGCTGCTGCAGATCACAACGCTGCATAACGAGTTGCAAGGCAAAGGATCTTGGCGCGAGGTATTCAAGGCGCAGACGATCAACGGTTGGCTCGCCGTCGACCTGCCGCGGAATCATCCCACGCTGCTGCCTAGGGGGATGCATGACCCCCGCGTACACATCGGCCCCGAAGGCATCACGATGGCCTGTCAGGTCGATCGCGGTGGATTCCGCGGTGTCATTTCGCTTCAGATCAGTGCCTTTGTCGAATCGGATGATGTAGTCGGACTGCGAGTTCACAAGGCCCGACTGGGAGCGATTCCCTGGTCGTTTCGGAGCGTACTGGATAGGATTACCGACGCTGCCAAAAAATCATACATCGACATCGATTGGCGTCAGGTCGATAGCGACCCCGTGGCCTTAATTAAAATCGCGTCCGCCAAGGGCGATCGAAAGCAGCACATTCACATCGACGCGATTCTCCTGGAAGAAGGGGCGATGATCGTCTCCGGCACGACGGAGATCGCACCCAAGTAGAAAGAAAGACAGGAAGATGTAGGATAGGAAAACAAGACAAATGTGGTTTCGTCCTTCTGTCAATTATCCGCAAACCCGGCGGGGAGCCGTATTTCTGCGTTTTTTGCTCTCATTCTTTCGTGTGTTTCGTGTGTTTCGTGGTTCCCTGTCCTGCCGAAGCCGCGTCGATCGTTCTTGTCTTCAAATTTCCGCCATTCCACTTGAACCACCATTGCTCGGATGATTTTGCCTGCCGTCGCAATTCGACGCGGCCGGCGAGTTTTGCTCCCGTAAGTTCAACATGGATTGCGTCATCGGTCCACAGTTCGACCGAATAGATCCCGCGGTCCCATCGTGTGACCGTGCCACGGCCGCCGGAAATCGGACCTTCGTAATCGAGATAAATTGAGCGATGGTCGGCCAACGCGTCGCAAAGGATTTCGAGTCCCAGTTCGGGCAGATGGGGCAATGCCCAAGTCTTCAGCACTTCGCCGTCTTCCAGGAGGAAGTCATAGTGAAGACCGAGAGGACTATCATGGATCAATAAGGCAAACTGCGGCACTGCGTAGCCCTACTCCCTACCCGCGAACAGCTCGACCAGGCGAGGAATGATGCCTGCGGTAGCCCGGGCGCGATGACTGAGATGGGACTTGACCAGAGGGCTTAGCTCGCCAAAACTGCGATGGTATTCGACGATTTCAAAGAAAGGATCGTAGCCAAAACCGTTGCCGCCACTGGAGGCGAGGAGAATCCGGCCGCGGCACGAGGCTGCACTTTCGCCGCGGATCGCGCCGCTGGGGTCGGCGACGCAGATATGACAGACAAACTGGGCAGAACGCTTTTCCACGGGAACGCCACGCAAGTCTTCGAGCAACTTCTGATTGTTGCCTGCGTCCGTCGCTCCGGGACCACTGTAGCGGGCAGAAAGCACGCCCGGTGCACCCTCCAAGGCATCGACCATCAGGCCGCTGTCGTCGGCCAAAACCCATTGGCCCAGGTGCCGAGCCTGCTGCGTCGCCTTTAGCGCGGCGTTAGCGGCGAAGGTATCGCCGTCTTCCACGACATCCATGGCTTGTGGATAATCGGCCAGCGTGCGAAGTTCATAACCAACGTGGGCTAGTAGTTGGGCAAGCTCTTGCCCCTTCTTGCGGTTGCCAGTACCTAAAACCAAGAGACGATGCATCTTTGTAGAACGGATTTCAATCCGATTGAACCCCGCGATTTTTTCGTAGAACGGATTCCAATCCGTTTGAACGGAATGAATTCCGTTCTACTCACTGGGCCGCGTCCAAGCGTTGCGTCAACTGGCGGCTGATTGAGCGTTTGGGAACTTCCACGGGGATCGGCTGAACGTCAAAATAGATGCCCACCAGAGACTCGATCTTCATGGCGTCCGGTCTTTCGGGCACACCACCCGGCTTGGCGCGAAAACGCTCAATAATTTGATGGACCTGCGGGTTGATTTCGATCCTGCCGTCAGGGCGCGGCGTGCCGACGGAATCGAAGTGGCCCACCGTGACCAGGCTCGCGTTAAGATCGTGGAACTCGTAGGCATCGTAGCCTTTGATGCGCAAGGCTTCGGTCAGTTCGTGGGCCTTTTCGGCGGCGCCGACCAGGCCTTGATTGGTCGATTCGGGGCCAGCCTTTTCGCCGGTTTCGATTGCCCGAATATCGCTCTGATTGATGATGACTTCGCCGGTGAAGTGGGCGACTTGGACCGTGTATTTTCCTGGGCAATCCAACAGGCTGTGGGTGACGTTCTTGTTGATCTTCAAGACCAGTTCGTCCACGCCTCCCTTGGGAGCGAAGTAATCCTCGGGCAGCAGCGGATTGCGGGTGATGAAGGCGTGCGCGAGGGGTCCGGTTTGCCGGCGGCCTTCGATGAACTGCGGCAAGTCCTTGACACTGGCCTGAAGCGACCGCCATCCAGACAGGCTCCGCTCTTCCTGATTGGAATGAAGGCATTCGGGATTGACGGACTTCAGTTTTTGCAGAGCCTTCTGAGCGTCTGGATCGTCGATCGCGGGGAAATTACCCACCACGACGGCGATTTCCTTGATCGCACCGTCGCGGAAGGCTTTGGGGTTTTCGGTGACCATTTGGTACACATGGTGACGCGGGGAAGCGAAAAGCGACTGCACGTTACCATTGGGGTCGTCCAGCTTGAATTCCACACGATGGATGAATGCCTCCACGCGGTATCGCTGGCGAAGTTCCAGCACCAGGTCATGCGCCTGCTTCTGGGCGTTCTCGCCGTTGAAACTGCAAGCAATAATGATCCAAGGTCCGTGCTCTTCCTTGAGCGTGTAGGGCTTGGCCGGATCGGCCTCCACGCGGCGGGTGGCCAGCAAATTCGACCAGGGCGTATCTGCCCGAGAGATCGCCGTCGCCTGGATGCCCAGCATCAGGGACAAAGTCGCAATCCGGAACATCCATTTCCCGATCATCGCTAACTCCACGCAACGATTACCCCATGCCACAAGTAAGGGGGTGCTTCCATGCACTATTCTGTGGCAAGCGAATAATTCGCGCGGAGTGTAGCAAATCAATCGGTGGGGGGCTAGAGCGAAATATTACTCTTCCACCGGTTCGATCGACGCCGACATCGATCCTTGGCAATCGGCAATCATGATATCCTTGCCGTAGGCATGAATTTGATCTCGCTTCAACTCGGCATGTTCCATCGTCGTGGTCAGAACGATCACTCGCCCTTGTGAATCGACTTCCTGGGCCATCTGATACCCTTTTTCCACCGGGTAGGTAAACAACTCCAAGAGCATGGTGATAACGTAGGCAAAAGTGTGGTGGTCGTCATTCCAGAGAATCACGTTATAACGCGGCTGCTTCTTCAGCTTGCGTTTCTCCTGCTTTCGGCGTTCGGGAAGAACCGCCTCGGTCGGCACTTCGGCAACTGCGGCAGCGGCATGGTCCGTCATATTTTAACCCACTAGCGGTTTGATCTTTCTTTCGCCATTATATTGTTACTCGACCCTCTGGAACAGGCTTTGACATTGATAACCAGTGCTTCCAGGTGGTTTATACAATCATCCCGCAAAGTAAAAGGTGTACACATGCCAGCTCTCGATCAGTATTTGACGGCCCACGCAGCGCAATTTGAGGCCGAACTGTGCGATTTCCTGCGAATTCCCAGCGTTAGCGCCGATCCGGCCCATAAAAACGATGTTGAAAATGCAGCCCATTGGGTGGATGCAAAATTCCGAAAGATGGGGTTTTCGTCCGAGATTATCCCCACCAGTGGCCACCCCCTGATTTATGCCCAATCGCCCGAGGTGCCGGGAGCACCGACAGTTCTGGTTTATGGGCATTACGACGTGCAGCCGGCCGACCCGCTGGAACTATGGACCAGCCCGCCGTTCGAGCCGACCCGGCGCGACGGAAATCTCTTTGCCCGTGGTGCGACCGACGACAAAGGCCAGGTGCTCACGCACATCAACAGTGCCCAGGCGTGGCTGGACATTCATGGCCGCCTGCCGGTGCGGCTGAAGTTCCTGATCGAGGGCGAAGAGGAAGTTGGCAGCCAGGGGGCGGAAGAGTACCTTGCCGCAAACGCTTCCCGGCTGGCGTGCGATTGCGTGGTCATCAGCGACGGCTGCAAATTCAGTCGGGACATTCCTGCCATTACCTATGGCCTGCGGGGAATCGCCTACTACGAGATCCGCGTGACGGGGCCTAATCGCGATTTGCACTCGGGATCGTTTGGCGGTTCGGTGACGAATCCGGCCACGACGGTGGCGCGGATTCTTTCCGCGATGGTTGATTGCCACGGCAAGATCCAGATCCCCGGCTTCTACGACGACGTGGTGCCTCTGACCGAGCGCGAGCGGCAGCAGTTTGCCGCGCTGCCGTTTGACGAGGCCAAATACTTCGCCGAAATGGGCGTCGAAGGGGCGTTTGGCGAAGAAGGCTACTCGGCCTTGGAACGCCGTTGGGCGCGGCCAACCTACGACGTCTGTGGCTTATGGGGCGGCTACCAAGGCGAGGGCGCCAAGACGGTCTTGCCTGGCAAGGCCGGTGCCAAGTTCAGCTTTCGCCTGGTTCCGAATCAGTCGCCGGAAAAAATCACCGCCGCGCTGGAGCGTTGGCTGCCTGAAATCACGCCGCCCGGCGTGAAGGTAGAACTGCTAGACTTCCACGGCTCGCCCGGCGTGACGGTGCCCCTGGAGAGCCGCTACGTGGCTGCGGCCGCGCGTGCGCTCGAGCAGGCATTCGGCTGCGCGCCGGTCTACTCGCGCGAAGGCGGCTCGATCCCCATCGTTGCCAAGTTTCATGAGGCCCTGCACGCCGACGTATTACTTTTGGGCTGGGGCCAAGACGACGACAACGCCCACAGCCCCAACGAGAAGTTCTCCTTGGCCGATTATCATCGTGGGATCAAGGCCAGCGCGCGATTGTGGGAGGAGTTGGGGAAGTTGGCGTAGGTTATGTTGATGCTTCAGCGGATACGGTGAGGCGCGCGGCCCAAACTAGGCAGGGACACTGATCGAAAGAGGATAAATGTAGACCTCCTCAATGCACAATCCGCCGAGCGGGGGGCCGTGATAGCGAGTCGGGAGCATCCCGGGATATTGCTCTTGAATCTGCAGAACGGCTTTGGCTACTGGCTTGCTCGCCCCCACGACCTTGATTTGGAATGGGTCAAGCCAGGGGTCTGGTATCTTCGTAGTAATCCGCGTCACTTCTCCATAGGCGACGGCGAAATTTGAGTCGTTGATTTGATCGCCCGCCACATACAGATACCACTCATTGTCTGCGGTGCCTTTAAGCCAGAAGGCAGATTGAAGGGGTGTATACTTGGCGAATTCGCGAACGAATCTCGCACCAGCGTCAATCTGTTGCATTACCAGTGGGCCTTGATCCATGGGAGCACTCCGTTAGTTGAAGGTCCACCCTGTTCATGTCTGTGCCAGTCTAAACCTTCCCCGTTTCTCCCAATTCTATCAGGCTCTGAGCAATTGTCAACGGATTGCGAACAGGTGTTGGTTTAGAGTTGGTTTAGAGGGGCTGGTTGTCTGGCTTCTCAATTGTTAGACTAATATCTGCCCCCCCTCATTGTGAGAGTTAGCAAACGTCCCAATCCGATAATAGGGGCCGAGGATAGCTGAAATAACGTACCAATAAGGAGAGCATGGCATGGCAAACCGTCCCGGTGGTGAATTGGCCAAACGGCCGTTGCAGTTTATATGGCTCGTCGACTGCTCGGGGTCGATGCAAGGGAAGAAGATCGAGTCGGTCAACTTTGCCATTCGCGAGTGCATCAAACCGATGCGGGATGTGGCCGACGAGAATCCAAACGCACAGGTTTTTGTCCGGGCCATCAAGTTCGCCGATGGCGCACAATGGCACGTCTCTCAGCCGACCGACATCCACGATTTCCAGTGGACCGACCTGAGTGCCGATGGCGTCACCGACATGGGGCTTGCCTTGTGCGAGGTCGCCAAGGCCCCCGATGTCAAGAATATGCCTGATCGCGGCCTGCCCCCGGTTTTGGTGCTGCTCTCCGATGGGCAGCCCACCGACGACTTCAACACCGGCCTGAAAGCCCTCATGGACCAGCCTTGGGGCAAGAAAGCGGTACGGATTGCCATTGCCATCGGCGAGGATGCCGACCAAGACGTCTTGCAGAAGTTCATCGGCAACACGGAGGTGAAGCCCCTGGTTGCCAACAGTGCCCCCGAACTGGCGAGAATGGTCAAGTGGGCCTCGACCGTACCCTTGAAAGCCGCTTCCAACCCGGCAACCCGGACCAAGGATCAGCCAGATACCGGTCATGTTCCGATCCCCGCCCCGCCCCCAGATGCCCTGCCGACAACGGCTGACGATTCCTGGTAAGGGCTTGACACGGAATAAGTTGGTCGAATTGTAGGATGGACCTCCAGGTCCGTCTATTTTGTTTATGGACGGACTTGGAAGTCCATCCTACCAAGTCCTAATCGCCTATCCTGCTGATTCCGGGAGCCAACAGCCATGTCGCATGTAAATACCGATTGCCGCTGGGGCGTCATTTGCCACAGCCAAACGGGCGCGTCGCATCTGCGCAACAAGCTGCCCAATCAGGACGCGATTGGCCATTACATTGCCCCCGACGGCTCGCCGCCGGTCGTCCTGGCCGTGGCGGACGGGCATGGCAGCCCCAAGAGTTTTCGCAGCGACGTAGGGGCACAATTCGCCGTGGAGACGGCAGTCGAGGTCTGCCGCAAGTTCCTTGATGGCATGCAAGGGGCCGATTTTTCCGCCGTGAAGAACGCCGCCAAGCAAGGTTTGCCTGCCGAGATTGTTCGGGAGTGGCAGCGGCAGGTGAAGGAGCATGTCGCCGGGAAGCCGTTTACCGAGGACGAACTGGCCCGCTTGGCGGAGCAGGCGGGGGCAGCAGCTAGCGAGCGTGCGGCTCGCCCCGAACAGCATTACGTCGCCTACGGCACGACGATCCTAGTGGCGATTCTGACCAACGAGTTTCTGATCTGCTTCCAACTGGGCGACGGCGACATCCTGGCGGCCTACGACGCCACCGATGAGGTTGGCCGCGTCATCGCCAGAGACGAGGCGCTGATTGCCAATGAGACGACGTCCTTGTGTCAGGACGATGCGGCGAGGCAGTTTCGTTTCGAGTTCAGGGTAATTCAACATTCCCTGCCGGGACTCGTCTTTCTCTCGACGGATGGCTATGCTAACTCATTCGTTTCCCCCGACGCATTCCTCAAGGTGGGCCGCGACTATCTCGACATGCTTCGCACGGAGGGGGCCGAGGAGGTCAAAAACAATCTTCCCGCATGGTTGGAAGAGACATCCAGCAACGGAAGCGGCGACGACATCACGGTGGGGATCATCTACCGCCGCGAACCGCCACTTGGCAAACCTGCGGTTGTCGAGCAAGAACCGCCTGAATCCCAAGGAACATTATCGTGAACGAACTTCTAAAAACTGGGCAAGTTGTGCAGACCAAGACTTCCGGCCAGCCGTGCCAGGTCGAAAAGTTTCTCGGCGGCGGCGGCCAAGGCGAGGTTTACCAGGCGCGATTGGCCGGCGGCAGCTTCGCGCTGAAATGGTACTACCCGCAAACGGCCACCGCCGACCAGCGAGAGACCTTGCAAAACCTCTTCAAGGAGTCGCCGCCCAGTGATGCCTTCCTCTGGCCGCTGGACATGGCAAGTGCCTCCGGCGTAAAGGGCTTCGGCTACCTCATGCGGCTCCGCGAGCCGCGATTCAAGGGCCTGCTGGACTTGATGAGCAACCGCATTGATCCGACATTCCGGGTTTTGGCAACCGTGGGGTTGGGGTTAGCCGACAGCTTTTTCAAGCTACATGCCAAGGGGCTTTGCTACCGCGATATTTCCTTCGGAAACGCCTTTTTCGATCCCGATAGCGGCGAGGTGCTGATCTGCGACAATGACAACGTGACCACGAACCGCTCGCCCAAGGTCAGCGTGTTGGGAACGCCCGAGTTCATGGCACCGGAGATTGTCCGCCGCGAAACTCTGCCCAGTCGGCAAACCGATTTGTATTCTCTGTCCGTGTTGCTCTTCTTCATTTTCCACATCCACCATCCGCTCAAGGGGAAGAGAGTCCTCTCCATCCATTGCTGGGATCTGCCATCGCAAGAGAAGATGTTCGGCACCGCACCGCTTTTCATCTTCGATCCCAGCGACACGTCGAACCGAGCCGTGGACAAGAGCGTTGACCGGGACGGCAGTACCGAGGGCGGCCACAACGCGCTGGTTTACTGGCCCATCTTCCCGCAATTCCTACGCGACACGTTCACTCGGGCGTTTACGACGGGACTGAAAGATCCCGAGCATGGCCGAGTTTTGGAAGGCGAGTGGCGAAAGGTGCTCTCCCAGCTTCGGGACTCGATCTTCTACTGCGCAGCGTGTGGTAGCGAGAATTTCCATGACCCCGACGCGGTCAAGGCCGACGGCGGCAAGCCTGATACGTGTTGGTCGTGCAAGAAGGAACTGCAATTGCCCTTCCGCATCCGCATGAGCCGGGCGACCGTCATGCTGTCCCACGACGGCAAACTCTACCCGCACCACCTCGACCCCTCGAAGGATTTTGATTTTGCGAACGTCTGCGCCGAGGTCAATACGCATCCTACCGACCCGAACATCTGGGGCCTGAAGAACTGCACCGGCGAGAAGTGGGTAGCGACGATGCCCGACGGCAGCGTCAAGGACATCGAACCGGGCCGCAGCGTCCGCCTAGCCGACAAGACGAAAGTACATTTTGGCAAGGTGGAAGGCGAAATCCGGTACTGACGAATGACTGAAAGAACGCCCATGCAGGACATCGTGCGCAGCAAACTGACGGAACTGGTCGGCCGATTCGGTCTTGATCTCAGTAACGACGCGCGGCGTTGCGAGGCCCTGCTGCGCGATGTCTGCGGAGAATATAAGCGGGAGATTGTTGCGCTGGTGGCTGCCGCGCGGGATGGTGCCGCAACTGAGCTACGCCAGTCTTCCGTCGGGGTGCCGAAAGAGTTGGTCATTGCGCGGTTGACCAAGCGATTGCACGAGAATTTTGGCCTCGTGGAAGACCTTGCCCGTTGGGCCGTAGAGAGCTGGGCCGTGGCATTGGGGGTGGCTAATGCCACGGAGTTTTGCTCGTTCACCCCTGATGTACGGCCGAACTCTTCCATACAACCCGAGCCGTATGTTCAGAAAGAAATTGCGGTTGACTTAGGCAATGGTATCAAGCTGGAAATGGTCTTGATTCCGGCTGGTGAGTTCATGATGGGCAACGACATTGAGAAGCCGGTCCACAAGGTGACCATTACAAAGCCGTTTTACCTCGGCAAGTACCAGGTAACGTACGCTCCACAACCCGACAAACATCATTCAGCGTTTGCGGGTGCAACTCTACGTCGCCTTCCGCAAGCTCATACCGTGTCCGCTGCCGGCCGGGTATTCGGTTCCATCGGCACGTAATTTTATCCACCATCTTGTGGAGTAGGCCGCGGAGGGTTGCCGGGTCTTTGGTCTGCAACTGCTGGCCGGTCGCCCATAGTTGATCTGCAATCTTCTGGGCCTCGGCGTCGATGTCTTCGGCATGGGCGAATCTGCCGGCCTGGGTCAACTCGGCTTTTACCCGGTCGCGTTCGGCCCTGACAATCTCCAGTTCTTCGACCAGTTCGGCCGCGTCGATGGTGCGGATCGCCTTGACCAGTCGGCCGACTTCCCGGTCAAGATCGCCGGCCCTCTTGGTCAACCGCTCTACGTCGCCGCCTGTGGCCCTGGCTTGGCCTTTTAGCTGCTTGGTGATCTCCTTGACCAGTTCGTCCCGTCCGGGGCCTAGAAGCTCCTCCTGTAGCTTGTAGACCAGCCAGCCAAGAACCCGCTGGGCGTCCACGGCATGGTGACCGCAAGTGTGCGCCTCATCAATGCCGAATTTCGCGTAGGTTCCACAAACATAGTTCACATACCGATAGGCCACATTGCCGTGACGGTCGCGCCTCGTCCACTTTTCACCGATCATCTTTTCGCCGCAATGCTCACAAAACAGCAACCCGGCCAATGGGTAATCTTCTCGGCTGCCTGTCGCTCGCGGGCTCGCCTGACGTACTAGCTTGCTCTGGATGCGATTGAATAACTCGGGGGGGATTATTCCTTCGTGGGCTCCCTCAATCGCTATGGCGTCCTCCTGTTGCTTCCGGTGGCCGTGTTTCGCGGTGGTCTTTCCTGCGGGAATGATCTCTTCCCCCACGGCCGTGTAATACTCGCCCCACGCCTCGCGGCCCCATTGCGCCACGCCGATGTAGGCTTTCGTGGAAAGCAACCGTATCACGTTGTTGTGAGTCCAACCGGTCCCCCTGGGGCTCGGGTATCCGCGTGTTTCCAGTTCGCGGGCAAGTTCGCGGAAGGATAGATCGGCGGTATCGAGGCGGTTGTAGGCGTAGCGGATTGCCTCGATCTTCGTCGCGTCTGTCGAGGGGGTCAGCCGTACGTGGTGCCCTGGCATTTTAATACATTCGCCGGGTTGGAGTCGGCGGATAAAGTGCCCGTCGTCCGCGAATATCGCCCGATCCATCGCGTAGACGGCCGGTCCCCCGTTCCTTCCGCCAGCCTTGGCGTTGGCGATCTTGCCGATAAGCGTTCTTTGCGACAAGTTGGTCAAGAAGTCATTGCTGGCCTTCTGGTTCACGAATAGCAAAAGTTGCGCGGTGAAGCTGTCCAGGTCGATGGCTCCCTCGGCACAAGTATGCAGGCCCACGCCGGCCTTACGCAACTGGTTGTAGAAGACAACCGCGTCCATCGGGTCTTCCCGGCTGATGCGGTTCGTGTGCAATGCCAGCACGGTCTTGAACTTGCGGGCCTTCGCCGCGATCAACAGCGCGGCCAGCCCTGCCCGATCCTCGGTCGTGGTGTTGCCGGTGATTGCCTCGTCGGTAAACCACTCCAAGACCGCGAAGCCCTCGTTCTTGGCAAGTTTGGTGATTTCCACCCGCTGTTGTGCCGGGCTCTTTTCCTGTCTGTCTCCGCTCATGCGGATGTAGCCCACGGCCGGGGTCAACTTGGTTTCGGCTTTGTGTG